>NZ_BBCC01000020.1 GCF_001311845.1 Desulfosarcina cetonica JCM 12296 | reverse complement strand
CGACCGCCAGCATCGCCGCCGTCAGCCACGGCAGGATGTCTGATTTGCCCCGCCACATGCCGACGGTCAGGGCCGTGAAAACCGCCACAAAAGCAAAATCGAGGGCAAATTGCTCTGGATGGGCCACCAAAGCGCCCAGCCGATGGCCCAGCAGCGTACCCATGGACCAGACGCTGCACAGGCAGATGCCGCCACCCAGCAGAAATCCGGTGGTGGCCCGGCCGGTGCGACTGGCCGCCATGGTGACGGCCCAGTTCTCGTCGGCCACCAGGTGCATGATAGCGGCCTTGCGCGCCAGGGACGTACCCCGGAAAAGCGGCTCCAGTGATGCGCCGATAAGCAGGTAGCGCAGGTTAATGATCAGGACGGCCAGGGTCATCTCCACCACCGGTAGCGGCGGCGCCCACATCTCCACCATGACAAATTGGGCGGATCCGGCGAAAATCGACAGGTTCATGGCCAAAAGCTGCCCCCAGGTCAGCCCTTTCTGGGCCGCCAACATGCCCAGCACACTGCCGTATGCGCCAACACTGGCAGCCACCGGCAGGTTAGCCAGTACCCCTTTGCGCAAGTCGTCCAACATCGTGCGTCTCCTTTAGACGGACTTTTCAAACAGCCGCTTACAACTGCCCCAAAAGGATTGCGCCCACCACGCTGACAACAACCCAGAACAGCGCTTTGATCCGGCAACAGCTGGGCCCGACACCCACCGGCAAGCCGCCGGCGGGTGTCGATGAGTCCTCGGGTGAAAGCAGAAAACAGATCCGTGTCCAGGCAGGGTTTTCTTTTTCCGGTTTCATGGGCCTCCTCGCATTCGTTGTTGCCCTACTCTAACAAATCCAGTAGACAATAACAGATACAGTTGTTCTTATTTTTTTAAGTAACAGAATGGAGGCTTGATCGATGCCGGAAAACACCGCTGCCAGTTTTCGATATACCCGCCTGGCCGACGACCTGGAAGCCAGAATCCGGGATGGGGTCTACCGATCCGGCGAGAAGCTGCCGTCATTGCGCAAATTGCACGACCAGACCGGCCTGAGCATCACCACCGTCTACCAGGCCTATATCGAGCTGGAAAAGCGCGGCGTGGTCGTGCCGCGGCAGAAGTCCGGTTACTATGTCAAGCCCCTTTTGGACCGTATCCTGCCGCCACCCGAGACGCAGCAGTTGCACCCCGAGCCCAAACGCGTCACGGTCAATGCCCTGGCCTATGTAATCGTCGAGGACATGGGAAATCCGGAATTTCTCCAGCTGGGCGGGTCGACGGTCATGCCGGAGCTCCTGCCCTTCAAGGCCCTGACCCGCTGTTTGCGCACGGCCCCCCTGGAAACGATGAAACGCAGTCTGATGCGCTATGAAGACCCCTACGGCAATACCGAACTGAAGCGCCAGATCGCCAAACGCATGGTCGGACAAGCGCGCCAGGCCATGCTGGACGAAATGGTCATCACCAGCGGCTGCATCGAGGCCGTCAATCTGTGCCTGCGGGCCATTGGTGATGCCGGTGACACCGTGGTGGTGGAATCGCCCACCTACCTGGTTCCTGCAGATCATCGAGGATCAGAACAAGTTCGCCCTGGAGGTGCCCACCGACCCCCAGACCGGCATCGACCTGGATCAGCTGGACCAGGCCATCCGCGACAACGCCGTGGCGGCCTGTCTGATGGTGCCCAATTTTCACAATCCCCTGGGATTTGTCATGCCCGATGAGAAGAAAAAAGCGTTGGTGGCAATGATGGTGGAGAAGAACATTCCCATCATCGAGGATAACATCCACGGCGAACTCTATTTTGGCGGGCAGCGCCCCATGACGCTCAAATCCCTCGATCGCAAGGGCTGGTGCTCCACTGCGCCTCTTTTTCCAAGACCCTCTCACCGGGGTTGCGCGTGGGCTGGACCCTGCCGGGCCGTTATGCGGAGCGCGTCCGTCGCCTGAAGATGGACAGCACCGTGGCCTCGCCCACCCTAAACCAGGCTATCGTCGCCCGGTTTCTCAAGGAGGGCGCTTTCGACCGGCACCTGCGCCGCCTGCGCACGGCCCTGAAAAACCAGGTCACCAACATGGCCCTGGCCGTCGCCCGCTATTTTCCCGAGGGGACCCGAATCACGGCTCCGGCCGGTGGATTGACCCTGTGGGTCGAGCTGGATCGGCGGGTGGACGGCCTTAAGGTCTTTCACGAGGCCCGCAGGCAGAAGATCTCCATCTTTCCCGGCGCCATCTGCTCCACCACCGACCGCTACCGCAACTGCATCCGCATCAGCTGCGGCTATCCGTGGGATGAACACGTCGACGCGGGCATTCGCACCTTGGCCGATATCATCGCCGTCCAGTGCCGCCATTGAGCGGTGTATTTTCCGCTGGCGTCGAAAAGAAACGGCCCAGCACCTGCCCTCCGAAGCGGAAACCAAGACCGGTTGGTATTTTATCCTGTTTTTTCAATAGCTACGACGTATCCAACGACCCGCTGCACACCTATTTTTCTTTTACATGCTGAAAAAAAGATGACAGCTCGAAAGACTCCCCACCGCAGGTCAACGCCGCACCAACCACCCCATAACAGACTATATTTACAATAAATATCGATGTTCAGCCGCCTTTGGCATTAGCATTGCTGAGCATGGGCCAGGTGGCCGCGAACGTTTTGCGGCAATGGCGTCGTCCGTTGGCCTGTCCTGCTGTTGATCTTATTCAAGGAGAAAGCGCTCATGAAAGAATCCATTCAAACCATCTTCAATCCGAAATCGATCGCGATCGTTGGCGCCACCACGCGCCCCAACAGTGTGGGTCAGGCGGTCATGCGCAACCTGACTCGCGGTGAGTATCAGGGCGTGCTTTATCCGGTGCATCCGAAATTGAAATCCATTTACGGGGTCAAGACCTACCCGACATTGAGCGAAATACCGGATTCGATCGATTTGGTATTGATCATCGTCAAACCCAATTTGGTGCCCGCCCTGATTGAAGAAGCCGCCAACAAGGGCGCTTCCGGTGCCGTGATCATCTCTGCCGGTTTCAAGGAGATCGGCGGCGAGGGAGCGGCCCTGGAAAAACAGATCCAGGAAATCGCCGTCCGTCACCAAATCCGCTTGGTGGGCCCCAACTGCCTGGGGGTAATCAACACCGATGCCAATGTTCGCATGAATGCCAGCTTTGCCCGCATCATGCCCAGGCCCGGCAACATCGGCTTCATCTCCCAGTCCGGCGCCTTGTGCACCTCGGTGCTGGATTATGCCGAAGGCGCAAGATCGGCTTTTCCAAGTTCATCAGCTTCGGCAACAAAGCCGATGTCAACGAGATCGATCTATTGCGCTATCTGGGCGATGACCCCCAGACCAAGGTGATCTGCATGTACCTGGAAGATCTTTCCGCCGGCCAGGAATTCATCAAGGTGGCCAGCGATATCTCCTGGAACAAGGGCAAGCCGATTCTGGCCGTGAAGTCCGGCACCTCATCGGAAGGTGCCCGGGCCGCCGCCTCGCACACCGGGGCCCTGGTGGGGTCGGATTCCGCCTACGATGCCATCTTCCTGCAAAGCGGCATCCAGCGCGTGGAGGGCGTCAACGAACTGTTCCATTACGCCATGGCTTTTTCCCGGCAGCCCCTGCCCAAGGCGCCGGATCGCCATCGTCACCAATGCCGGCGGCCCGGGCATCATGGCCACCGATGCGGCGATTCGTTGTGGTCTCAAACTGGCCACGTTTTCTCCCGAAACCGAGGCCCAGCTCAAGGTTCACCTGCCGCCCACGGCCAATATCCACAATCCGGTGGACGTCATCGGTGACGCCACCCATGAGCGATATGAAATCGCCCTGAAAACCGTCATGATGGATGAGAATGTGGATGGCGCCATCGTTCTGCTCACGCCCCAGGCCATGACCGACATCCTCGAAACCGCCAAAATCGTTCCCAATGTGGCCAAACAAGTGGACAAGCCGATCCTCTGCTCGTTCATGGGCATTGTGGACGTTTCCGAGGGCGTGGCTTACCTTGAGAGCCACGGCATTCCCAATTACGTCTTTCCCGAGGCCGCCTCCCGTACCATGGCGGCCATGGTCCGCTTTGGCGAGCGCCTGACCATGGGCAACCGCATTCTGCCCACCCTTACCGTCCAGCGGGAACGGGCCAGTGAATTGATCGCGGCCAAGCTCAAGGGCGAAACAAAACGCTACCTGCCTGAAAGGGAGGCGGCCGAGCTCCTGGGATACTACGATCTGCCGCTGCTATACAGCCGCATGGCGGCGACGCCGGCCGATATCGATGCCGTCGCCGACCAGATTCGCTTCCCCGTGGCCATGAAGGTCGTTTCCCGCGATATTGTCCACAAGGTGGATGCCGGTGGGGTGAAGCTGAACATCACCAATGTGGAGCAGGCCAAGCAAGCCTTTAACGAGATTGTCGAAAATGGTTTGAAGTTCAACCCCGAGGCCAAGATTGACGGCGTCCTGATGCAGCAGATGGCCGGCAAGGGCGTGGAGGTCATCATCGGAAGCGTGCACAATCCCAAATTCGGTCCCATCATCATGTTCGGGCTGGGCGGCACGTTGGTCGAAGCCCTCAAGGATGTCACCTTCCGCCTGGCGCCCATGTTCATTGCCAGTGCAGACAACATGATCCGCGCCATCAAGACCTTCAATGTACTCCAAGGCGTGCGTGGCAATCCGCCGTCGGATCTGTTGGCCATTCGGGATTGCATCCTACGTGTCTCGACCCTGGTGGCCGATCATCCGGAAATCAGCGAGTTGGATATCAACCCCCTGATCGTCTATCCCGAGGGTCAGGGAGCCGTGGTGGCCGACTGCCGAATTTTGCTGAAGAGCACCACGGCCTAACCGGCCGGGCGGCCTCGGCGGTTTGCCGGAAACCCGGTTCGGTCCTTCCCCCCCCTTGTCCGATGCCACCCCACCCATCGGGCAGGGGGCCATTTATTTTGAGCCCGCATCATTTTTCCGAATCCGTCAACCTTCGCTGGTGGCGCCGAAATAGATCGCCGAAATCGCCAAGGCCACGCCGGCCCAGGCCAATGCGGTCGTTTCCCGCGCGAAAAAAGCACATCCCACACAAAGGAAAGCGATGGCTGCAGCAAAAGCAGCAATCCGGCAATGGCCGCCGGAATGCGGGGCAGGGAATGGGTGATCAGCAGCCAGCCCACGGTCTGGCTGAATAGCCCCAGGAGGACGAGGGCCACACCGCTTTGCAAATCCGGAATGGCAAAGGAATCACCGGTCCGCAGCATTTCAACGGCCAAAAAGGCGGCCGTAATAAAGGAAACAATCATCAGGCTGAGCACCGCCGATGGTTTGGAGGGGTGGGACTGGAGCTTGCGCAGCGCCACGAGGAAGCCCGTATAGAAAAATGCCGTTGAGAGTCCGTAAGCGATGCCGATGCGGTAATCCGGGCGCAATTGGTCCCATCGGATACCCACAATCATGAACAGGCCGGCCACCGCCAGGGGAACGGAAAGGATGAAGCGCAAGCGAATCCGTTCACGGTACAGCAACAGGCCGGCCACCGGTACCAGAAAAACCTCGAAATTGGCCAGGATGGTTGCCAGCCCCGGCCCGACGTAGGCGATGGCGCGGTGCCAGGAATAAAGATCAAGCGCGAAAAAAAAACCGGCCACCCCGGCCAGGCAAAGATTTCTCCAGCCCTGCCGTAAAGATTCGCGACGGCCCAGCAAAATCCAAAGCAGAAAGCAGCCCCCCAAAAAACCCGATAAAAGGCGGAGGCGGTGGGCGTGACATGGGACAGTTTGACCCATACCGCCGAGAAGCTGATCATTACCGCCCCCAGGGTGGTTTTCCAGATAGCCCGGTTTGGCGGCGGGCATATGGGCAGAGAAGTCCGCATGCGTCTTTATTTCCTTACGATAATGGGCGATCTGTCGAAATCGGTCCAAATCCGGTGACCGCGCGTCGCTGAACGAGGCTCGCATCTCTATCAGATCCCCTCCTCGCTTAGCAAGTGGCCAATGAACCATCAGCAGGAAGGACTGCCTAGGACATGGCCCCCAAAAGCCGGTCAGCGCATGGCATGCGGCTACCCGGGAGCCCTACCCGTGCCCCCTTGACGGATGAGCGTCGGGGTGGTACGCCTTAGAAACTGAATGCTAATCATTTATTTTTGGTTTATAAAGACGGTGAGATCGACTTTCGCCATTGAACCCTAACACAAAGAGGCAACTTCATGGAACGACCCTGCGGAGTGATTCTGACGTTGGCTGCGGTGTTCGCTATGATTCTGTTCTTTGGGCCTCCGGACACGGCGGCCGCGGACCCCACCATCAACCTCGGATGTGCCATTTCGTTTACCGGCGGGCAAAGCCGGACCGGTAAACTTTACCGCGATTCCTACGATATGGCCGTAGAACAGATCAATAAAACCGGGGGCGTGAACGTCGGCGGCAAGCGTTACCAGATGAAGATCATCTACTACGACGACAAGAGTGACCCCACCGAGAGCTCGAAGTTGGTGGAAAAACTGATTTCCGAGGACAAGGTCAATTTTCTTCTGGGTCCCTATTCCAGCGGCATTACGATCCCCGATAGCATCGTCGCCCAACGTTACCGGGTACCCATGATCGAAGGGGGTGGGGCGTCGGGTAAAATTTTCAGCAGGGGCAACAAGTACATTTTCGGCACCCTGCCGCCGGCCGGGCAGTATTTTAAATCGACCCTCGACATGCTCGAAACCTTGAAGCCGGCACCCAAATCCGTGGCGATCCTTTATTCGGACGACAAGTTCGACGTCAGCGTGGCGGAAGGGACCAAAAAACTGGCCAAAGGGATGGGACTGGACGTGGTGCTGTTCGAAAAATACTCTGAGGGAGCCACTGATTTTACTTCGCTTCTGACCAAGATCAAGTCCAAAAACGCCCAAGTGGTGCTATTGTCAGGCCACACCGAGGAGTCTCTGAATTTCACCCAGCAGGCCAAGGAACTCAACGTCTGTCCGAAGCTGATCGCCATGACGGTCGGGCCGTCGGAGGCCGATTTCCGACATTCGCTGGGAAAAGATGCGGAATACATTTACGGCGTGGCGAGCTGGTCGACCCAGATGAACTTCAAGGGATTGCTGTTCAGCGACACCCAGCAGTTCGTCCAGCAGTTCAAAGCCAAATTCGACTACGACCCCGACTACCACAACGCCAGCGGCATCGCGGATGTGGCGGTCTATAAAAATGCCATCGAGAAGGCCGGGTCCCTGGATCCGCAAAAAGTCAGAGACGCCATCGCGGCGACTGACCTGAACACGATTTACGGACGTGTCCAGTTCAGCCCAAACGGCCAGATCAAGGGAACCAGCGTGGTGCTCCAGATCCAGGGCGGAGAAATCTACCAGGTTTTTCCGACCGGCACAAAAACGCCGGTTTACCCGTTTACGTGTTGGACAGACAGATAATCCACTGTCCGCCGGGCTTCCAAAAGGCGCCTTCCGGGTATTGAATCAAACCGGGTCCTGATTTTCCGGGCCCGGCGCACGAGTGATAGAAATGCTTACGGAGAAACCGGTCCCATGCTGTTGCAGATATTGATCAACGGGCTGCTCAAGGGTGGACTCTATGCTTTGATGGCCATCGGGATGTCGCTGATTTGGGGCGTGATGGATATCATCAACATCGCGCACGGATCATTTATCATGCTTGGCGCATTCGTCACCTACTGGCTCTTTACCCTGCTGGGGATCGACCCGTTCCTGAGTCTGTTTTTCTCCGTCGGCCTGCTTTTCATCCTGGGCTACGGGATCCAACGCTATCTGATCAATTACGTCATCCGGGCCAGTGCATTCATCACCCTGATTCTGGCCTTTGGAATCGAGATCTTCATCAACAACCTGGCCCTGGTCGCTTGGACCGCCGATGTCCGCAAGGTGGAAGTCGCTTATGGCGCGGCCAATTTCAGCATCGGCCATTGGGTCACCATCCCCACCGTACGGCTGGTGGCCTTCGGTCTGGTCATCCTCATCAGCCTCCTGTTTTTCTTCATTCTCAACCGGACCCATCTGGGGCGCTCGATTCGCGCCACATCCCAGGATCTTGACGGGGCACGGCTGGTCGGCGTGGACGTGGCGCACACCTACGCGCTGACCTTTGGGCTTGGCATCGGCGCCGCCGGTGCCGCGGGAACGCTTTGGGCGATCCTGTTTCCGATCAGTCCGATGATGGGCGGGATCCTGACGCTGCGGTCTTTTGTGGTGGTTATCATCGGTGGTCTGGGAAGCATGCTCGGACCGATCATCGGCGGTCTGGCGCTGGGGCTCACCGAGTCTTTCGGCAGTAACTGGTTCGGATCGACCTATTCGGACCTGATCGGTTTTACAATCCTGGTGCTGGTCCTGATCATCCGGCCCAAAGGGATATTGGGGGGCACGGACTGAGGTGAAAACCAAAACGATTAAAATTCTTGTGGGTTGCGGGATCGGCTTGGTGCTCGCCGGTGCCTTTCCACTGGTGGACAATAATTTCGTCATCCGTTTCGGCACCGATATCCTGATGTTCGCCGTGCTGGCCAGCGCCTGGAACATCATCGGCGGCTACACCGGCTACGCCTCGTTCGGCAATGTCGTCTTTTTCGGTATCGGTGCCTATACCACCGCCATCTTGATGGAAAAAGGCGGACTGCCCTTTGCCGTGGCGTATCCGGCCGCAGGTCTTGGCGCGGCCCTCTTCGCCGTGATCATCGGGCTTCCCGTGCTGCGTCTGCGGGGCCACTATTTTGCCATCGCCACCCTCGGGGTTGCAGAGGCCATGAAAGCCCTGGTGCAAAACCTGGAGATCACCGAGGGAAACGCCGGAATTTACCTGCCGATGCTCGACTTATCGGTCCGGCATCAATACTGGTTTTTCTATTACATGATGCTCGCGACAGCGGTTTTGACCCTTTTGGCCACCCATCTGATGCTCAAGGCCAAGTTCGGCTATTCCCTGATTGCCATCCGGGAAAACGAACAAGCCGCCGATTCGGCAGGCATCAACACCACCGTCGCCAAGACCGCCGCCTTTGCCATGAGCGGTTTTTTCACCGGGTTGGCCGGCAGCGTCTACGCGTACCAACAGGCGTTCATTCAACCCGGTCCCGTGTTTAGCGTGGGCATGACCGTCAAGATGATCGTGATGGCCGTGTTCGGGGGGATGGGAAGACTCTTCGGTCCTTTGTTTGGCGCGGTGAGTATCGAGGTGATCTCGGAATTCCTGTCCGACTATTTTCTCGTGGCCCATTCCCTGTTCTTCGGTGCCCTGGTGATCCTGGCCATTGTGTTCACGCCCAAGGGCGTGATCGATATGGTCACCCGTCGCCGGTTCGGCATCGCCTATTTTCTTCAAAACATTCGGGAGCACCGGATCTGATAGAGAGGTGAATCAGGTGGCCGTACTTGAAGGCAACCATCTGACCAAACGGTTTGCAGGGCTCATCGCGGTCAATGCGGTCGACTTTCAAATCGAGGAAGGCGAAATCGTGGGGCTGATCGGGCCGAACGGTGCGGGCAAGACCACTCTGGTCAACGTGATTACCGGGATCTATCCACCCTCGGAAGGCGAAGTCTATTTCCGGGGCGAGCGGATTTCCGGCGAGAAGCCTTACCGGATCGGCCGCAGGGGGATCAGCCGCACCTTTCAGGTCGTCCAGCCTTTTCCCGGCATGACGGTCAAGGAGAATGCAGCCATCGGCGCCATGTTCGGCGCTGGCGGCAAGCAAAAATCGGCGCGCCAGGCCCTGGAACGCGCGGAACAAATTCTGGAATTCGTCGGACTGGCCGACCTGAAAGACAAAAGCTCCGATCAACTCAGTGTGGCATCCCGTAAACGCTTGGAGATGGCCAAGGCCCTGGCCATGGAGCCCCAGGTCGTGTTGTTCGACGAGGTTATGGCCGGTCTGAATTTCGGAGAAATTGACCAGGCCGTGGAACTGATTCGCAAGGTTCGGGACACCGGCAAAACCATCCTGGTGATCGAACACGTGATGCGGGCGATAAAAAGTGTCTGCGACCGCATCTTTGTCCTCCACCATGGTGAAAAGATTGCCGACGGCCCCGTCGACGAGGTGTTGAACAACGAAAACGTCATCCAGGCCTATCTCGGAAAACGCTACCGGCAACTGACCGGACAGGGAGAAGACTGATCGTGCTGCTGCAAGTCAACCGCCTTAGCGCCGGATACGGCGACGTCAAGGTGCTCTGGGATATCAATCTGGAAGTGCGGGAAAAACAGATCGTCTCGCTGGTCGGCGCCAACGGCGCCGGCAAGTCGACGCTGCTCAAGGTGCTCTCCGGCCTTCTGCCACCCGATGAAGGCCAGATCATCTTCCGGGATAAGGATATCACCGGAGCCGCGTCCAAGGCAATTGTCGACCGGGGAATCATCCATGTCCCTGAGGGACGACGGTTGTTTCCCCAGATGACGGTGGAGGAAAATCTCATCATGGGCGCATTCAGTCGCCGTCGATCGGGGGGCATCCAAAAAAGCTTTCCCGTATTTACGATATCTTTCCCCGGCTCAAGGAGCGCGCGAACCAGAGTGCCGGAAGCATGTCGGGTGGCGAGCAGCAAATGTGTGCCATCGCCCGGGGACTTATGGGCGACCCGCAGCTGATCCTCATCGATGAAATGTCCATGGGGCTGGCACCGCTCATCGTGGACAACCTGATCGACGTCGTCAAGTCCATCAACAGTCAGGGCACCGGGGTTTTACTGGTGGAACAAGACGTCCAGCTGGCCTTGGACAATTCCCATTATGGATACGTTCTGTCTACCGGGAAAGTAGCCATGCAGGGCGAGTCGAAACGTCTGCTGAAAAATAAAGAGATCAAAGCCATCTACCTGGGGATGTAGCACCGTCGGACGACGGCCTCTCGCGGTTCCCACCCACCAGCCAAGCTTGACGGCACCAGACAACCCATTCAATGCGGACATCAGGCATCAAGGTAGAGGGTCTGGCTGCCGACCCGGATTTGGTTGGGGGCGAACCGCGCATCCTGGGTAATGACGATCTCTTCCAGATGATAGGCCGCCTGCAAGTGCCGCAAATTGCGTTTGTTCAATCCCTGAACACGGGACACCATTCGGGGGTGAGTCACGATGGATAGGTTTCGGGGAGGATCCTGGCCATGCGCCAGGACGCCCTGAATGGCATCCAGGACAATTTCGCTGTATACCAAATGGCCGAACGCCGGGTGGTAGGGACCGGCCAGCAGGCTTGCCGGGTCGGCCAACCCATCCGATGCCTGCAGCCCCATGCGCACCACGGGAATCCGTTGGGCCTTGAAAATCAAAAAGAGCTGTTTGACCAAGGTGACGCAGGCATCCAGGGCCATGGGATGGTACCGGCCGCAACGAAACAATTCCGCCAGTGGACTGCCCGCCAAGACGAGGGTCGGATAAATCCGCACAAAATCCGGCTTCAGGGCGGCCAGCGCATGGGCGGTAGCGATCGCACCGGCATCGTTATCCCCTGGCAGGCCAACCATCATCTGGAGCCCCAACTGATATCCGCGTGCTTTGATCAGCGCGGCGGCCCTGACCGTGTCCATGGCCCGATGGCCCCGCGCGGCAGCCTTGAGCACGGAATCGTGCATGGATTGAACGCCTAACTCGACCGTTGATACGGGATCGTCGGCAATGGCGGCCAAGCTTGCGGGGTGATCGTATCCGGCCGCGTGGAAAAACGCAGGCTGTCCACCTCACCCCGTCGGACAAAGGGAACCGCCGCATTCAGCAGTGCCTTGATCGTATCGGGTGAAAGCCCAAGGAAGTTACCGCCAAAAAAAGAGATCTGAATGGATGCATACCGCTTTTTGGCATGCTTGAGAAAGCGTTTTACCTCGGTATGCAGGGCTTCCGCCGTCGGTGTCTGCGCCGATTTTCCGGTAATCGTTCGCTGGTTGCAGAAAACGCATTGGTGGGGGCATCCCATGTGGGGGATGAAAAACGGAACGATCAGGTGTCGGTCGAGCGGTGCGCGATTGCCATTGGGTTTCATGCTTGATTGGCAGAGGGTCGATCAAGCTGTTCAAGGCCTGAACGGGCGGCCTCCTGTTCGGCCATTTTTTTGCTTTTGCCATCTCCCTCGGCGGAGATTCCGGCTACCGTCATGCGCACCCTGAAGGTTTTATCGTGATCGGGACCGCTGGAGCCCACCACCTGATAGCGTGGGATCTGTCGATAGATCGATTGGACCCGTTCCTGCAACCGGCTCTTGTAGTCGGTTGCATAACGGCTACGGTTGGTGCTGCGCAGACGCTCGCGAAACCGTTTTTCGACGAAATCAAAGGCGGCATCGAATCCACCATCCAGGTAAATGGCGGCAATCAGTGCCTCCATCGCATCGGCCAGGATCGAGTTCTTCTCCCGCCCTTCGGTCAGGGCTTCGCCCTTACCCAGGAGCAGGTGCGGCCCGATTCCGATTTCCCTGGCAATGGCGGCAAGCCGGGTTTCGTTGACCAAGAGAGCCCGGTTCCTGGAGAGTTCCCCTTCGGTCATCTCCGAATAACGCGCCATCAACAAATGACTGATCACCAGGTTCAAGACGGCATCGCCCAGAAATTCGAGCCGCTCGTTGCTCTGCATGTCCGCTTGCGGTTGCTCATTCACATAGGAGCTGTGGCAAAGGGCGTGCGTCAAGTGCTCCGGGACTTCAAACCGGTAGCCCAGTGCTGCTTCCAGCTCTTCCCGCAAGGCAGTTTCCATGTTGGTAGCGTTCATGCGCATGCTTTCAGACAGGCGACCAGTGATGTATACAAGGCATAGGGCACATGCAGCCGGCCATCACCGACCCCCATGCAAATCCCTGGCGTGGCATCGCCATGAAAATCCGATCCGCCGGTAATCAACAGATCGTGTTTATGGGCCAGGCGGCAGTATTCGGCGGTAAGCGCGGAAGAATGATCGGGATAATAGGCCTCGATCCCCTGCAGGCCCATTGCTTTGAGGGTCAGTAAGAATTTCTCGAAAAGATCCGAATCGGTAATTCCATTGAGAATGGGATGCGCCAGCACGGCAATGCCGCCGGCCTGACGGATGGCATCAATGGCTGCGTCCATCGGCGCTCGGTATTTGTGGACATAGGCCGGTTTGTTTTTGCCCAGAAAACGATCAAAGGCATCATCGATGGACGTGGCGAGTTTCTTTTTGATCATCAGTTGGGCAATGTGCGGTCGTCCGGCCATGGCATCGCCCACCACCGCAGCCAATTCATCCATGCTCAGGTCCATGCCCAGGGCATTGAGCCTTGCAATAATCTGGGGGTTGCGGTCTTCCCTGGCCTGCTGCAATTGATCAAGCAAGCTGCTGAGGACCGGATTGCCAAGCGCGATGCCGTATCCAAGAATATGGACACTACCATTCATCCGGTAACCCGGGGGGGCTGCCGCGCTGATTTCGATGCCGGTCAGGAATTGAAGTGCAGAAGGAATACCGCCGTTTATGGCGGCAGCCGAACCGGAAAGGGTGTCGTGGTCGGTGATGGCAATGGCTTTCAAACCGAGCTTAACCGCCATTGTCAGAATTTCGGATGGCGTCAGGGAACCGTCAGAGGCCGTGGAGTGAATATGTAGATCAATACCGGGCTGTCCGTCAGATGCCAAGGGCTTTCTCAAAAGCCTCCTCTTTGGTCTTGCAGTCAATGCACTGCGTGGTGACCGGTCTTGCCTTGAGCCGCTCAATGGAGATATCCTCGCCGCATTTTTCACAGATTCCAAACGTGCCGTTTTCGATGCGGTCAAGCGCCTTTTTGACTTTATTGATCAACTTGTACTCACGGTCGCGAATCCGTAGCATGAAATTGCGATCCGATTCCAAGGTGGCCCGATCGGTAGGGTCCGGAAAATTTTCCTTCTGTTCCGTCATTCCCGAAACGGTCTCGCCTGCATTACTCAACAGTTCCTGCAACCGCCGATGAAGAAGCTCTTCAAAAAATTTCAGATCTTTTGGGTCCATCGCTCAATCCTGAAACCGTAAAAGTGAGTGTGATTAAGAAATTTAAAAATTAACACAAGGATATGAGCATGTAAAGCAAAATTGTCAATCCGGAAACCAGCTGAAAAAATGATATTTTATTTATAATTCAAGATGTTGCTTTTAAGTCCGGCAGTAGGGGGAAATTCCTCAGGCTAACCGCATTGGGTTTATAGGTAATTTTTTTTCACGGTGGCGACGGGTAAGCATGTCAAATATCCCATGAAAAATGCCAAATGGTGGTATTTCTGACGATTTATAATCGCTATCAGCCTTCCATCTTGGGTCTCAAGCAAGGGCCTTGGACAATGTCTCCAATGATTTCAGGTTGCTGACATTGTAAACCTGGCATGCATAATCCGCCGGAACGATTTTTTTAAGCAGACCGGCCAGCACCTTTCCCGGCCCGACTTCCACGAAAACCGTTACCGCTTCCTCGACCAACCGGCAAACCGTGTCGTACCACCGCACCGGGCTGCACAATTGGCGCGCCATGAGTTGCCGGATCGCGTCGGCATCGCTGCAACTGTCCGCCGTCACATTGTGAATCACCGGGTGCGTCGGCGATGCAAAGGGAATCGTCATCAGAAAAGCGCCGAATTCGGCTTCGGCGCCCTTGATCAGGTCGCTGTGCCAGGCCCCACTCACTTTCAACGGAATCGCCCGCGCCCCTTTGGACTTCGCCGCCGCCGAGACGGCAGCCACGGCCTCGGGCGAACCGGTGATCACGATCTGCTCGGCGGAATTGTGGTTGGCGACGGAAACCACTCCCGATGTCGGGTTTTCTTCCACCAACTGGTTGACCGCTTCGATATCCAGCCCGACAACGGCGCTCATGGCGCCTTTGAAACGGGTCGCCTCACGGTGCATCAGCTCGCCGCGTCGAAACACCAAGCGCAGGGTATCTGCCATGGAAAGGACGTTGGCGGCTTTCAGGGCACTGTATTCCCCCAGGCTGTGGCCAGCCGAGAAGGCACAATCGATACCGGCGCGTTGGATGGCCGTCAGGCAGGCCAGGTTGACCGCCGTCACCGCCGGCTGCAGGTTGACCGTTTCGGTCAGGGTTTCCATGGGACCGTTGAAGCAGTATTTCGAAATGTGGGTGCCGGCAATATCATCGGCGGCATCAAAGATCTCCCGCACGACGTCGTATTCCTGAAACAGATCTTTGCCCATGCCCACTGCCTGGGAGCCCTGCCCGGGAAACAAAAAGGCGATTTTCTTCAAAGCATTCCTCCGTCTGGTCATCGATCCGGCGGCACGGGCCATAGCCCCTTGAAAGCCACGGACGATCCGGGTTCGTCGTAAGGTTGCGGTCAATCCAGATTGAACAATTTACGCGTGAGATCAAGCGAAACCGATTTGTCGCCATAACAGCCATTTTTCTTTAAAAATCGGGTCGGTTCGTGCAGGATTTTGTTGACCAGGGCGTCGGTCATGCGTTTGACCGCCTGTTTGTCCGCATCCGGGAGGTGGTCCAGCGTGGCCAAGGTTTTTTCCAGCTCCTGGCGGGCCAGGGCTTCCACCTTGCCGCGTAGCGAAACGATGGTCGGCACCACGGCCAACGTATCGTACCATTTACGAAAGCCGATCACGGCTTCATCGATGATTCTTTGGGCCTTGACGGCTTCCCGCTGCCGGTCTTCGATGTTGTCGTCAACGATCCCCTTGAGGTCGTCGATGTCGTAAACATAGGCGTTGTTGATCCGGTTGATGGCCGGATCGATGTCCCGCGGAACGGCGATATCGATAAAAAAGAGGCTGCGGTTGCGCCGGTTGCGCATGGCGTCCTTGATCTGTTCCCTGCGCAAGACATATCCCGTAGCACCGGTCGAACTGATCACGATGTCTACGTCTTTGATAAAATCAACGATCTCCTCGAATTTGATCGCCTGGCCGGAAAACCGCTCGGCCAGCTCGACGCCCCGCGCAAAGGTTCGGTTGGCCACCGTAATGGCCCCGACGCGGTTTCGAATCAGGTGCTCGACGGCCAGTTCGGCCATTTCTCCGGCACCGATCAGCATCACCCGCTTGCCGGCCAGATCGCCGAAGATCTTTTTACCCAGCTCGATGGCGGCATAGCTGATGCTCACCGCGTGGTCGCCGATGCCGGTTTCCGTACGGACTTTCTTGGCCACAAAAAATGTGCGGTGGAGCAACTTGTTCAGAATGACGCCGGAAGTCTTCTCCAGGGTGGCCTTGCGATAGGCTTCTTTCATCTGGCCAAGGATCTGCGGTTCCCCCACCACCATGGAATCCAGGCTGGCGGCCACCTGAAAGGTATGCCGCACGGCATCTTCCCCCACGTACTGATAAAGGGAGGATTCGAACTGGGAAAGGGGAACGTCTTTGAATGTCGCCAGGAATTGCTTGGCCGCCGAAATTGCCGACAGCCTTCATCGGCGGCCATCAACAGTTCAATGCGGTTGCATGTGGAAAAAAGAACGGATTCGCCGATGGCCGGATGAGCGCCCAATGCTTTCAACGCCCGTTCGGTTTCCTCGGTCGTGAAGGCAATACACTCCCGAACATCCACGGAAGCGGTTTTATGATTCAGTCCAATCAGTACGATATCACGCATGGTCACGATCGTTAGCGGTCTTCGGCGGGCATTACCAAATGCTTCGGAAAACCGTTTTTACCTTCGTTCGCCTACATGGCCGTAAAAACCCCATGATGGCCTTTAAGCAAAAAGTTCACCCCTAAAAAAGTGAACAACATCACGCCAAAACCGACGATGGCCATGAGGGCGGCCCGCCGGCCACGCCAGCCCACGGTCAGGCGCTCGTGGAGCAGGGCGGCGTAAAAAAGCCAGGTAATGGCCGCCCAGACCTCTTTCGGGTCCCAGCTCCAGAAATGCCCCCAGACCGTCTTGGCATAGATCACACCGGTAATCAAACCCACCGTGATCATCGAAAACCCGGTGACGATGCAGGCATAGCCAACGACATCCAAAAGGTCGAGGGACGGCAGCCGACTGAAGAAAAAGCCCCTGGTTTTCTTTTTGATGGCATTTTCCTGGAGCAGATACAGCAAACCCAGACCGCCGGCCAAGGCAAGTGCCGCGTTGCCCAGGAAGGCGGTGATGATATGGGCCGCGAGCCACCAGCTTTTGAAAAGTTGCGGGTCATGGGCCGCCGGCTGGGGCATCTGGTGGGCGGCGATCATGGTCAGGGTGATGAGGGGCGCGGCATAAATGCCGAGGATCTTCAGCTTGAACCGCCAGGAAAAAACCAAAAAGACCGCGGCAAGCGCCCAGGCGGTCACCGATAGGGTCTCATGCAAATTGTTCACCGGAAAAATACCGGTCCGGACGCCGCAAACCACCAACGATACCGAGTGAAGGAGGAAAGCCGTCAGCATCAGCCCCATGGCCAAGCGGTGCAGGGGTGCCCGCTGAAAAAAAGATAACCGAGGTAACCGGCGCAGCTAAGCAGGTAGAAAACCGTGGCGATGATGAAAACAGGCTCCATGTCACTCCTTGGGCGCCCGATCGGCCATCAACTGGTCGACCGTAAAGCCAGGGCCCAACACATGTGCCAGCAGTTGGTCAATGCGGTCGGTCTTCCCATCCTTGACCCGATTGAGCAGATCTCCGGCGATCAATGCCTCGAATAGGGCTTATGCGCTTCCGGCGCATGGGCCTCGGCCAGCAATTTGGTCCGGATCGCCCCCATCAGCTCCAACAGGGTGCCATATTCGGGACCGAATTCCGATTCCAGGCGCTGGCGGATGTGTTTGGCGAAAGCCGGGCTTTTCCCCGCCGTCGAAACGGCCATCATAAAATCACCCCGCCGGACGATTGCCGGAAGGGTGAAATTGCAAATCGCCGGCCGATCCGCAATATTGCACAAAATGTGAAACCGCTCCGCATCCGCATGGATTCGCCGGTTCAAGGCCTCATCATCCGTGGCCCCGATGACCAGAAATTGGCCCTCCATATCTGAGGAACGATAGGACCGCTGTTTCAGCACAATCTGCCCGTCGGCCGCCAAAGTTGCCAACCCGGCCGTTGCCTCGGGGCTGACCACCGTCACCGCGCCGCCGCATTGGAGCAGGGTCTTTACCTTACGGGCGCCCACACGGCCGCCCCCGACCACGAGGCACGGTCGCCCCTGAATATCAAGATTTATGGGATAATAACGCATTTCCAAAGCTTCCTGGAGTATCGTCCGCAACGGCAATCAAAGCGTCAGGCGCATCAGGTCCCGAGCCAGCACAATCGGACCATTATAGGTGCTTCGGCATTGTTTTTCAATATCAACGGCGTCGCAGGCCGGATAAAAATGGGTCAACACCAGACATCTGACCGCAGCCGCGCGGGCAATCCGGCCTGCCAGGGAGGGGATCAGATGGCCATCCACCTTCTGGCCGTCCGGATAGGCCGCCTCACAGACCAGCATGTCCGCATGGTCGGCGATTTTAATCAGATTGTCACAATCGTCGCTGTCTCCCGAATAGACCAGCACGCGCCCCGCCGCATCCTCCACCCGATAGGCAAGGCTTTCCGGCCGATGGGCGACGGGCAGGGACGTCACCTGGAAAAAAGGCGTGTCGAAATGATCATATCCCGCCGTGTCCAGTTCGACCACCGCCAACCTATCGGGTGGCAAGGTGATCCAATGCCCATAAACGCCCTTGAGTTTTTCAAAAAACCGACTAAAGCCGGTTCCGGCGAAAATGGTCAGCTTCCGCTTTTGGGGCGAAGGCTTCGGATATTTCAGGGCGAACAAAAAGGCCGCCAGCTCTCCGATATGATCGGGATGAAAATGACTGAGGAAAAGGTGGGAAATATCAAAAATGGAAACCCCGGCTTCGAGAAGCCGGCGCATGACACCGGCCCCACAATCGAACAGCAGGTTTTCTTCACGGGTTCGCATCAGAAACGAGCTGGGATTTCGTAAAAGCGAGGGGACGCAGGTACCCGATCCGAGAATGACGATCTGACTTTCCATGGAAAGATTGCTCCTATGTTCGAACAGGATCCGAAGATTGCACAAAATGTAGACGGCGAAAAATGAAAACGACCCTTTCTTGTCGAAATACCCAGAACCGAAAAATGGCGCCTCCCAATGGCGCCTTCCTTTAAAAAGGCATGATACGATGGCGCCTCGCTGAAGACAACCATAAGCGACCAAAGGATTCCGGCGGGTGCCGCCCCCGATGACGAAAGGTGTTCGTTTTTGAACACTTAACCTGTCAAAGCGGTCGAATTGAAATTAAGATACGGACGAACAATCATGACGCTTGACAATACTGAATTCGATTTGCTATTTCTGCGGCTGTCCGAGGAGAGGGTGT
Source organism: Desulfosarcina cetonica JCM 12296 (assembly GCF_001311845.1). Lineage (GTDB taxonomy): Bacteria > Desulfobacterota > Desulfobacteria > Desulfobacterales > Desulfosarcinaceae > Desulfosarcina > Desulfosarcina cetonica. The sequence continues at coordinate 36,474 of NZ_BBCC01000020.1, read as the reverse complement.
TTTTCTAATCACAAGCGGCGCGGTACGTTTCTTCCTTTCGCGCAAAACCGCTTGTGTCCTATTTGTCTCATTCATCAGCATCGTTAATTATATTTGAGCGAATTCGTTCGCCCTCAGGCTGCGTGGCGTTTGGTGAACAAGAGAACCGATGAAAAAAACGGAAACGTGCTTTTTTCGATTACAAGGAAGATCGGGATTGGGTCGAAAACCTGACCGTGGTCATGCAGCTGGGACTGACCATGGCCGGCTGCATTTGTTTTTGTTTCTTCATCGGTCACTACTTGGACAAATTGCTGAAATTTCGGGGCGTGTTTACCACGATATTCATTCTCCTTGGCGTCGCCGGTGGGGCGAATGTCTGCTACCGGCAGATAATTGAGGTGACGGATCCCAAAAAAAAGGAAGATCCCGATGATCCCCGCATCGACCGTTCGTAATCTTCAAAAAAATTATGGGGCTAAATCCCTGGCCCTGGCAATTTTCGTGGGTCTGGGATTTTTGATTCTGGGCTACCCGACGGTTTGCCGGGGCGTGGTGCTGGGGGCCGTATTCAGTACGCTCAATTTCGTCTGGATGTCCCTGACCCTCCACAAGCAAATCAAGGCCGACCGGGTGAAAGCCTCCATCTCATCGTTTATCAACCTCTGCTGTCGTTATGCTTTCATCGCCATTCCGGTGGTGGTTGCCATCAAGTTTCCCAGGTTTAATCTCATTGCAACCATTGCCGGTCTGTTTACGGTTCAAGTGGTTATTCTGGCTGATCATCTCTATCGCAATTTCTTCTTTTCCGGGGAAGGTGAAAAAGGCGCATTCACATGGAAGAATTAGGAAAGGTACACCAGCTCATCGTTCCTTTGCTTGGTCACAAGATGACATTCAATCTAGATGCCATTGCCTACACATGGATCGTCATGATTCTACTCATCTTGTTCGGCATCTTCAGCACCCGCAAGAGGAGCATGGTGCCAAAAACCATGCAGGTGCTTGGCGAACTGTTCGTTTCCAAGCTGTACGATCTGACCGAAGATGCCTTGGGGGAAAAACTGGCGAAAACCTATGCCCCACTGACAATAGCCCTTTTCATGTTTCTGGTGTTGTGTAACTGGATCGGCATCATTCCCCATCTCGAGGAGCCCACCAAGGATCTGAACACCCCACTGAGCCTCGGCGTCTTGGGTTTTGTCATCGCCCATTATGTCGGCATCAAAAGCAAGGGGATCAAGGATTACACCAAGGAGTATTTCGAGCCGTTTTTCATCATGATGCCCCTGAACCTGATCGGGGAGTTGGCAAAGATTGTCTCCATCTCCTTTCGTCTTTTCGGCAACATCATGGGGGGATCCATCATCATCCTGGTGGTTTCCCATCTGTGTTTCAGCATTCTGCTGCCACCGTTTCTCAATGCCTTTTTCGGCCTTTTCGTCGGCGCGATTCAAGCCTTTGTATTTACCATGCTAACGATCGTCTACATCTCGGTACAGGTAAAATAAGACATGACTTTAGATATCGAAATAGGTGTCAAGATAGCGACTTTTGTGGGTGCCGGAATTTCCATGGGGATGGGAGCCATCGGTGCGGCCATCGGCGAAGGGTATACGGCGGCGGCGGCCAATTCCGCCTTATCGCGCAACCCCGACAATGCCGGCGATATACTAAAGAATATGTTGGTGGGTCAGGCTGTTGCGGAATCCGCCGCTATTTTTTCATTGGTCATCGCCATGCTACTCCTTTTCTCTTCCACACCGAATCCCCAGCCCATCACCATCTGGGCCTATTTAGCGGCCGGCCTTTGCATGGGATTCGGCGCCATCGGTTCGGGGGTCGGTTCCGGGTTTCCCGCGGCTTCCGCCTGCGAAGGTATGGCCAGGCAGCCTGCCGCCGGCAGAAGATTGACCACCAGCATGCTGGTGGGGTCTGCCGTGTGCCAGACAACGTCGATTTATGCATTGGTCATCGCCTTGATCCTGATGTTTTTTGATTTCACCAAACAACCTTTCGGGCCGACCTGGGCGGCACTGATGGGTGCGGGCCTGTCCACGGGCATCGCGGCCATCGGTCCGGCCATCGGCGAGGGGAAGGTGGCCGGCGCCTGTTGCGAAGGCATCGCCAGAAATCCATCTTCTGCCGGCCCGATTACCAATTTGATGTTGCTCGGCCAGGCGGTCTCTGAAACCACCGGCATCTATGGGCTCTTAATCAGTTTCATCCTGCTGTTTAAAGGCTTTGCCGCCACACCGGATTTGGCTCCGGCTTTCGGGCTGGTTTCGGCCGGCTTATGCATGGGACTGGGCGCCATCGGGCCCGGCATCGGTGAAGGACTTGCGGCGAGCAGCGCCGTTTCGTGGCTCGGGCGCAATGCGGAAGCCCAGCCCATATTGATTCGCAGCATGCTGGTGGGCCAAGCGGTTTCCGAATCCACCGGTATCTATTCGTTTGTCGTTGCCTTGGTTTTAATTTTTGTGATGTAAATTCGCCGGTGCTAGACGTAGCGGCGGGAACTTATAATGAATTCTTCAACTGGAGGGAAACATGGCTATTGAGGGTGTAGACATCGTAAAAGCAGCTGCATTTTTGGGTGCCGGAATTTCAATGGGTTTAGGCGCCATCGGCCCGGGCGTGGGTGAAGGCATGGCAGCCGCCAAGGCGTGTGAAGCCATCGGGCGCAACCCCCAGGAAGCAGGCCTCTTGACAAGAACCATGCTCGTGGGTCAGGCCGTTTCCGAGTCGACCGGGATTTATTCCCTCGTGGTTGCCTTGCTCCTGCTGTTTGTTGTCTAAATCAAGGCTTTGTGAACGTCTTTCTTTTTCGGATCGTGGGCGTATCTGGATAAGGCCGTCCCAACCTGCACAGATGGAGTAATGGATCATGGAGATCATCAGCGCTACGGCACTGATCAGCATCAATGAAACCTTCTTTATCCAACTGATATCGTTTTTGATTTTTCTGTATGTGATGAACCGGATCATGATTCAGCCGCTGATCAGCATGCGGGATGAGCGGAACACGTACTTCGAAACGATCAGTACGGATATTGAAACGGCGAAGTCGAACCTTGACACGCTGAACAGGGATCTCGATGCTCAGCGGAAAAAACTTCTCAAAGAAGCCAATGAGGTGGTCAGCAAGCTGGAGGAGGAGGCGGATCAAGATGCTTCAACAATCGTCGCATCGGCGCGGACGGATATTACCGATTTACGCAACGCCACCGAGGCGAAGGTCAACGAGCAATTGAAAACGGCCCGCTCGCAGTTGCAAGGAGAAGTTGAGTCACTCACCACCCTGGTCATGGAAAAAGTACTGCATCGGAGGCTGCAATGATCACCTACCGGCGGATTGAGGCGCACGACAACAAAACGTGGCCGGCCATACTCACGTTTCTATCCCTGGTGTTGCTGCCCGGAATAGCCCTGGCAGCCAGCCCGGAATGGCGCGCGCCTTATGATCTGGCAATGAAATGGTTCAATTTCATCCTCCTATCGGCCGTGATCTACAAATACGGCCGGGGGCCCATGAAGCAGTTTCTCAGCGGGCAAAAGGAAGAGACCGCCACCGAACTGAAGGCCCTGGAGGATGAAAAGGCGCGTTACATTGATGAAATCAATGCAGCTCGGCTTCAAACCGAGGAAAACCAGCAGCGGCTGCTTGAAATGAAAGATCGCTTGATCGCCCAGGGCGAAGCCATAAGCAGGCAGTTATCGAGCAGGCCCACAGTCAGAGCGCCGCCATGATCGAAGCGGCCCGCGCCAAAATGGAAACGCGCATCCTCCAGGCAAAAACAAAACTTAAAATGGAGTTGGCCGACATGGCCTTCGAACAGGCCACCACGCGTCTTCCAGGATTGATTACGGATATCGACAATCAAATGTTTCTGGATAATTACATGAAGGGCATGCAAATCGAGCAAGACCAAGTGTAATCCCCCTGCCGCCATGCGCGGTTGGGTTTGATACACGGGTAAAAAGTCGCATTTGCGACGGATGCGTAAAAATTCAAACGAAGCGATCGACGCCAGCAGCTGTAATCCGATGCAGCTACTGGCGTTTTGCTTTTTTCCAAGGAACCGCCCGCCATAGATGGAGATGGATTTAACGCAAAACCATCAATGGGTCTGTGGGGTACTTGGCTTGCCCCAACGGGCATTGAACATATTTTTGTAAACCATCTGGAACATGGTTTCCAGTAGGGTGGACGCCGGCAGCTTACAGGGAGAGACCAGCCTTGCCAGCAGCGCCTGGTGATCGGTCGCTTTTTGTTTAAGACGGTACAGGTCGTTGAGAAAAGCGACCATTTGGGGAGCCAAGTCGCGATGCGCCTCAGAAAGCTCGGCGCCGCGTTGCCAGCGTTCTATCTGCCGGGAAAGCACCGGCCCTTCCGCCGTCAGCAGAAAAGATTTGTTTTTCTCACTCTTAAGAAGTGATGATTCACAAACCGTCCGCGTAATCAGCCGCTCAACGGACAGCGCCTCTCGTTCCACCGCTTCCCGAAACACCGCAACCATCGCATCCGGAATCTGCAATTGAAGTTGGTTCAGTGTTTCGCCGAAAGCGGCCAGTTGCGTTTTGAGATCCATCGTCGCCGCCGACCAGAATTTATGACTCATGGCCTTGACCGTTTCCTCATCGGGATCTGTTTTCGAACGTCCAGACTTGAGAATCTTCAATACTTCCGGGAAGGAACGGGCAGCGCGCGGGAATAGATTTCTTCCCGTAACCGCCTTGAAAATGATCGCCAGGGTGGCAAACCAATCCTGAAAATGAAGGGCTTTGGCCGGACTTCCGAAATAAAGCGCGATGGTATCGTTATTCAGCATATGCAAAGGGGTCGCATAAAGCGGGGTCCCACCGAGAAGCGGTTGGGCAATGTGGCCATCTCTTGTGGGTATCAACGAAACAGCGGTTTCAACATCAATCACACCAATGGTGAAATCATCTGCGTTATTTAAAAAGATGGGATAATTGTCCGGATCGGCAGCCAGAAATAGATTGTCGGGTTTAAGATCGCGCAGGGCGACTTGCTTTTCGGACAAAAGGCAAAGCAGTTGCAACATGTTTGAAGCGATGTTTTCGATCTGAAACCGGCTTTTCAGAAAAACCAGCATCTCCACATGGCGCTTCAGAAGCCGAATCAGATTGTCCGCCGCCTTGGGGTGGCGTTTGAAAATTTGCCCAAAACCTTTTCTGAGTTGTTCGAATAGCGTCGGATCAAGCCCCTTATCATCTCTCGGATCGTCGTCTCCGGCAAGGGTTACGAGAAAGCAGTTTTTAATTTGATAGGGAAGCACCTGTTCCGCCTGATCAGCGTCCCCGATGATCCGTTTTGCCTCCGCCTCGCAGTGTTGATAGAGGGTTTGGAGACTTTCAAAAACAGGCAACGCATCCAAACCATAGCGGCTGGTAAAGGCCTCCTGATCCCAAATCGCATCAGAAATCGCTCGGATTTCATCCCCGATCCTGGCCTTGGAACCGTGCAGTTCATCGATCACGCGACCTAAAAAGAAATTGTTGCTCAATTCCATGAAAAAAGCGAAGTGGCCGCCGATTTTGAGATCGTCCTGGAACTCGGTGTTTCCCTCGATGAGCCGGATATACTGTTTCTCCAATTGTTCGCTGGTCAGGCTCGAGGCATAGGGCAAGGTCTTGATCTTCTTGAGGACGACGGATACCATCGGGACAATGCAAGCGATAGGTGCGAGCTGCGCGGCAATTTGCAGCTCTCGGCGGATAGCGGTTACATATTTTGTAATGTCGGTCACCGGAGATGGGGGTATCTTGACCACCATAGGCGTATCGTAAATCACGTAAAAACATTTGCTTTTACTACCGGACTCCTCCCCCAGCGGGCCGATCGACATGCGCCGGGTCAACCAATCATTCGCGCCTTTTAGACCTAAATCGAACGTTTTCATTTTCCGCTTCGCAGAATCGGGCGTCATTGAAAAACGCGCCGGCGCATCTTTCAAAAATCCATTCTGGATTTTATATAATTCCAAGAAAAACAGCGCGATATCGCGAAGATGGGAGGATTCCTGATTTTTCGGGGAAACGGTGCGGATCATCTCCTCGGTGGATCGGGCGTTCAAACCGACCATCGCCCCCCCAGCCGCTTTTTTACCCATATTGGAAAAAAGGGCGCGACCCAACCGCATGAAAAGGGCAAAGCAGAAAAATATGGCTAAAAAAATAAGGAGGCGGGCATCAATGATGCGGTTTATGCCGTGCGGTGTTCCCAGGGCATTCAGAAATCGTTGCTTGTATTGGTCGACAATCAGGCGTACCGCTGTCCTTTTTTCTACCCGCACCGAGCCGACCGAGGCGACATCACGCTTCAGGAACATGCCGCTCTTGCCGTCGACTTCGTAATAAATGAGTTGACCCGAATCGTTGACGTGATCTACGAGAAACGGTTCCCCTCCCTTAATATAGATCACCCCACGGTCGACCCATTCATTCAACTCCAAAGAAGAGGTCCATAGGGCGCAAAGCATCGCAACCACGACGAGAAAAAACCATTTTTTCATCGCGCTGACGTCCATATCACATGCATGAAGGGTATTTTATCGAACAATGTCCGGGCGACGGGCGACATATTGAAGCACCACCGATCCGATTTTGATAATATCCATGTCTTCCAAACGTACCGGGCCTTGAATGGCCTTCCCGTTGATTTTTGGCCGAATCCACCCGCTGTGGTGAGTGATGTAGTAATGTTGCGGCGTTTTGCTGATCACCGCCGCCGGATCGCCGGCCAGGAAAGAAAAAAAACCACCCATGACGATATCGCAGTGATGGGTCCGGCCGATGGTGATCAGACTTTTTACCAAATCGAAACGGCCACTACCTCCGGCTAAGAACGCCACATACGCCTGCGCCTCAGGTATTTCAGGAATATCGCCACTTTCAGCGAGCATCCGGCGATAAAGTTCCGTATCCATGAACATCGTGTGGTCCGGTCCCGGGTCACCGGGTAAGGCGGTCGTTTTCAAACCGCCATGAAGCAATTGAGGTCTTGGCCGGCCCCGGTCCAGAAAAACCAAGGCATGTTTGCCAATGGTGATAATATCGCCATTCTTCAACGTGGCCTGCTTGACGGTCAGCCCATTCAGGAAGGTTCCATTCTTACTGTAAGTGTCTTTCAGAACATACCGATTGTTTTCCTTGCTGATGACCGCATGATCACCAGAAACGGCATAGTTGTCGATGACCAAATGGTGGGTTGGATTTCGACCAATGGAAAATGTTTCGATATGCTCAAGGTTGAACTCCTTGATGGTTCGGTCTTTGAACTTGACAAGCAATCTGATCATTTGACCGCCTTTTGTTCACCCATACGTTAGACAGCCGTCCGCCACCGTTACGCTTTCGCCATGGACGCCGGTCGATTAGAAAACACGCGTTTGAGGCTCAGGACCGTTTACGGGCACCGAAAAGTGAAGCAATCCATGCCGGGAAGCCTGCAATCCGTTTGATCAGGGAGGGGTTCGAGCCACCCTTTTCCGCAACGACACGAACAACAATGACCGTGATGTTGTCCTCACCACCGCGTTGAAGGGCCAGTTCGGTCATTTTTTGCAGGCCGTTTCAAGGTCGTTTTGATAGACCATGTCCCGGACCTCTTCCCGGGATAATTTTCCGCTGAGGCCATCGCTGCACAGAACGACGATATCGCCGGCAAAACATGGTGTTTCCACCGTGTCCACCTTCACATCCGACCGGATTCCCACGGCTCGGGTCAGGATATGGGCCAATTTTCCGGGAGGATAGCGCCCTTCCAACGATTTGGGGAGTTTCTTATACTCATGAAGCAGGGTGTGAGGGGTGTAGAGATTTTCAATTTGCCCGTTTCTCAGCAGGTAAATGGGGCTATCACCGACATTTGCCGTATACAGGGAGGCGCCAGCGACATAAAGGGCGGAAACGGTTGTCCCCATCCCCCTCAAGGCGGCCTCGGCGACAGATTTGGCATGGATCTTCTGATTGGCCCGTTGGATGCTCTGAAGCAGTCGATCGATGGGTGATGGCAGGTTATTGGCTTGCTCTGCAGGATCCGCTTCATCGGATTTGCCGGCCAACAGGACCATGGACACGTCAATGGTTTCTACCGCGATCCGGCTGGCGACCGCTCCGCCGCGATGCCCCCCATCCCATCCGCCACAACATAAAGCCCCAAAGCTTCATTAAGCAGATAAGAATCTTCATTCGCCTTGCGAACCTTTCCGATGTCACTCCAACCTGCGGCGCTAACCGTAACCATGTTTTGCCCCTTTTTTTCTTAAAGACAATAAATTTGAATGGTTGTCAAGCAAAACAGTGGTATCATAAGAAATCTGATTCAAAGCTAAGTAATATTCATGTTCTGTATTCAATTCATAATTCTTGTTTCCAAGTGTCAGACAGTGGGCTATAATTGCATTAAATGCTCCAGCCGTTATTCGGTCTTGGAGGCTGCCGGTAGGTCGGATTATATTTTCATATAAGTATCCCAAAAGCATTTAAGATCAACCGTATCAACCCGGAGGTGAAAAGATGAAGACCCTTAGCGATACCGTCACGACACGGATCGAAGCGTCGGTTCTGCAGTTTTTTTCACCCTATGGTCTGCTTTGCACCGTCGCCCTGATCCTTTTGAGCGTCCTGATCTTCACCCACAGCACAACCGAGATGCGCACACATGAAGGACCGGCCGTCGAAAGCCGGCAAATCCAATCGCCGATGCTCGAAACGACCCGCTGATCCTCGCCCCTTGACGCAACGATCGCCAGCGCTATTCCTTTTTTCGGCTGAAAGTCAAATTAATCAAGGCCAGAAGTGACGTCCCGACAATCAGTAAAAAAGAAATGGCGTTGATCACCGGCGTGGATCCGTCTCGCACCTGAAGGTAGAGGGTAATGGGCAGGGTGGCTTCGGAGCCGACCAGAAACAGGGTGGTGTTGAAGTTTTCAAAGGACATGAGAAAGGCCACCGCACCAGCACCGATGATGGCCGGTCGCAGAAACTTGAGCGTAATGTGCCAAATCACCTCCAGGCGGTTGGCACCCAGGTTGAGGGCCGCCTCTTCCAGTGTACGATCGAATTTTTTCAAACGCGCCGAAACCACCAAGGTCACCAGGGTGGCGATGAAGGAAAACTGGCCCAACACCACCAGCCAGAATCCGGGCCGAAAGAGGGGTACGTCTAAATTGAAGGTGTTCTCCACGGCCACGCCCAAGGTGTTGGCGAAGAGCAAAATGGAAATACCGAGAATCACGCCGGGAACCACCAGGGGGGCCAACATCAGGAAGTAAAGCGCCTGTTTGAAGCGGAACTGCTCCTGCTCGAACAGAAAAGCGCCGCAGGTACCGACAATGGTGGATAAAAGCGAGACCCAGAAGGCCACCTTGAAACTGACCCAGATGGCCGAGAGGTTGACCGTGTCGTGAAAAATGCCCACTCGTCCGGGCTGATCACCGGTGAACCATGTGAGGGTGAAGCCTTTCCAGGGGAGCGCCGGAAAAGGGGAGTCGTTGAAGGCCAGCACGCAGGTGACCACCAGGGGCAGGAAAAGAAAGCTGAAAAACAACCCCACGTAGATCTTGAAGCCGATCGTGTAGGGCCGGGTATTGGGCAGTGAGCGAATCATTGAACCACCTGGCTGAGTTTCTGGCGGGTCAGCTTGAGCCCCAGCCAGATGATCGATGAAGAGAGCACCAGCAGCAGGAATCCGAAAGCGGCACCCTGGTTCCAATTGAAGCTGGCGATAAACTGGTTGTAAATCTGCTCGGTGAACCAAAGAGAGTTCTTGCCGCCGATGAGGTTGGGGGTCAGATAGTTGCCCAGGGTAAGCATGAAGACAACGATGCCGCCGGACATGATCCCCGGCATGGCATGGGGAATGATGATCCGGGTAACGATGCTAAAGATGCCGCCGCCCAGGTCATAGGCGGCCTCGATCAGGCTGTCGTCCAGGCTCTCCAGCACTGAAATCAGCGGCACCACCATAAAGAGCATGGACGTATAGACCAGCCCCATCACCATGGTCACGTCATTGTAAAGCATCTCCACCGGACGCTGCAGCAACCCGCTCACCATCAAAAAGTGGTTGAGCACCCCACTTTCCCGCAAAAGGATCATCCAGCCATAGACCCGCACCAGCTCACTGACCCAGAAGGGCATCAGGAGCAGCAGGCTGAGAAATCCGCTGAAACGTGGGGAAACCACTTTGGTGATGTAGAAGGCGACCGGCAGGGAAACGGCAAAGGTGATCATCGTCACTAAAATGGCATAGATCGCGGTGCGCATGAACGTACGCCAGTAGACCGGCTCCTGAAAAAAATTGAGGTAGTTGACCAGGCTCCAGACCATGGCGCCGGAATCGTCCTCGGTGTGGAAAGACATCAGCAACAGGTCCACATGCGGCAGCACGATCAGCAGGAACAGCCACAACACGACCGGCGTGATAAAAAGCAAAAAAGTTAGGGAACGTCGACTGCGCATGGCGGTCATCTATCCTTGAAGCAAACGGCCGATCGGGCACTCCAACCGATCGCCACGCGATCGCCGACCTTCAGGTGATCGTACTGACGGTTCTGCGGCAAAGCAATCATCAACTCCGTGGCACCCGCCTCCGGCATTGCCAGCATGCGGCTGTTGGCACCGTCGAACAGGATCGATTGAATCACCGCCGTCATGCGGTTGAAGTTCTCCAGACCGGCATCCGGAGCGATGATGATCGCTTCGGGACGAATGAAAAAGATCACCGGTGTTCCCGGCGGCAGGTCGTCGTGCGTCGCGGCGGAAAACAACTGGTCGTCGTCGGTACGAAGCGTGCACAAACCATCTTGCCGATCGGCGACGACACCCTTCCAGCCGTTGTTCTCACCCACGAAGCGAGCCACAAAGGGCGTTTGCGGCCGGGCATAAAGGTTCCGCGGCGTATCCACCTGCTCGAAACGGCCGCCGTTCATCACCGCCACATGATCCGACATCACCAGGGCTTCGGATTGATCATGGGTGATGTAGATAAAGGTGGTGCCCACTTCGGCCTGCAGTTTCTTGAGCTCCACCTTCATCTGCTCGCGCAGCTTCAGGTCCAGCGCGCCCAGGGGTTCGTCGAGCAGCAGCACGGCCGGGTCGAGGACCAGGCAGCGGGCGATGGCCACCCGCTGTTTTTGTCCGCCAGAGAGCTGGTCGATGCGCTTACCGCCAAAACCGGGCAACCCCACCCGTGCCAGGATATCGTCCACCTTGCGATCGATCTCGGCCCGCGTCTCCCGGCGCCGCTGAAGACCGAAGGCGATATTCTGCGCCACGTTCATCATTGGAAAAAGCGCCAGGTGCTGAAAAATCAGGTTGACCGGCCGGCGGTTGGGCGGAAAACCGGCCATATCCTTACCGCGAATCATAATCCGCCCGACAGTGGGCTCGATGAACCCGGCAATCATTCTGAGAAGGGTGGTCTTACCGCAACCCGATGGGCCCAGGATGGAAAAAAAGCGCCCCTTTTCCACCGCGAACGAAACCTCGCGAACGGCTGTAAAGTCGCCGAAGGTCTTGCTGACGTTTTCAACATTCAGGTCAATGGCCATTGATCAATCGTCCATCTTATTTCACTCAGACTTATTTCGCTCAGAGGCCGGAACCGATTCATTGGAAGCTTTTACCTTGTCCAGAATCAAGCCTTCGATGGATTCCAGTTTGGCCGGCACCGGTGGGTACCATTTGATATTGTCAATGTCGGCCTGGGAAAAGGAACGCTGGAAATTGGATTTGACCTCGGGATCGTAAAATTCGATGGCACCGGCCGAAGCGGTGCCGTACTTCTCCGCATTGGTGAAAACCGCCGCATTTTCGGGCTTCAGCATGAAGTTGATCCACTTGTAGGCCGCACTCACGTTTTTCGCCTTGGCCGGTATGGCAAAGGTGTCGATCCATCCCAGGGCACCGCTTTTGGGTGCCACGAAATCGATGTCCGAATTTTCGGCGTGCAACTTCCAACCGCCATTGTCCCAAGCCATGGCCACATATACCTCGCCGGAGCGCATGCTTTGCAGGAGAGCATCCCCATTGGTCCAATAATTTTTTACCAGGTACTTACCATCGATCAGCTTCTGTCCCACCTGCTCCATCAGTTTTTGGTAGCGATCCGGGTTGCCGTAAAGCGCAAAGGGGTCCTGGTGCATGGAAAAGGCGACGCCGATCAGCGTCGGGCGCTTGAGCCGGTAACTGATCCGGCCGTTGTAGGCGGGGTTGAGCAGATCACTGTAATCGGCGGCTTCGGGGGCGAATTTGCGGTTCACGATCAATCCCGAGGTACCGTAGATATGAGGCAAGGCATAACTCTTGCCGCCCACCAGGGTATTTTTCTTCACCGCCTTGAGCATGGACGGAACGATCTGGGCCGTATCGACCTTGGAATAATCGATGGGCTGATAGAGCTTGAACTTTTCCTGGACGGAGGCGATCCGGTCCTGACTGGGCTGGGCCAGGTCAAAACCGGCACCGCGGGTGGCCCGCAGTTTGGCGATCATCTCTTCGTTGTTCGAATAGGTGGGTTTTACCGTGATGCCCGTCTCTTGCTCGAATTTGTCCATCAGGGCTTTGGGTGCATAACCTTCCCAGGTCAACAGTTCAAGGGTTTCCGCCGCACATGGCAGAGAAAAAGCCACCACCAGCGAAACGGCCAAACATAAAAATGTCAGTTTTTTCATTTTGCACTCCTTCGGTTGGTTGGAACGTACATGATGGGTAGCAATACCCCGCTTCCCGGAAACCGGTAGGGGGTCGAATGGGAAATGGCGGTATGGTGTCGGCAAAGAATTATTTTTTCACTGTATGGCCACTTGTTCCGCGCGTCAAGCTGAAACCCGCCACCATCCAAGGCAATCGCATTTGGATTTCATCCTCCTTGTCAGTGTGACCAGCGACCCGGTGTTTGGGATCAACCAATGCCAAATGCAAAAATCCAAATGTCGATTGAAGGCTTATATCGATGATAACGGTTAGGATTCGATGAGCTCGGCGGACAAGCCTTGAGCGGAGCATAAGGTTTGCAATAAATACGGCTTTACCGTATGAGACGCATGAGGCATTCACACGAGACAAGATGTTGTTTGATACGTCGGGCGAAAAGCGCCGCTACCCGGTGGTGGCCCGCCCGTCGGTAGTCCGTTAACCCTTCGTTTTACAATCACAATCAGAATGGCAAGGAGGTTGAGCATGCTCAAATTAGGTGAAAAAGGCGCAATCCTGCAACGGGACAAGGAAACATACGCCATTGCCCCCCATATCCCTGTGGTGTCGTAACGCCTCAATTGCTGCGCACCATCGCCGATGTGGCCGAAAAATATGGCGCCCAGGCGATCAAGCTGACCGGCGCCACCCGAATGACCATCGTGGGCCTCAAAGAGGAGGATATCGATGGGGTCTGGAACGACCTGCAGTTGGACAAGGGCGCGGCCGTCGGACTCTGTGTACGCAGCGTGCGGGCCTGCCCGGGAACCACCTTCTGCCGGCTTGGCAAACAGGATGCGCTGGGAATGGGAATGGCGCTGGATAAAAAATATCATAGCATGGAACTGCCCGGAAAATTCAAGATGTCCGTAAGCGGTTGTCATCTGGCCTGCTCCGAATCCTGGGTCCGGGATATCGGCTTGATCGGCCAGAAAGAGGGCTGGCAGATGGTTATCGGTGGTAATGTCGGAGCCGAGCCACGGATTGCCCAGGAGCTGGTCAACGGTCTGGATGATCAGCAGGTGATGACGGCCATCGAAAAGACCATTCAATACTACATCGCCAATGCCAATAAGGGCGAGCGCCTGGGCAAAGTGATCAATCGATTGGGATTGAAACCGTTTCAGGACGCTTTGGTCTGATCAGTCGGACCACTGAAATAAAAAAGGGGAGACCGCTGTCTGAAAACGGTCGCCCCTAATTTTATTGGAGGGTTTTTTACCGTCGGGTCGATGGCTGTTCCCGACGGCTGTTTATCAACATAAGTCTCAAGGCCCTTTGTTCAAGGCCGTGCCTGATAATTTATTTGATTTTTCTCAGCCCGGACCCAAACCCGACCAGGGTGGCGCCAAAAAGGAGCATTACCAGCGGTTCGGAGAACACATGCAGCGGCAGCGATCCGCTGCCGACAAAATCGGCGAAAGCATCCGATCCCAGGAAGGGAAAAATCACCAAGAGAAGAATCAGGGCGATGGCGGCGGTGGTCTTTTTCATGTTCAATCTCCTGCTATAAATTCGGGTAACCGTAGCGTCTTTGAAAAATTTTTGCGTCAGTACTTGCCTTAAAAAGCAATAGAAGTGCCAATCCAAAGACAATCCCCATAAAAATCGACAACCAAAAAATATTCATTTTAATTCAATAGGTTATTGTTTTACGAGCCTTTGACGACAAGCGTTGGCGAGAAAAAAGCGAAGAGTTTTGCGGTTGGTTATGAAGCGGACTTCCTAAATATTAGGAGAATAAGAAATTAATTTCACAACTGCTCAGGGCTTCCGGCAGCGGCACCCCCCAGCTGGCCGCAAGCCGCCATGATGCGCCCCCCCTTTTCACCCCGTCTTCTCACGAAGATCTTTTCCGCCACCAACCGATCACGAAAACGGGTGTACGATTCCGTCGAGGGCGCCTTCCAGGCATCACCGGGTGCCGGATTGTAGGCAATCAGGTTCAATTTAACCGGCAGCGGCGCCAGGTAGCGCGCAACGGCCAGGGCGTGCTCCGGGCGGTCGTTGACGCCGTCAATCAACACATATTCCACGAAAATGGCGCTTTTCCTGGCCAGCGGATAGCGCAACAGGGCCTCTCGCAAGGGTGCCATGGGCATGGCCCGATTCACCGGCATGAGCCGGGAGCGAAGCGTATCATCCGGCGCGTTCAAGGAAATCGCCAAGTTCACGGGTGTACCGTCCATGCCGGCCAGGCGATCGATTCCCCCAATCAGACCGACGGTGGAGACGGTGATGTAGCGCCGGGCGATATCCATGCCGCGTTGGTCACTCAACACCCGGATCGCCTGCATCACGTTATCCAGATTATCCAGCGGCTCGCCCATGCCCATGAAAACCACATTCCGCACGTCGACGCCCAACCGGTGGCGGGCCGTATGGACCTGGCCGACGATCTCCGCCGTGGTCAGGCTGCGCAAGAGCCCCATGCGACCCGTCCGGCAGAAGCGGCAGCCCATCCGGCAACCCACCTGGCTGGAGACACACAGGGTAAATCGCCGGAACATGGGAATGATGACCGACTCGATATCCAGGCCGTCGGCCAGACGGGTGATGAATTTGACCACCCCATGGTCCTTGGCCTGGGCCACCACCCGCCCCGTGTCCAGCACCAAGTCACGTCGCAACTGTCCGGCCAACGCCGGCAAACGGGAAAAACAACTCAGCCGGTCCAGGTCGACGCTTCCGCAATGCATCACCTGATGGTAAACGGGCGTGCTGTAGAAGGTCCGCTTCCCATAACGCTGGAAAAAGGATTCGGCAAATTGATCGTGGGTCTGGTCGAGAATGTTCATTAAATGTTCATTACCGGATTCTCAGGGTTCGGCGTTGTCGGCATGCGTTCGGTTTTCAGCCTTGACAGGGTACCCCAACCGAGCAAAAAATCAATGTGAAGTTGCCGGCCGGCACCCGTGGACAGGTGGTCGCCGCTTTTCCCATTTCCGCTGATTATATCGGTTTGACACCCTTCTGGGTTTTTGCCATATTCAGGTCCGCCCGGCGCCGTCATGATCGGCGAGGCCGCCCCAGACAACCCTTTCCGGCACCCATAGCGTGCCAGAGGAACGATACGATGACCGACAACGCCTCTTCATCGGGAAGCCATTTTATCCAGGCCATTATCGAAGCGGATTTGAAAGCCCATAAAAACGACGGACGGGTGGCCACCCGATTTCCGCCCGAACCCAACGGATACCTGCACATCGGCCATGCCAAATCGATCTGCCTGAACTTCGGCATGGCCGAGACCTATCATGGGACTTGCAACCTGCGCTTCGACGACACCAACCCCACCAAGGAAGACGTGGAATATGTGGACGCCATCATGGAGGATGTCCACTGGCTGGGCTTTGACTGGGATACGCGGCTTTACTATGCATCGGATTATTTCGAACGGCTCTATGAATTCGCCGTCGAGCTGATCCGTGCCGGCAAGGCTTATGTGGACGATTTGAGCGCCGACGAGATCCGTAACCATCGCGGCACGCTGACCGAACCGGGCAAGGACAGCCCCTGGCGCAACCGCACGATCGAAGAGAACCTGGATCTCTTCCAGCGCATGCGCGCCGGCGAATTCGACGACGGCACCCACGTCCTGCGCGCCAAGATCGACATGGCCCACCCGAATCTGATCATGCGCGACCCGACCCTCTACCGCATCCGCAAGACCCGTCACCACCGCACCGGCGACGTCTGGTGCATTTACCCCATGTATGATTTCACCCATTGCTTGTCGGACAGCCTGGAGGGCATCACCCACAGCCTGTGCACCCTGGAGTTCGAAAACAACCGGCCGCTCTATGACTGGGTGCTGGACAACGTCACGGCGCCCTGCCATCCCCAGCAGATCGAATTCGCCCGCCTGAACCTGAACTACACCGTGCTGAGCAAGCGCAAGCTGATCCAGCTCGTCGCGGAAGGCCATGTGAGCGGCTGGGACGATCCGCGCATGCCCACCATCTGTGGCCTGCGGCGACGGGGCTTCACCCCCGAGTCGATTCGCAACTTCTGCGATCGCATCGGCCTGGCCAAACGCGACAGCGTGGTGGACATGGCCCTTCTCGAGTACAGCATCCGTGAGGATCTCAACCTGCGCGCCCCCCGGGTGATGGGCGTCCTGAAGCCCCTCAAAGTGGTCATCGAAAACTATCCCGAAGACCAAACCGAGGAACTGGAGGCGATCAACAATCCCGAGGATCCCGGTGCCGGTGTCCGCCAGCTCCCCTTCTCCCGCGAGCTTTACATCGAACGCGACGACTTCATGGAAAATCCGCCCAAGAAATTCTTCCGGCTGGCACCCGGCCGGGAAGTACGGCTGCGCTACGCCTACTTCATCACCTGCAGGGAGGCGATCAAGGATCCTGATAGCGGCGAGGTGGTCGAATTGCGCTGCACTTATGATCCGGCCACCCGCGGCGGTGATGCGCCGGACGGCCGCAAGGTGAAGGCCACCTTGCACTGGGTATCGGCGCCCCATGCGGTGGATGCCGAAGTGAGACTTTACGACCGCCTTTTCAACAAGGCCAACCCCGACGAGAAAGCGGAAGGCAAAACCTACAAGGATTTTCTCAATCCCAAGGCCTTGGAAATCCTCACGGGCTGCAAGCTCGAACCCTGCCTGGCCGGCGTCGGTCCGGGATACTTCTGCCAGTTCGAACGCATGGGGTATTTTTGCGTGGATGCCAAGGATTCCAAACCCGGGGGCCTGGTGTTCAACCGCACGGTGACCCTGAGGGATGCCTGGGCCAAACTGCAGAAAAAGGGCGCCTGATTCATTATTTCTTCTTTTCTATGGATGGTCGGCGGCGAGAAGCCCAATTAGCAGCGTGAGCTTCAAGCCGCCATGCAGCAGCGGCCATTGTTGCGCCGGAAAAGGCAAATGCCGGAGCAGCTCCTTCCGGGGCGCGATCAGGGCCACATGCCACCCTTTGAAATGCCGCGTAAGATGGGCACAGATCGCCCGGAACAGATCCGCTGACCGCCGGGCGGATCCCAACCGGATGCCATAGGGCGGATTGATCACCACCCATCCGGGACAATCGCCGTACTGGTCGCCGCGGCAATCGAAAAAATTCTGTTGAGAAACCCGGACGGCATCGGCCAAGTCACTTCCGGCAACGGCATCACGCAGCCGGCCACAGCGTCCGCATCCAAATCCGAAGCAAAAATCCGCGGCCGATCCAACACCACCATCTGGCGATGGGCCTGCCGCTTGAGGAACGCCCAAGGGTTGGCCGCAAACGCCGGCCAGCCCATGAAAGCAAAATCACGGTTTGCCCCCGGGGCCACATGCTTGGCCATCATCGCCGCTTCAAGGGAGAAGGTACCGGCCCCGCACATGGGATCCACCAGCGGTCTGGCCGGGTCGTACCCTGCCGTCATGAGGATCGCCGCCGCCAGCGTTTCCCGGATGGGTGCCCGTGCCGCCCCGGTCTTGTAGCCGCGTTTGTAAAGGGCCGGTCCGCTGCTGTCCAGGGAGAGACTGAAGCGATCCTCCACGACACGCACAAAAAGGGTCTGGGAAGGGGTCTCCGGCTGCAGCGGTCCGTTCAACCGCCGTGCCATGCCCGCCTGAATCGTCTGTGCAATGGCGGCGGTATGGTACAATCGTGATTGATGGCTGCTCGCCCTCACCCTTGGCATCGCATGGGGCGCCAGGAACAGCTCCCAGGCGATGCCGGCCGTTTTTTTTTTCCAGCTGCCGCAGGTTGGTGGCCGTGAAGGTATCGATGCGCATGAGAATACGCGTGGCCGTGCGCAGGTGCAGGTTGGCCCGCTGGCAATCCACCAGACGCCCGCTGAACCCCACACCGCCCGGCGCGATGGTCATTGCCTCCGGATCCATGCCCAGGTCGACCAGTTCCCGGCGGCACAGTCGCTCGAATCCGGGCGGCGTGACCGCAAAATAATCCCGTATCCGGCCGGTCACATGCCGACGAAGCCGTTTATCGATACTTTCGGGTTGGGGTCGCCGGTTTTCGTGTTTTGTTGGCACAAACTCGGTCATCGGATGGCCACCATGACGGACAGCGGTCCTGATTGGTCTTGATTAAGCACGGCATCGATACTAAGTTGCCAGCCATGCGCATCCGGGTCCATCGACCCTGCGCGAATTCATTGCACCCCTGGCAACCAAACGATTGTCGCCAGGGCCGACTGCAATGCAGCGGGTCTGACGGCAAATGGAAAGCATCGGAGCATGTCCAGCGTTTTAATTCGACCGGCAGTTTACGACATCCAGGCCATTCGCGCAATCGTCTCCGAGATGCTTTCCCCGGAGGCGGTGCCGGCCCTTACGACCGGCAGCCGGGTGTTGCTGAAACCCAATTTTTTACAGCCGGCGGCGCCCGACAAAGCCTTGACCACCCATCCGTTGATCCTGCGTGCCGTTGCCGAGATCGCCCTGGATAGCGGAGCGCACGTGCAAATCTCGGACAGTCCGGCCATCGGCAGCTTCGCCAGACTGCTGAAAAAGGGCGGGTACGCGGAAGCCCTCCAGGGGCTCGACGTAACGCTCCGCCCCTTTGAAGAGACGATTCCGGTGGATGTGGGCGAACCCTTCGGTACCATCGATGTGGCCAGGGACGCCATGGAAGCCGATGTGGTGATCAACCTGGCAAAGCTCAAAACCCACGCCCAGATGACGCTTACCCTGGGGGTCAAGAATCTTTTCGGTTGCATTGTGGGGCTGGAAAAGCCCAAATGGCACATGCGCGCCGGCGTTGACCGGCACCTGTTCGGCCGCCTGATTGTCAGCATCTTCGAAGCGATCCGGCCGGCCTATACCATCGTGGATGGCATCCTGGCCATGGAAGGCCAGGGACCGGGGAAAAGCGGCACCCCACGGGCGCTTGGCCTACTTTTCGGCGGGAAGAACGGCCATGCGGTGGATCAAGTGATCTGCCGGTATGTGGGCCTGGCGCCCGAGGCCCTCGAAACCCAGCGCAATGCCATGGAACTGAGCGTTTACGATGGTCAGGCGGAAGTTGATGGCGATTTCGCCGGGATCAACGATTTTCAGTTTCCGGAGATGGGTTCCCTGACCATGGGGCCGGAATTCCTGGGCCGCTTCATGCGCCGGTTCGTCATCCAGCGGCCGACGGTCGACCCCCGCATCTGCAAACTGTGCGGAGAATGCTGGCAATACTGCCCGGCTGATGCCATTACGCATGCCGATAGCAGCATTTCGTTCAACACCGACACCTGCATCCGCTGCTACTGCTGTTTGGAGGTATGCCCCCATGCGGCCATCCGGGCGAAAACGCCGCTGGTCGGCGGCATCATCGAGTGGATGCGCAGCAAACGCTAACACGCAACAACGGGCCGAAGGCGCGGCCCATGAAAGGAAGGAGATGCATGGCAGGAATCAATAAAGTCATTCTGGTGGGAAGGCTGGGGCAGGATCCAGAAATCCGGTATACGGCCGATGGCCGGCCGATCGCCACTTTTTCGGTGGCCACATCGGAAACCTGGACGGATAAAAACAGTGGCGAACGCCGGGAAAAAACCGAATGGCACCGGGTGGTGGTGTTCGGCAAGCTGGCCGAGATCTGCGGGGAATATCTTTCCAAAGGCCGCCAAGTTTACATCGAGGGCAAACTCCAGACCCGCAAGTGGCAAGGCCAGGACGGCCAGGATCGTTACACCACCGAAGTCGTCGTCGACATACGCGGAACCCTGCAGATGCTCGGTTCCAAAGAGGGGGGCGGTGCCCGGGGTGGCGGCTACAGCGGTGGCCCCCCACAGGGCCGCGGTCGCGGTGCGAACAGCGGCGGCGGCAGTAACGATGGCTTCCAGGATCAAGGCTACCCATCGCCGCCCTACCCCAACGACCAAGAAGATGACATCCCGTTCTGACTCGGTCGATAACTTCTCCCATGGAATGAAAAGCCCTGTTTAGCGGGGCTTTTTTTCAAAATCGGCGTTCCCCGCCCATGGCAGCCTTCATCTTGGGAACGTTGCATCGGCGGCACCCGAAATCACGGGTATACCAGGGCTTGCAATTCATGCGGATATATGAGACATTTCTCTATACCAGCCCCATCGATTGCGCCTGTCCATGTCCAGACGGCTTTGCATCGTACCTCCGCAAAACGTGACCGATGCCTTGAAACGTTCGCCTTCGTCGATCGTTTTTTTATCCGCCCACCGCAACGCTGACATCGCCTATCCGCTTCTGTGCCGCTCACTTGCCGTTGATGCCCATGATGCCCGGTTTCCGCCATCGATGGCCGGCATTCTTCCAATTTTTCCCTATCCCAAAGGAGGTCGCCATGGAAAAACCGATTATCAACTACGAAAGCCTGGTCCGCATCACCCGTTCCATTTCGATGATTCGTGATCCCGAGGAGATCGTGCTGATTTCGGTCGAAGGGATCACCAGCGCCCTGCGCGTAAAAGGCTGTGCCCTGTTTCTGTTCGACCGCAAAAGCGAGGCGCTGTCCCTGGCCGGCAGTTTCGGCCTCAGCCGCGAATACCTGGACAAGGGGCCGGTGAGCGCACTCAAATCGATTTCGTCGTCCCTTGAGGATGGCCAGCCGGTCGCCATCTTCGACGTCAGCGACGACCCGCGGATTCAGTATCCGGATGCCGCGCAAAAAGAGGGCATCGCTTCGATCCTCTCGGTGCCGATCCTGATCGGTGATCACATTATGGGGTGTCTGCGGGTCTATACGGCCGAGCCTTGGGAATTCGGGCTGAACGACGTGAATTTTGTCCAGGCCGTGGCCCAGGTGGTCGGCATGGCCATGGAACTGTGCCGCGTCAACAAGGGCTACAAGGACAGCATCGATATTCTCAAGAGCATGCGTGACCCCCGAACGTTGAAGTTCAAACGACGAACACCCTACGAGGGCGTGCCCAAAAGTTTTTCCAACGATGAGATGGCCCACCAGGCCGAGGCATAGCGGTTTCACGCATTACCGAGGTCGTCTTTTTCACGCGGCCGGAGACAAAACCGAAGCGTTTGTGCTTCGGCCGCAGCCCATCCCATTTCCTCCGGATTCTCTCTTATGGCCATCTTTCGCTTAAGAAACGCGCCCTCGTACCGATAGGTCTGATGGTTCCATGTTCCATTGAAGCATAACCGTTGACGAACAGCGAAACGATGAAATCAATCATGTCCGAGACCGTCCTGACCGAAGCATGCCCGATCGAGGAGCGCAGGCAACAACAAGGAACCCGGTGCTGGGTCATCCTGAATTTGTTTCTGTTTCCCATATCCGCCTATTTCGCCCTTTTACGGGTCAGGCGGTTCACATTGAAAAAAGGATTTCTCCATCTGGGTGTCATCCTGCTCTTGTTGGGAATCCTGCTCGTCTCCGCGGTCCTTCAAGTCCTGCTCCCGATGGCCGGCCGTCTGTGGATGCTGCTGCCGATGGCCTCGGGGGTTGTTGTCATCCTGCTCAACCGCGGTCACATCGCTCGTTTTCAACCCTTCTGCCGGACCCGCCGGCTGGCCCCCCGACAGATCAGGCTTCTGCTGTTTCTGGTGGCCCTTCTGACGTTGATCAGCGTGCTGCCGGAAATCGCCCTGATGGCAATGAAGGACGCCCCGACCGCCGCCACGGCAGGCATGGCCATTGTGCCCTTGTGGCAGCGGATCGCCATCCTGGTCATCGGCACCCTGGCGGTCTTTGCCGGCTATGCCACCAACACGGCAAAGGATATTTCATTGAACCGGCTGGTCATCCTGTATGCCTGCTTTTTCGTCATCGTCACCCAGATCAACATCCTGCTCTTTATCGCCGGCAAATGGCTCGGTCTTTCAGGGGGCGTCGTCATGGAAGCGGTCGCGGTCCTGTTGGCCGCCATCCTGGCCCTGGATTATTGGGATGCCATCTCCTTCGGCCAGTTCACGCGGCGCTATGCCCTTTTGACCTGCACCAAGATGCTCTCCTTCCTCTTTCTCTGGCTCTGCTTCTGGGGGCTCCCCCAGAAAACCGCGGCAGCCTACCTGGCCCACTATTACGACCATGGAAAACGCCCGCCCCTGGCACTTCCCGCCGACAACCTGCTCTTTCCGGATCAGGGTGTGTTCAAGAGTGGTCACACGACCCTGCGCCGCCTCCGGACCCTGGCGTCCGAGGCCTTGATCGGCGGCCGGCCCGAAATGCTTTCGCAGATCATGACCGGTATGGAAAAAAACGGAGCCATGCTCTGTATGGCCGGCGACGATGTTTGCCGCCTGAAGGCCCAGTTGTCCCGTGGAAATACGGGGGCAAGCGGCCCCGCGCCACCAAAACTGCCCTTTTTTCGGCCGATGGACGAAGACTGGGATGTGTTTTTCAGCGCCCTGATCCAGCAGGAACGCCTGCAGACATCGGATCTCTCCGAAATCGTCGCCGCGTTCAAGGCCCGGCTGCCCAAGTCGGCGTCCGGCCGCCTGCCCGCAATGGACACGCCCTACGACGCGCAGTATGTGGCCCTGGCCACCAACCACCGACTCGATTTCGTCCCGCCGTCCATGGAGACCATCGATGCGCTGCTCCGGAAAGGACGGGTTCCGATCCTGCGCCTGCCCCTGGCCGGCAGCATCCGATGGAGCGCCCTGCTCTTCCGTGACGATGCGTTAGGGATCGCCTGGTTCCGGGTCGAGGTCGGCGGACCGATGCAAACGGCGATTCAGACCCTTTTCGACGCCGGAGAGGCCCGGCATTTTCGCGAAACCATCCTGGCCTGCCAGATGGTCCCGCTCGCGTTGGACTACCTGGCCACCCTGGTTCCCCAAATCGGTGAACCGATGCTCGTGATGACCCCGAGCGGCCTGGAACCGGACCTGATGGACCGTTTGGGCAAAACATCCCTTCGGGAAATAAAAACCGCCACCGCCAGGGTTTCCCAATCCTCCCGACGCCCGAGACGCTTGACGAAAGTCCTGCCAGCGTCCCTGAATCGGCATTTGCCCGCTATCTGCTCAGCGTTGTCCGGCTCTACGATCAAATCACGCCCAAGGCCCTGGACGAGCGCCTGTTCCCCAACCCGAAAGACTTCAATTCGGCGGAAAGTTGGGCCGCGCGGCTCGACGGCGCCCAGGCCATCCTCCGCGAAACCGGACCGCTGAGGGATTGGGACCGCATCGCCCTGGCCCACAGCTTGGAAGAGAACCACCTGGCCGTCACACGGCCGCAACTCTTTCTCGACCTGGCCCTCCCGCGTCCCGTATCCACCAACATGGTCGCATGCCAGGAAGCCCTCCAGATCGGTCGTCGATTGTATCTCATGGGACATTACGCGGATGCGGAATATTACTTGGGCATTGCCCATGCCCGGCATCCATTCAATTCTAAATATGAACTCTGGCATCGAGTGGCCCAATTGAAACTGGACCGCAAGCCTGCGCCCCTACGCGTGCCGCCCAGTCGGCAGGCCGGGCTGTGGGTCTATGCCCAGACGTTAGAGGACATCAAAAACGGCCGGGACGAAGCCGCCCGCAAACGTCTCGAGGCCGTTCTCGATCGGGACAGCCATGATTGCATGGCCAATCACCTGCTCTCGACCTATTTTCAAAAACCATTGAACGAAGCGTATTTTTATCCGTCACCGGAGGGTTTATAGTGAAGACCAGCCATCCTCTCAGCGGCTGGAAGCTGGCCATCTATGCGATTGTTCTCGGGCCGGCGTTCCTGTTCATCCATCTTTGGTCGCATCGCCGAACCTACCCGCTGATCCGCATCCTGGCCTTTCTTCCGCTGATACTCTTACTGCTTTGTGCCGGATTGAGCCTGAGTCTTGCGGCCAATCCCATCTGGACCCGGATTTTCTATGGCGTGTTGATGGCCTGATCATCGCCGGCGTGATCACCCTCAACTGGTCCACCACGGCGGCCACCCGATCCGGCCAACCCACGCCCCGCCCCAAAATCCGTTTTTCTCGCGGTCTGGCCTGGATGATCTTCATGGGAATCGTCTTTTTCGGTCTTTCCAAGGGCGTCCAGGCCATCAATTATTGGCTTTTCGGTGAGTATGTGATGGTCTACTTCTCATCGGCGGCCAGCACCTTCACCATGTGGCTTCCGGTCGGTGCCATTTTCGGTTTTTTTACGGGATTGGCGGCAGCAACTATTTCGATCGCGACCTGGGCGCCTTCAACCGGTCCCTGGCCATGGCGATTTATCTGATCATCATCGCCAGCCTCATGATCCTGACGCTGATTGTCTACCCCCTGCAGCGCCTGACCCCCATCGCCTATACACCGCAATTGGCCGATCTGCTCTTTTACACCTTCACCGCTCTGGCAGTACTGCTTGCAGCACTGTTTTTCATACCCGGCGGTGTCGCGCATGGCCTGCCCAGAAGCATGGCCGCCGTCACCCTGGCCATGCCGCTGATCATGCTGCACGCCATGCTCATGTCCGGCTACACGACCACCCTGAACCTGACCGCCGCATCGCTTCTGGAGGGCGGCGGCAATATCGACGCGGCTAAACGCTGGTATGCCAAGGCGGCACCCTATATCGACCATGATCCGCTGCTGGCAGCCCTTAACCATCGCCAAGGCGTTCTTAACGTTCTCGACGGGAATTACGAGGCGGCCATCACGGCCTTCAAAAAAGTAATCAGCGACTACTCGGAGGATTTCGCCGTCTACGCAAAAGCCCGTCGCTATGTGGAGAGTTACCGGAAGAACCAAACACTGCCGGTCCGTGGAAGAAAAATACTCTCGGTCAGGCATCGCACCTTCGAGCAGGCGGCCTCCTGCTTTCCCAACTCACTGGCCGTGATTTTAAGCTTTTATGAAAAACAGGCCACCCCTACCCGGGCACTCAGCTATGCCATCAAGGAAGGCTTTGACAAAGGGACCTTCATCTGGAAGGCCGACACCTTTTTGAACCGCCGCGGCTATCAGCTGATCACCACCTTCTGGCAGACCCGCCAGACCCTGATCCGCCTGCTGGAGGCGGGCTATCCGGTGCTGATCTACATCCCCGGCCATGTCTACACGCTGTACGGCTATGATGCCAAGATGGACATCTTTTTCTGCTACAACACCGCCAAGCTGAACCGCTGGGACGATGCACCCTTTTTTGACTTCCAGCAGGAGTGGCTGCGCAACGGCTTTCTGATGAGCGTTGTGGTCAAAAGCGGCGATGTGGAAAAGGTGCGGACCGTGGCACCGGCCCTCTTCGACCACCAGAGGGCCTACCAGGACTATCAAAAAACGGTGCTCAACCGTTATTACGCGTCCAGGAAGAACTACTGGCCGGACGGCAACCGGCAACACGCGGCCGAAGCGGCCGGTTTGGACGCCCTTGTTTTCAACGACGACATCTTCCACGAGAACGGTTTTTCTTCTCTTCCCTGGCATCCGGAAGCATGGGATCAAACGGTCGCACCGCTCTTGAACCAACCCTGGTCCACGTCATGGGGCGTCACGGAACGCCAGGTGGTCTACCTGTTGTTCCACCACCAACCGGAAAGGGCCCGCCAGCTCCTTCAGCACTATCAGCACCACATCGAGGAGGAAAACTTCTGGATCCATGACCGGCTGGTGAGAATGCGCCTGGCGACGGCCCTCCAGGCCGGTGACCCGGCGGAAGTGCGATCCATTGCCGACAACCTCATCGGTATCGCAAACAACGATGATGGGGGCTCCTACTGGGGATACTACTTCAAAGCCGTCGGCCTGGTGGATGCGGGCGATCCCGCTCGCGCCGCGCAGCTGCTGCTACCGCTGTTGAACAAATCCACGCTTGAATTTAGCGGCGCCGAAGCCGATTTTTGGCATATTGTGCGCCTTTTGGCGGATATCCAAGCCCGCGATCCGGCCCTGATCCCCGCCGACAAGGCCAAGGTCCTGGATCTTTATCGGATCCGTTTGGCCATGGATCCGTAACGCAGCACCGGGACTATGCATCCTCCGGAGGGACAAACCATTCTTTTTTCGGTAAACCAGATCCTGGCTGCGGGCAATCAGGGTGCCGCGCGTTTCTTCCACCACGGTGATCTCGTAAAGCCCGGTCCGACCGGCCAGATGGCACTCCCGGGCCTCGGCCACCAAACGATCGCCAAGGGTTGATGCACTTAAAAAGGTAATGCTCACGTTGAGCGCCACGGCGGTCTGGCCGCGGGAGTTACTGGCCGCGGCAAAGGCCAGATCCCCCAGTGCGAAGATGATGCCGCCATGGGTGATACCGTGAAAATTGGTCATCTGATCGGTGACCGTCAGGGCCGCGCGGCTGTGTCCCGGCGCGAGAATGGTGACTTCGGCCCCCAGCAAACGCATGAAGGCATCGCTTTGAACATGCGCATCGATGGCGGCTTCGCGGTTTTTTCCGGCATTTAACGTCTCCTTGGTCAGTCAGATGTATTCTATTGGCGCCAACCCCTCATACAGCCGCACCGCTTCCAAAAGACCGACCGTCCCGGTCATCATGTTGTCACCCCATGGCGCGCCCAGCGTAATCGGCAATCTCGAGGCAGCCATCAGCCGCCGCCGGGGACCGGTGGCCAGGATCATCTGCACCCCGGCATAACCGAAGGCCCGGCGCGTATAGGCACCGTGGCCGCCTTGATCCAGGACTTGACGATGGGAGAGGCGCCCCTCGGGCAAATCCTGCAGCAGCCGATCCAAAAGCTCGGCGGAGATATCCTTGGTGTGGTATTCAAAAAAGCCGCACAGCACCCCGGCTTCAACGGCCGCCCCCACCGTATGCGAGGTGGCGATATCCAGCACCAAGAGGCGCTCTTTGTCGCGCGCCTGCCGATCCAGGGATGCGCCCAGAATGGCCGCCATGCCCGAATCCATCACATAGACCCGCTCGGTGGGCAGGGCCGCGGCGTCCCGGGCGATGGTCGTCAGGCGGTTCATGGTCGCCGGAACCTGATCGGAACGGTAGAGCAGGGCCTGGGGGACGGGGTTCTTTTCCAGGGCCGCGGTAAACAGGTTGTGACGAAAATCGAGGTGTGAAACGCCGGCGGGTGCCGCGCCGTGATCCTGGGCACAGATCGCCACGGCATCGAAAGCGAAAGGCACGCCAAACCCCTCGACGAGCGATTTGAGTCGCTCGGGTTGCAGGTCGGCGCTGTGGACATGCCCAAAGCGGGGATCGTTTTTCAGACGGTCGGCCTCGGCGGAGTCGACCACCGTGATGCCATGGGCCAAAACCCGCTGACGGTCGTGGTGGATGGTTGCCGCGGCCGACGCGGCCATGACCACCCGGTTGATTTCGGCCCGCTCGATCAGGGCCTGGGACACCGCGCCCCCGCCCATCTCACCGCCCGTCACGATCAGGTCGCCAGGGATCTGCCGGATGGCATCGCCCAGCACCCGCACCGGTGATCGGACCACGGCCTTGTAATGCAACGCACTCTCGGTGTCGTAGTACAGGATATCCAGGGTGCCGGCACCGATATCCAACAGTAAATAGCGTCCCATGGGCTATTCCTTTCGTGTCAGGGTAAACCGGTCGATCTGCTCCTTGAGAAATTGCTTGAAGCCGCGGCGCTCGGTATCCAGGGCTTTCTCCAGGGGGTCGCGGTTGCAATTTTCGATCAACGTCTTGATGGTCACCAGCAGCTCAGGGTCGGCCTGGACGATCTGGGCGGCAATGGCCTTGGCCCGATCAAGCAATAGTTCCCGGGGCAGGACCTCATTGACCAGGCCCCAGGCCAGCGCCGTATGGGCGAAAACCGGCTGGCAGGAGAAGGAGATCTGCTTGGCCCGGCGCTGGCCGACGGTCTGCTGCAAAAGCTGGGTGATGCCCCAGCCCGGATGGATACCCACACGCACATAGTTGTCCGAGAACTGGGCATTTTCAGCGGCAATGATAAAATCGCAGTTCAAGGCCAGTTCGAATCCGCGATTGACGGCGTGGCCACTGACGGCGGCAATGACGGGTTTCTTACAGGCCCGCATCAATTCCGGAAGATCCCGGCCGTCCCCACGGGGGTCGAACAGATTTTCCCGGCCGACGGCGTCGAGGTCCAGGCCGGCACAAAAAGAGGGACCGTTGCCGGTGACAATGATCACGCGGATCGCCTCGGCGGCAGCCACCGTTTCCAGCATGCCGTAAAGATCCACCAACATCTGCTGGTTGATGGCGTTGCGCCGTTCGGGGCGATTGAGCGTGATGGTCGCCACCGGACCGTTCACATCCAACAATACGGGAGGTGCCATGGCGAAGTTCCTTCCAGTTGGCAAAACAGGCAAAGCTTAAAAAACGGGCGGCAAGCACATCAGGCCACCCGCATCTGATCGGGGTCGTCGGTGATCAGCCCGTCGACGCCCATGGCCAACAGTCCCCGGGTGTCGATGCGTCCATTCACGGCATAGGGGAACACCCATGCGCCCATGGCGTGGACGGCGTCCACCTGGGGCCGGGTCAGAACCCGGTAATCCGGGTGCCAGGAAAAGGCGCCAAGGCGTTTCTGCCAGTATCCCAGATGCTCATCCGCGGGACCTTCCGAAAGCAGGCCGATGGCGATCCGGGCATCCAGAAGACGCAGTCTTTCCAATACCCGCCATTCAAAACTGGATATCAGAACCGCATCGCGCATCCTTTTGGCGACCACGAGATCACAGACCTGTCGCTCCACCGCATCGATGGGGCCCTCTTTTTCAAAGGCCTCCGGCTTGATCTCGATGTTCACCCAAAGATGGCCTTTGACGGCGTCCAGGACCTGGGCCAGGGTCGGCAGGCGTTCGCCGGCAAAGCGCGAATCAAACCAGCTGCCGGCATCCAGTTGTTGGAGCCGGGTAAGCGTCAGGGCGTTGACCGCGCCCTGGCCGTTGGTGGTGCGGTCGACCGTCTCGTCGTGAATGACCACCAGCCGGCGATCCTTGGAGAGGGTGACATCCAGCTCGATCATATGGGCGCCGGCGTCGATGGCGCCCCTGAAAGCGGCAAGCGTGTTTTCCGGGTAGCGCGCGCAAACGCCCCGGTGGGCAATATACAACGGCCTGGGAATGTGATCGATATTCATCGATATGCCATGAAACGCATTGATTATCTTGATTCAAGCGAAAAATGAGTGTACCTAATATCCAGAATTTGTTCTACCATTAACTTTCTCAAACAATTTTAATATATTTAAATTCCTGAAATCCGGAAACCGGATCGAGAGCGTGTCACGCACCGAGGAGAACCCCAAATGCAAGTCACCATCAAAAAAGCGGAGCAGCTGAAAACCAAACCGGATGAAAACAAGCTGGGATTCGGCACCATCTTCACCGATCATATGTTCAACATGGATTACAGTATCGAAAAGGGATGGTACGACCCGCGTATCGAGCCCTACGCGCCGCTGGTCATGGACCCCTCCACCATGGTTCTGCACTATGGCCAGGGGGTCTTCGAAGGACTCAAGGCCTATCGCAACCCAAAAGGTGGCATCCAGCTGTTCCGGCCACGCGAAAACTTCAAACGCCTGAACCACTCCAACCACAAGCTCTGCATCCCCGAAATCGACGAAGATTTCCTTTTGGACAGCCTCAAGCAGCTGGTCACGGTGGAAAAAGACTGGGTTCCCTCGGCGCCGGGCACCTCGCTCTACATTCGACCGACCGTGATCGCCACCGACCCCTTCCTGGGCGTTCGGGCGTCCCACACCTACCGCTATTTCGTGATTCTCTCCCCGGTGGGCGCCTACTATGCGGAGGGCTTCAACCCGGTCAAAATCCTGGTCACCAAGGACCATGTGCGGGCCGTGCGGGGCGGTGTCGGCGACACCAAAACCATGGGTAACTACGCCGCCAGCCTGTACGCCGGCGAGGAGGCCCACAAGGCCGGCTACACCCAGGTGCTCTGGCTGGACGGGGTGGAGCTGAAATACATCGAAGAAGTCGGCGCCATGAACATCTTCTTCGTCATCGACGACGAACTGATCACCCCCGCCCTGTCCGGTAGCATCC
This sequence comes from Desulfosarcina cetonica JCM 12296, assembly GCF_001311845.1. Taxonomy (GTDB): domain Bacteria; phylum Desulfobacterota; class Desulfobacteria; order Desulfobacterales; family Desulfosarcinaceae; genus Desulfosarcina; species Desulfosarcina cetonica. The sequence goes on along the minus strand of NZ_BBCC01000020.1, from coordinate 5,916 downwards.
TGCCGGGCATCACCCGTGACTCGGTGCTGGCCCTGGGCCGTTCCTGGGGGCTCAAGGTCTCCGAAAAACGGATCACCATCGACGAGGTGGTCAACGCCCACGCCTCCGGCCATCTGAAGGAGATCTTCGGTTCCGGAACCGCTGCGGTCATCTCCCCCGTCGGTGAGCTGAAATACGGCGACACGGTGCTGCGCGTGGCTGACGGCCAGGTCGGGCCGTTGGCGCATAAACTCTTCGAAACCATTCAAAATATCCAGTACGGCCTCGCCGAGGGCCCCCAGGGCTGGATCGAAACCGTTTGACGGTTTTAAAAGCGAATCGATGATACAAACCTTATTGCGTAAGGAGGCTCCATGAAAGTCAGAAAAGCCGTATTTCCCGTGGCTGGCCTGGGGACCCGGTTTCTACCGGCCACCAAGGCCATGGCCAAGGAAATGCTTCCGATCGTGGACAAACCCCTGATCCAATATGCGGTTGAAGAAGCCTATGCCTCGGGTATCAGCGAAATCATCTTCATTACCGGCGCCGGCAAACAGGCCATCGAAAACCACTTCGACCACTCCTGCGAACTGGAGCACATGCTCATGGCCCGGGGCAAGGATTCCGAGCTGAAGGCGATCCATGCGTTGATCCCTGACTCGGGCTCGATCATCTACACCCGCCAGAACCAACCCCTGGGGCTGGGGCACGCCATCTGGTGCGCCCGCAACATCGTCGGCCGGGAACCGTTCGCCGTCCTTTTGGCCGACGATCTGATCAAGGCCGACAAACCCGTCCTCAAGCAGATGATCGAAAAATTCGACGAATTGCAGTCCTCCATCGTTTCCGTCGTAGAGGTCGCCAAGGAAGACACCAGCAAGTACGGCATTCTGGATGCGCCGCCCCTGACCGATGGGGTCACCAAGATTCGCGGTTTGGTGGAAAAGCCCAAGCCCGATGAAGCGCCATCCAACCTGGCCATCATCGGCCGTTACATTTTGACCCCGGAAATTTTCGACATCCTGGAAGGTAAGGAAGTGGGTGCCGGCGGCGAGATCCAGATCACCGATGCCATGGCCCGCCTGCTCGAAAGCCAGGCCATCTATGGTTATCGCTATTCGGGAAGCCGGTTTGACTGTGGCAACAAGGCCGGCTTTCAGATGGCCAACCTGGCCTTTTCCATGGAACGGCCGGAGATACGCGAACAACTGCTGCCCTTTCTCAAGGATCTGCTCAAGACCGTGTAACCGTTCTCACCCCCGGTGCGCCCGGAAAAATCTTTCGGGCGCGCTGCAAAAACCGCCGCGTACCACCCAGCATCCATTCCCTCCGGCTAAAATTCTCCACCTCCACCCATCTTTATTGTGAAATGGCATATGGATTGCTTTCTTGTTTTAACGAGCAAGGCAATCAAAACCTCCATTTGATTCACTCAACCTATGCTCACTTCCTCGCGCCCCGGCATGGCGTCCCATGCCTGCCATGCCGGGGCCCTCATCTGACTTCGTTGGATAGACCAACCTTATCGGATGAAAAACCAACCATCGCCATGAGGAGGATCTGAATCATGTCCGAAGCCATCGTTGAAATTCAGGAAAATCAGTTCGACCAGCAGGTACTTCAGCAATCCAAACCCGTTATCATCGATTTCTGGGCGCCCTGGTGCGGCCCCTGCAAGGCCATGACGCCGGTATTCACCGATCTGGCCGCCACATACGGCCCTCAAATCATCTTCGCCAAGTGCAATGTCGATGAAAATCAATCCATTGCCATGCGTTACGGCATCAAGGCGATTCCGACCCTGATGCTTTTCCAGGCCGGCCAGCCGGTCGATACCATCACCGGCCTGGCCTCCCGCGCAACGGTGGAGGAGGCGATCAATCGTGCACTGGCCGGCGAAACCCCGAAAACCCCGTTCATCGTGAATTGATGGGCAAAAATAAAGAAAGGAAGCATGCATGAAATCTCTCGTGGTTTATTCAAGCCAAAGTGGAAACACCCGTAAACTCGCCGAAGCCGTTTACCAGTCCCTGCCCCCGGGCGCCTCGCTGAGCAGCGTCGACGAGGCGCCGGATCCCGGCGATTATGACTTTGTCGCCCTCGGCTTCTGGCTGCAGGCCGGCCAACCGGACCCCAAATCCCAGGCCTATTTGAAAAAACTCAACGGCCATGCGCGCGTCTTTCTGTTCGCCACCCATGGCGCCAACCCGGATTCCGAGCATGCGCGATCCGCCATGACGGCAGCGCAGGCCATGGCCGATGGCGCCACGTTCGCCGGAAGCTTCGACTGCTATGGCGAGGTGAATCCCAAGGTTCTCGAAAAAGTAAGGGCCAGACCCGACGCGCCGGCCTGGATCGCCGACGCGGACAAGGCCGTGGGACACCCCGACAGCGCCGATATCGAGCATCTCAAGGCTGCGTTGGGACAACTATTGGCATAAGGGCTGCTGAAACCGTAACGTTACCATAAGGGGGCACCATGACCCAGAAACGATTCGAAGATATTTCCATTGTATCCTGCGGCACGCTGAGCCTGGAGTTGAACCACCTGAAAAAGGAGGGGTTTCTGGACACGCCCCAGATTCTGTACACAACCCCCGGACTGCACCAGGACATTCCGGAACTGGAGCGTCAGCTGGTCCGGCAAATCGAGCGCGCCCGGCAAAAGACCCCCTATGTGATCGTGGTCTATGGCGGAAAGTTCTGCTACGTAAACGTGGATCAGCCCACGCGATTGATGCAGACCATCATTGCCGAACAGGGACCGTCGGTGGCGCGCATCGAAGCGACGCACTGCATGGACATGATTGCCAGTGAGGCCGAACGGGAGCGGATCGCGGCCGAGGCCGCCGGCGGAGAACCCGTCTGGTGGATGACCCCCGGATGGATCAAGTTTCGCAAGGAGGTGTTCAAGGGTTGGGACAAGGGCCTGGCCAATGAAAATTTTCCCAAGCATACCGGCGGCGCCATCATCCTCGACGGCGTGGGCTATATGGACACCTACATGGCCGAAAAGCCTGAGGATTTCCTTGAATATGCCGACTGGATGGGGATTCCGATCATCCCCTGGCCGGTCAGCCTCGACCGGTTTAAAAAGTTGCTGCTGGACCAGGCTGACAAGCTTCACGCAGCCGCTTAGAACCACTCAGGGTCACAGCCAGGTGTCGATTTTGGATGCCGGACCTGATCCGGCATCCAAAACCCACGGCAGGGATGAAACCTGCCCAAGCCGCCTGCAACGCATAACGTTACCGGTATTCAGGGCAAATGCTTATTCGGTGGGTCGTTTTAAAGGAATATCCCATTTTTTCATGTACTTCCATATGGCAGTATGACTCAGCCCGACCCGGCGGCCGACCTCGGCCTTGTTCCAGCCGCATTCCTCGAGCAGTGCCAGCAGTTCCGGTTTGGTCAGCGGTCCGCTTTTGGGGGGACTTGCCGTCGTTGGCGGGCAGCAAGCCGCTGCCGTAAGGGGCTGACGGATTTCGATGGGCAGGTCCGAGGCTTCGATCTGCTCGCGGTCGCACAGCACGAAAGCATGCTCGATGGCGTTTTCCAGCTCACGCACATTCCCCGGCCAGGGTGATCCATGAAAATGCGCAGGGCTTCGTGGGAGATGCGCGCCACCTTTTTTCCGGTCTTGCGATTCATGCGTTGGATAAAGTGGTCGACCAGCAGCGGAATGTCCTCGCGGCGCTCCCGCAGGGGCGGCAGATGAACCGGAAATACCTTCAGGCGGTAATAGAGGTCTTCCCGGAAATGTCCTTCGCGCACCCGGCGATAAAGATCCTTGTGGGTCGCCGTGATGATGCGGATATCGATTTTGCGTTTGCGCGAATCGCCCACCCGCTCGATCTCGCGCTCCTGTAGCACACGCAGGAGCTTGACTTGAATGAAGGGGCTCAACTCTCCGATTTCATCAAGAAAAATCGTTCCGCCGGAAGCTTCCTCGAAGCGTCCCATGCGATCGCGGTTGGCGCCGGTAAAGGCCCCCCGGACATGGCCGAACAGTTCGCTTTCCAGGAGGTTTTCGGACAGCGCGCTGCAGTTCACCGTAATCATCGGCCCCTCGTGCCGGTCACTGTTGAAATGGATCGCCCCGGCCACAAGCTCCTTGCCGGTACCGCTCTCCCCCAGGATCAGGACGGTCGCCTCGCTGGCCGCGGCCATGCGGATGGCACTGAAGACCTGCTGCATGGCGTGGCTGCGGCCGATGATGTTGTTCATCTGGTGAACTTCGGCCAGTCGCAGGGCGGCGGCCTCGGCCCGCTCCCGGGCACGGTTCAGTTCGGTCATGTCGGTCACCGTCTCGACGATCCCGATGAAATGCCCGGCATCGTCCTTGACGACGCTGGCATTCTTGATCACCGGCACATCGTGGCCGTCCTTATGGCGCAGCAGGCACTCCTTGGCTTCCGACTGACCGATTTCGAGAATGCGGCAATGCGCGATGCTGGTCGGGCAGTTCTTCCCGAAACAACGGCTGCACTGGAGGATCTGACAGGTCTTGCCCAATGCCTCCTCGGCGGCATAACCGCTGATGCGTTCCATGGCCGGATTCCAGGAGGAGATCCGGCCCTGATCGTCCATGGTGAAGACGCCATCGGCCATGGCGTCGATAATGCGATTGATGAAACGGGCATTCCAGAGTTCATGTGTCTTTGGGCTCATGGGCGGTCCTGGGAGTGGGTTGCGTTACGTTGGCGTTACCGGGCGTTACCCTTTTTGTGTAGCCTCAAATTCACCATCGGGTCAAGCCCTTGCCGCCCATCTTGACCGGAAGGGGGTCGCCAACGTATAACATCCGCGTGTTTCAACACAGAAAAAAAACCAAGGGAGAACCCATGAAATTCGTCATCATCGGAGGAGATGCCGCCGGAATGAGTGCGGCAAGCCGGGCCAAGCGCAGTCGCCCGGAGATGGAGGTCATCGTTCTGGAACAAACCGAGGATGTCTCCTACAGCGCCTGCGGCATGCCATATAACATCGCCGACGCGGACCGTGAAATGGAGGACCTGGTGGTCCGCCGGGCGGACGTGTTTCGCCAAAAGCAGGGGATCGATCTGTTTACCGGTTACGTGGTCGAGACCATCGATCGGCAAAACCGGACGGTTTCCGGAACCATTGGCCACAACCGCGAACCGTTTCGCTTCGTTTACGATCAGCTGCTCATCGCCACGGGAGGCGTCCCATCCTCCCCGACCTGCCGGGATTCGATTTGCCCGGCGTCGTGGCCCTGAAAAGCCTGGCCGACGGCAAGCGCATCAAAGCCTACCTGAAAGCCCAAACGGTGCAAAAAGCGGTCATCATCGGCATGGGCTATATCGGCCTGGAGATGGCCGAGGCCCTGCGCGAACGCCATATCGCGGTCGATATGGTCAAGCCCGGTCCCGACCTTTTGCCCTGGATGCCGCGGGAACTGGCCGGCGTCGTCCAGGCCGAACTCGCGGCCCATGGCGTCGGCCTGCATGCCGGCCATGCCGTCAAGGCCATTGAACCCGCCGACAGCGCCTATACCGTGGTCTGCGAGGACAAAACGCTTTCGGCCGACATGGTCCTGGTGGCCATCGGCATCCATCCCAACAGCGAACTGGCCGAAGCGGCCGGCATCGAACTTGGACCGGCGCATGCCATTGCCGTCGACCGGCGGCTGCGCACATCGGATCCGTCGGTTTTCGCCGCCGGTGACTGCGCCGATGCCGTTCACGTGGTAACCGGTGAGAAGACCTGGATTCCCCTGGCCTTGCGAGCCAACCGGGCCGGTTGGGCCGTGGCCGACAATGTCTGCGGCACGCCCGCCGAGCTGGACGGGGTGGCCGGCACGGCCGTTTTCAAGGTCTTCGATCTGGAAGTGGCCCGTAGCGGCCTCAGCATCGCCGAAGCCGAACGGGCCGGTTTCGATGCGGTGGCGGTCACCATCAAGAGCCGTTCCCGGGC
>NZ_BBCC01000019.1 GCF_001311845.1 Desulfosarcina cetonica JCM 12296 | reverse complement strand
CACCAGCACCACCGCCACCACCGGAACCGCCATTCGCACCGCCACTGCCGGCACCGGTGTGGCCGCTGCCCGTTCCCTTGCCAATGCGGCTGGCATGCTGGCCGGCGATCTGCCGGGGGGAGGCGAATCGGATCTGCTTGGCCATCTGAATGCGCAGTTGCATCATCTCACGATAGGTATAACGGTTCCGCAAGGCTGTCTCCACGGTTTCGGCGACCTCTGCGGATGGAATTCCCAGTTGCGCCATGGTCCTGACCGTCTGCATCGTCTGAAGGGCCATATCCGTGGACTGATTGCGTGTCTGCTGGCGGGTATGCTCCCGCAACTGGGCCATGACGGCGTTCATGTCCGCGGTCTGCATGCCTGCGGCCAAACTGTCCGCCACCTCCTGGGTAACACTTTTAAGGCGGGCTCTGTCCACAGGCAACGCGGCTGCCATACGATGAGCGGCGGCGTACCGGGTGCGCACCATCTCCATTGCCTGGAGGACCCGGGCTTCACCAACCTGTTTGGCCATCCCCTCCATGGCTTTGCTCATCACCGGCTCCGTGGGCAACCCTGCCTTGGCGGCTTCCATGACCATCTGCTGGGCACGGACCTGGTTCCGCTGCTGAAATCGATTCTGCGCCATGCGAGTCAGCATTTCACGGGCCGGTACCTCGGGGATACCCAAGGCGGCCATCTCACGGGTCTGCTGAGCAATGTGCGCCGCGGCCTGCGGGGTCAGGTCCTGCGGCTCGTCAGCCAGGCTCAGCGTAGCAAAACATACCAGCATCAATGTCACCAAAATAATTCTTTTCATCTCTTCCTCCCTTTCGATCCTCGACGCTCTTTTTCCATGCACGTGCTTCTGCAATTAAAACGGACAAGCAGGGATAAAGGTTACAAGAAGTGAAATAAATTTTTAAAGGAAAAAGACTTCCATCGGATGATGCGCGAAAACATCGTGCAGCGTCAGGCTGGGGGGTTGAGAATCGCCTTCGGTTTGCGTCTTGCCCGGTGGACCCGGACCTTGCCATTGGTCTTGCTCCGGATTGGCACCCGGATAGGTTGTTGGCCTGCCGCAGCCCGGTAGAACTGCGGCAGGCGGTTAGGATGAATGGATTGGGTGGTGGCTATTCAATCGATGGGCACACCAGGTCGAATCCGTCACAATCCTGATCGATACCGTCACCACACGTTTCTATGGATCCAACGTAAATGTTAGCATCCGAATCGTTGCAATCGCCCTGGGACTCGGACAATCCGTCACCATCATTGTCCGTCAGGTTTTCAGGTGTATTGTTGGCCTCAAAAGAACTGGGCATGATCCGCCGAAACATGATGTCGCTGCCTTCGGCGCCCTCTTCCAGCCAGACGCCGTAGAAACGCTCGGCATTGGGCGTCATGCGGATCTGCACCTCGCCCTGCTCCGGATCACCCTTGGCGAGACGGTACCAACCGGTGACCGTTTCACCGGCATGGTTGCCCTCACTGTCGGGGTTCACCACCCAGGTTTCCTCGGCCAGATTGTTGCCGCGGTCGAGGGAGTAGCTGAGGAAGAGATCCTCGGGAAGCTTCTCCACATCGGGCAGGTTGGTGGAGGTGCCGTAGGCCAGGTAGAAGCAGTTGGGGTTCTGTTTGTCTTCGTCGTACGCAGGCAACCCAGTGGTTGGATCTTTTATGGTGCCGGGAACGGCCACGATGCGCGGCTCGATGACGCTGACTTTGTTGTTCTTGATCAGGGACACGTTGCGGGCCGCTCGTAGACGCCAGGCTTATAGGTCGTTTCAACGGTGTAGTGCTTGGTCGGTTCGGTGACATCGTTGCCCTCTTCGTCCAGCTCCGCACCGGATATACCCTCGGGATCGAAGAAGTAGTCGATGTGGGTGATCTCACCGTCGTAATCCGGATCGGTAGTCCAGCTGCGCCCCCGTCGAAGGAGCGCCGGATGTAGAAGTCATACTTGTCGTGGGCCTTGCGTGATGCGGCCCAGTTGGGACAGTAAGAATAGCCCAGGATGACGAAGTCGCCGCGAATGGCGCCGCGATGGGCGCGGGCGTCCTCGTAAGGGTTGACCCCCGACTTCCAGGTCAGACACTCTTCCGGTTGGGTCCAGTCGCAGACCTTGGTTCCGTCTCCTTTGGCATCCTCGGAACGGTCCGGGTTGATCCAGGTCGTTCCTGGCATCACCGTGCTCACATTCTGGGCACCAGGCAGGAAATTATCCGGATGCCAGGGATTCCCCTTCTGATCAGAACCCACCACGCAGCGGCGCATCATGATGTCCGACGGCCGGCCGGCACCTTCCTCGCCTTCTTTGTATAAGACGATCAATACGGTGCCTGAATTGTTGGGCTGTTTGAAGGCTGTCGTTCCGTCTGACAGCGTCTTTGTACCGCCGAAGGCCGACGCCTTGGACTGAATTATAAATCTGGGCCGGCGGGCATTCTCGTAGGCCAGTTGTTTATCCCCCTTCCAATCAAGAATGGCATTGTCGCCGTCTACTACGTAATCCGGATTATTAATCGGGTCATAACCAATGATGTTACCGTCATCATCGTAGACTGGATCGGAACCTAAATATTGCGGTTCCTCGACATAGACTGAATTTCCGTTGTCATCCGTTTCCGGTAGGTTGAGAATGGTGCCACCGCTGACCAGATCCGGTTGGGTAAAATCGAAGCTGTGGTAGATGGCGTTCTTGCCTTCATCGGGTACCGTTTCATAAGGATCATACCCGCTGCCGTCCTGGGGCTGCTCTCCGGTTCCGGTCGTTTCGGAAGGCCCTGATCCCATGCCCTTGGTCTCTTCGTAGGCCATGATCGCCCAGGCACTCTTGGTACCGTCTGACTTGGTATAGGTCTGCATGAAGAGGTTGGGACGGGTAGCCGCAGTGTTGCCGTCCAGCAGGCGGCCGTCGGTAGTAACCGCCACCGTGCGTTCCTGGCCCTGGTAATTGGTCTTGGTGTAGAGCCCGATCCTATCCGGGGAGAACGCGTTCTCATAGGTCCACAAACCCGGAACCTCGGTGATATAGCGGTGGGAGCCGTCCCGGGTATCGTCCGGATCGGGCGCGATGTAGGGATAAGGGGCGTAGGGGTAATAAGCCTCGATGATCTCGCCGCCTTCCTGGGTACCGTCCTTCCAGATGCCGCCCTTGGCCTCGCATTCGTCGCACTTGCCTTCATCAGTCAGCCCCGGCGTCACGGCGATGACCCGGTCCCGCGGAACCACATGACCATAATGGCAACTCACGCAATCGCTGTTGGTAAAGCCGCCCAGGTAGGAATCCGTCTCCGCGTCGAGGACCACCAGCGGGATCGGCGCACCCTGGGTGGGCGCATCGTTCACCGACGTCATGCCGAAAGGCACATGACATTGAGTACAGTTCATCGTCGCCTGATGGGTCGATGGCACGGCGCGCAGCACCGCATAATCGGCGGTTGAGGCAGCGGGATCGTCCGGGGTAACGATGGTCGCGCCGCCTACAAATTTTACGCAACGTGTGAGGTTTGCGGCGTTGTAGACGATGGCGCCCGCGCTCACTGCCGCGATCGGATTGCCGTCAGCATCCAGCAGGGTGGTATTGTTGGTGTTCACCGAATCGTTGTCCGAAATCCTCACCGGCAGGGACATGGGAACCAGGGCCTTGGGTCGATTGGTCCAGGCGATTTCCTCACCGGTCTCTTCATCGTACTGTACCGGATGTTCCGGATCGCCGCCAGCCACGAAGTTCTCGTCGACAGTGGCATGATCTTTCCAGGTAATATAGCTGTACCAGATATCGGTTTTGTGGTTGGCCGTGGCACCGCCCCAGCCGGGACCGGGCCCCTTGGCCTCGCCCGGCCGCAGGCCCTTGGGATCCTCCTGCCAGGTGATGGCGAACCCGGCACCGTCGGCCGCCCCCATGAACACCTGGTTGGCGTCACGGCGACCGCTGGTCATCCGCTCGGGTTTGTACCACACGATATCGCCAACCTGCCTGTCGGCCCACCAGCCCCCCTTGTTGATCTCGGCCTGGGTAACGATCACACCGCGGCAGGTCCAGATGGCGCTGTAAGGCACCTCGCCCACTTCGGGATAGCCCTGTTCTGTGTAGTCCACCGACCGCTGTGGGCCGGAAACGCCCCAGATGTCGTCCACCTCGTAGGGATCGTCGTAAGGGTAGTCGGGTCCGCATTTCTCGTTCTCACCCGACCCGGTACAGGTCTCGCATTCATCGGCGACGCCGTCGCCGTCTTCGTCAGGGCAGGACCGGATCGCATAGCGCGGCTTGCCACCCTTGGCGAACTTGCTGGTCCAGGCGATGAGGATCTTGTTGCCCTTGACCTGGAACACGGGTTTCTTGCAATGGCCGTAATAGGCCTCGCCGTTGGCCAGGGTGAAGGATGACCGGTCGGCCATGCGCGAGATGTTCTTGCGTTTCCAGGTGTGGCCGTCGTCCCGGGAAACGGCCGCGAACACATCGGCGGCACCGTAGCCGTCGATCTCGTCGGTATATACCGCAACGACGGGCTTGGCCTCGGTGGCGGTGCGAATCAAATCCCCGTTTTCATCATAATACGGGATGCCGGTAACAGTGTTACCATCGCTATCCAGGTAGGCAGCCGGCTCCCCATTGGCCTTGAGCGCCGGAAACCAGACCCCCATGACATTCAGCTTGGCCTTGGCGCTGGCCATTAGCGGGGTCTTGGACACGTTCTTGCGGAACATGGTGCTGCCGATACTCTTGCCCAGATGGCCTTGGGCTTCCTCCCGGCTGACCTTGACCAGGTTCAGGTCCGCATAGCCGGACCCTTCAGCAACCGTCGCCTCGATCACCGATTCCACTTCGCTATCGTTGCTGAAATCGACATCGGCCAGTTCCTTATCGTTTATCACCGTCTCAAAAGCCTTGACCACCGATTCGGTAATGCTGATGCCGCCGCTGGGATCGCCGTCGGCATCCAGGCTCTGGAGCAGCCAGGCCAGGTTGATCACCCGGTTGTCATCCATGTCTCCGCCTTCGAAGACGTCCGCGGGCGAAATTTTATGATCCACCAGGGCGTTGCCCAGGTAGACATCGCCGATAAAGAGTTCCGCTCGTTCACCGGGGAAGTAGTCGAATCCCCCGGAGTCATCGGTCTGGCCTTCGTAGGTGGGTGTCTTGACGGTCAGACCGGCCACCGGAGAATCGATGAAGTGGGCCCGTCGGGGATGGGCCATCGCATACACCGTACTGCCCGCATGGGACAAAAGGGCCTGGTTGAGCACGCCGCGCATGATGCGCACACGGTTGCGCACCGCCTGCCCCTTTTTCACTTGGTGGGATTTTTTAAGACGGCCCTGACCGATCTCAATCAAGTCGTGTTCCCATTCGTCGGCCGCCATCGCCACCTCGAACTCGGGGTCGAACGTATACACATCCTTCTTCTCCATCAGTTGCCCGGTCTGGAAATCCAGCTTCACCAACACCGCATGCACACAGATGTTCTGGCGGCGCAAATCCTCATACGGTGCACCCCAGCGAAAGCCCAGGTCAGCCTCCAGATCCAGTACGAGGCTGTAGATATCAGACGGATCCCCGTAAGTGACAACATAAGGGAATTGTTCCACCAGGGGCGTGCCGACCGCATCCACCGGAACAGGATCGGCACCCACATAAGCATGGACCGTCTTGACTTTCCACAGTTCCATTTCGTCATCTTCGGTGAGCCCCTGGTTGGGCACCACGCGGATCTGCAGTTTCGTCCGCGTGTTCCAGACATTCACCGTTCCGGTACAGACATAATCCACATACAGCGCCGTCTCATTGACAGTCTCCTCGAATTCACCGCGGTATAGCTTGATTTCGGCCAGCCCTCCGGGCCCCTTGAATGCAAAGCCACCGCATGGCCAGACCAGTAAGATCCCCACCAACAAACAGAATAGGCCTCTTCTCATTCCCCCTCCTTTTCTCGTTTTAACTGAGTCCACACTCGGGTCAGGACGATCCGGTTTCATGGGGGATGCAAAATTGTTACCGTTTTTAACAAATGCCCATAACCAGTATTATTAAGCGGTTACCGGTGCCTTTAGATTATAACGGCCAGGATAACACATTGTTTTCCCATAATTTTGCGAAATCTATTTCACACATATACCCAAAAGTGATGATTTTCCGACCAAACAGAGGATGTATTTTTTACATAACGACTGTTTCCGGCCTGATTCAGAATTTCCAAACCAGCGTTTATGCCTCCGGCAGATTCGCCTCTCTGAGACAGAAAAGAAACATCGTTTAAACGCGCATGCAGGTTGATGAAAGCGCTGCCGGGCCGCGCTGTGGATTGCACGGGCCCGGCAGCTGAGGATATAGGCAATTTCTATTTGGACGCCCAGCGATTACGCTTCTGACTGAGTTTCAACTTGTTGAATTCCGTTTTCCAAAGACTGTAGTCCTTACCGGTAATGCGGTGGTCAGCCAGGAAATCTCCCCGCCACAGAAAATCCGCATCGTAGGCCGTCGATCCGATATGGCTCAGGATCTCTCGCCCATCGAGTGAATCCACCTCACCGTCCTGATTGACGTCCAAGTCAGCCTCAGGTTCCTCGTAGAACACCTTGCGGAACCAGACATCGGAGCCCTGAAAATGCTTCTGGCCGTCCTCGTCGGTAATGGGCAGTTCTTGCTCCCAGATGGTGTACAGGCGGCTGCCGAAGGGGTTACAGGTCATCTGAATGTCCCCTTGATTGGCGTCGCCCTTGGCCAGCCAGTTGAACTCGTCAACCAGTTCGGGATAGGCCGGGTTGGTTTCGTTGGGCACGCAGGTGCCGTCGGACAGCACTTCGGCACACGCCTCGTCAGTCGGCGTGCCGTCGATCTCGAGGAACGGCAAGGCACCCTCCTCGTACTTGGGGTTCTCCTTGGCGTAGGTTTCGAACTCGATCCCCCCGTTCGCGATTTTCGCCTGAGAATAAAATGTATCCAGGAAGACCTCGCTCTCCTCCAATTCGGTTTCGTTGGGGCTGGGCTGGGGAATGTTCTCTTTGGTGCCCACACCCACAAAGAAAGTGTTGCGTACGTTGAAGTCGCCCGTGGATGCCACCGCGGGAGCGCCGGTCATGGAGAAGGGAATCCGTCGACCATAAGGAGGACTATAAATACCCCATTCGTCCAGGGTCGGCGGGGTCAGGATCACCCGGCAGTCGGCCACCGACGCCTCGTGGTTCTTGAGCTGGGAGACGTTGACCGGCAGGGTCCAGTCTTCACCGGCATTCTCGGACACCCGAATGTAGAAGTCGTAGTGGTCCTTGGCCTTCTTGCCCGCCGACCAGTTGACGCAGTAAGCGTAGCCGGCCAGAACCAAGTCGCCGTGGATGGCCAGGCGGGTGGAGAAAACGTTCTCGAAGGGGTTGCCGCTGATGTCCGGCGTATAGTTGTCATCGCCGAACAGGTTGTCACCGGTCTCCGACTTGTACCAGTAGCCGGTGGGATCGTGCAGGTTGGCATCGGTCCAGTAGAAGTGTTCGATCTTGGGCGTGTTACGGTTGGGCAGGAGATCGCCGGTGCCGTCACCTGCCGCGTTGTCGCCGGTGCCGTCCTCGTTGCCGGCATCATCCGGATTCTGGAACAGGTAGGGCGTGGAGGAACTCAGATTCAACGGATCGCCCATGTTCGCGATGTCAAACCCGCCCTTGAACAATCGGAGGATGGCATCGGCCGGAGCGCCCTGGCCGTCTTTGCCTTCCTTGTAAAGCAGGCCCAGGGTGATCGCCTCAGTATTCGACGCGTCCAGTTCCTCATTTGGCACCACCCGCACACGCCGGGCGTTTTCATAGGGTCGTAGGTGTCAGGCGCCGTCCAGAGAATGTCGTTGCCCGCATCGTCCTGACCGAGCACATCCCGGCTAAAGCCGTTGATCTGGTCGCCGTGGCCGATGGCGGCCGTGTCCGGCGCGTTGAAAGCGAAGTGATGGTAGTAGATGTTCTTGCCGTGCCGGAAACGGTCCGGCTCGTCCTTGTTATTGTCCGGATCATCTGGATTCTGCGTGGCAGCGCAGCCGTATGTTGGGCTCGACGCATCCAAGTCCACGGTGGTGTCGCCAAGGGGCGTCCCTGGGCACATGTCGGCACGATCCTTGACCGTGTCACCGTCGGAATCCTTGGTGTTGTATGGCACGTGGCAGCCGGTACAGTTCAGCGCCTCCTGGTGCCAGCCGGGCATGTGGTCGGGCAGGTTGTAGTAATTGTTGCCCTCGTAAATCTGGGCGTAATCGCGGGGGTACATGCCCCAGCCACCCTGGAACTTGACACAATTGACCGCGTTGCCGGTGTCATAAGAGACGCCGGCGGCGGCCAGTTGCTCGCTCGTCACCGATCCATCTGTGATGTAGGGATACCCCGTGTAGGGATAGTAGGCCTCGAGAGTATCCTTCCATACCCCGCCTTTCACCTCTTCGCAGATCGTTTTGTCACTGACCGGAATCACGCGATCCCGGGGCACGACGTTCTCATAATGGCAACTGCGGCAGTCGCTGTTGGTGAAGCCGGCTTCCCAGGTGCCGTCAGCCATTTTCACCAGGGGGATGGGTGCCGCCTGTTCCATGGCGGCCGCTTCCTTGTCGCTGCCGGCGCCGACGCCCTTGGTCTCCTCGTAGGCCATCAGGGCCAGGGTCTCGCCATTCCAGTTCACCAGGGAAAGGTTGGCCCGCGAGGCCCCGGTGTTACCGTCCAGCGGTTCGTAGACGGTGTTTCCGGCCGCATCCACCCGCTCTTGGGTGTAGTAGGCCACGGTATAGCCTTCGTCATCCGGCAAGACCTCGTTGCCGTCGCCATCCACCCGCGGGTTTTCGGAGAACCACTCGCAGTAAGGCGCGCCTTCGTTGCGATATTTGATGAGGGTAGCCTCTGCTTCGAAGGTATCTTTTTTTCCGCCACACTTGGGACAGACCCAGTCGTCGGGCAGATCACTCCAGGCCAGCGGCTGGTTGGTGGTACCGCCCTCGTAGTAGTAGTCGCAGCCGGTGGTGGCGATATGTTCGGCGGTGTGGACATGCCCCTTAATCTCGGTGGGGTTGCGCTCACGGCACACCGCGTTGTCGGTCACCCGCACCGGCGGATGAAAGTGCACCAGGCGTGGGGCTTGGCATCCTTTTCGAAGTCCGCTTTGGCGGCACCGCACACCGGGCAGACCCATGTGTCGGGCAGAGCTTCGAAAGCCGTACCCGGGGCGATGCCGTGCTCCGTGTCGCCGACCTCCGGGTCGTACACGTAAGGGCAGGCGGTACAGAAGTACTCGGACATGGGATCGCCGTCACCGTCCTGGATGGCATCGCCGTCGCTGTTGGAAACGAAGTTTCATCGATGGCGGCAAAATCGCTCCAACCGATGTAGCTGTACCAGATATCGGTCTTGTGGTTGACACAGGCACCGGACATGCCGGCACCGGGGCCACGCCCCTTGCCGGTTTTAAGCCCCTTGGGGTCCTCCTGCCAGGAAACGGCGAAGCCGCCCGTACCCTCGACCGGCTGATGGACGGTGGGATCGAGGACCGGTTCGATACCTGCATTGAAATTACGTTTGGCGTCGCGCCGACCGGTGGAGAGCTGCTCGGCCTTGTACCAGACAATAGTGCCGTAATTGGGATTGGGCTCGCCGTCGACGGTTTCCGGTGCCATGTCCAGGACGCCACGGGCCCCCCATAGGCAGGAGAAGGGCCGCACACCCAGGTCCGGCCGGGGATCCTCGTCGCCGGTCACATCCAGATAGTCCACCGACTTCTGGGAACCGGTCACCTGATAGATATCCTCGATGCTCTGGGCTTCCATATCCCAGGGATCCCCGCTACGGCAGTATTTGTCAACCCAGGTGACGAAGGCATAAGGCCCCACGACGGTAAGGTCGGCATCTTCAGAATCGCCCGGATAGGCCACACCGTTGGAAAGGGTAAAGGAAGACTTGAGCGAAGTACGTGAAATGTTGCGCCGCTTCCAGGTCAATCCGTCGTCCAGGGAAACGGCAGCATAGACGTCGTGGGCGTATCGGTTGCCCTCCTCTTTAACGCCATCCCCATTGGGATCGTAGTCAGGCACGCTGTTGAAAGGCACCGCCTCCTCTTCCTGAATGTAGGTGACGACCAGGGGCTTGACCTTGGCGTAAGGGTGCTCTGCTTTTTCATCATTGCTGCAGATAATGGTTTCACAATTTCCATCGTCATCGCAGGTCTCGCCGCACAACACCAGTTCGCCCGTCTCCCCCTGCGTATACTTCTGCCCGCTGGTATTCTGGGCGGTTACGTAGATAGGCATCACCGAGATGCCGCCCTCTCCGCTGTATAACTCCGGAGTTTTGGAAATCTTCTTGCGAAAAATCTGATTGTCGATGGAAGCGTCATTGACTTCCACCACCGTAGAAAAAAGCAAGTTGCAATCAAAGACCGCTTCAAACGCGATGCTGATCGTAACGAACTCGCCGGACAAAAGGGAGCCTTCCGTTTTGCCGACAATCGGGAAATAGAACGTGGGATTAGAGCCATCTTCGCCGACGGTCAGCGCGTTAATCGGATTGGGGGTTCCATCCGCGGGAATATACAGCAAACGCAATTCCCCCGTTATTTCTTCCTCTGTAATGTTCGTGACTTGCACCCTGACAAGGTTGGTGCCATCGCATGTCTGTTCAACCAAAAAATTATCCGACACGTCCACCCAGTCCGCCAGTGCCGTCGGGCAGGGCCCTACGATCGCCAGTAGCGCAAGCAAGGCTATCATCCATCGCCAAGTTTTCATGCCTTTCTCCTTTCGCCCCCCTGACGACTCCGGCCAGCGGGAAAAATGGGGTTATTAGAATTTCAGTAAACCTTGCAACCGTCGTTATTGTGCATGGGTTGCCCCCACGACTGAACCAATCAGCACCATTTCAGTGTACGACCTTCATCAATAATTCGAATCAGCGGGAAGCGGGGGCAATCAACACGTTACAATTGACATGCCAATCGGCCGGCAGACTTGAGAACCGTGGGTTTCTGCTATAACCGCCTGCCACGCCAGAAGATATTCAGTTCTTCAATCGCACCGGGTGAAAATCAGCGGTGCCCCACCATCCATCGGATGACACACAATTGGGTCACCTTAGTGTGTCATCCGAAGAAATTCCGCCGAAAAACCGAATGGCGCAGCTCCCGGGAGCCATGAGGGAAAGCAATTAGAAAGGAATCCGTGAGTCGCCGCACGAGGGTCCGCCACGCGGCGGACCCTCGTGCGGCTGAACAATCTATGGGGGGGAAAGGATAGGTACTTCTCAGGAAAAAATTTCAAAATGAGATATTGTACTTGTCCATCTTGCGGTAGATGGTCTTACGACTCATGCTGAGCAGGCGGGCGGCCTTGGCCTTGTTACCGCCGGCTTTTTCAAGTGCCTGTTCGATCGCCTCGGCCTCGCTCATTTTTCCGTGGCCGTTGAGAACGGTGATGCTGCCCGTTTGGGATTGCATTTCGATCGGCAGGTGGTCGGTGGTGATCACATGTTGGTTGCAGAGGATAAAGGCATGCTCGAGGGTATTGACCAGTTCGCGGACGTTCCCGGACCACACATGGCGGCGGAACAGTTTTTCGACATCCGACGATACCGTCTTGATCGCTTTGTCGAACTTGCGGTTGAATTTTTCTATCATGTGACAGACCAGCAAGGGAATGTCCTCCCGTCGCTCTCTCAGCGGCGGCAGATGAACAGTCATGACCTTCAGACGGAAGTAGAGATCCTCGCGGAATTCACCTGCGGCCACTTTCTCGGCCAGATCCCGGTTGGTCGCTGTTACCACGCGCACATCCACCCGATGCGGCTTGGCACTACCCAAGCGCTCGAAGGTCATGGTCTCGATGACCCGCAACAATTGTAGCTGCATCTTGGGGGATATATCACCGATCTCATCCAGGAAAATGGTGCCTCCATCGGCCAGTTCAAAGCGCCCGACCTTGTCGCTGACCGCACCGGTGAATGCCCCTTTCACGTGGCCGAACAGTTCACTTTCCAGAATGCTGTCACTCAAGGCACCGCAATTCACCTTGACCAAGGGTTTGTCCGAACGCTCCCCGGCGCGGTGCAGGGCATCGGCAATCAGTTCCTTGCCCGTACCGCTTTCACCGGTTATCAGGACGGTGGTTTGCACATCCGCCAGGACCTTGACCAGCCCCTTGATACGCTGCATGGCCGAACTGGTGCCAATGATTTTGTCGAAGGCACGACTCCCCGCCGCGTTTTGCTCCAGCTGGTGAAGGCGGGTCTCGTCCCGAAGAACCATCACGCATCCGTTGATATGATTCGTCTGATCGATCAGTGGGGAGGCACTTACGCTGACGATCTGTTTCTGCGAATCGCGACGATGGCATTCGACATGACGCAGGGCGAGCGCCTTGCGGGTGGCCAGGGCTTCCTTGAGCACCTCCACGCAGCCGCCGCCGCACCCATGGGTCACCGTCCGAATAAAAGCACCAGGGGATTGATCTTGCGTAAACCCGCAAAGTTCGACGGCGGCCCGGTTCACATCGACCACGCGCATTTTTTCGTCAACGGTCACGATGCCGTCCTTTACGCTTTTGAAAATTGCTTCTTTATTGGATTGGCACCGGTCGTTTTCATCGGAAAGGCGTTTATGCCGCAGGGCGATATCGGTCATTTTCAACAAATCCTGCTGGCGAACGGGCTTGAGAATATAGTCGAAGGCACCCAGGCGAACCGCCTCCGCGGCAGTTTCAACACTGGGCGCACCGGTGATGAGAATCACCTGGGCATTGGAATCGTTTCGCTTCACTTCGCGCAACAACTCCATCCCGGTCTTGCCTTCCATGATGATATCGAAAAAAAGCAAATCAAAATCGTCATCCGCCAGGCAGCCCATCGCCTGTTCATAATCGGATGCCGTCGTAACCTGATAGCCGGCCTCGCTCAAAAAAGCCTCAAAAGTGAAACGGATGCTCTCTTCGTCATCAACAATCAGAATCTTTTGGGTCATAAGCGTGTACCATTTTGTTGGTGCATTGTACGGGAAGCTCCACAATCACCGTCGTATACTTTCCCAAGTCACTTTGGATCCGCAGTTTACCGCCATGGTTCTCGATAATTTGGTGGCTGATACTCAACCCCAACCCGGTTCCCTTTCCTTTGGGTTTGGTGGAGTAAAATGGGCGCATGACCTGATCCATCGATTCCGGCGAGATCCCCGCCCCCCAATCGGTAAAAGAAGCCTGAATAGCCGATCGGCCACTGTCGGCAACCGTTGCGGCTTTGATGAGCAATCGCTTGGATTCATGCGTTTGTTTGTATTTCTCATTCAAAGCGTAGCGGCTGTTGCCGATAATATTGACAAACACCTGTTGGAGCTCCTGGGCCTTGGCTGGAAACGGGACCAGGTTATCATCCAGCTCCAGGACGAGTTCGATCCCGTCTTTACGCAATTGAGCACGGGTAAGGGTCAGCGAATCGTCGATGACCTCCTTCATGTGGACCAGTTTTTTTCCCTCATTGTCTTGCCTGGCAAAAGAGAGAAGGCTCTTCACGATGGCGGCAATGCGGTCGCCTTCTTTGATGATCCGGTGGGAGATATTGTTCAGCGGGTCGCCTTCGTTGGTTTTATTGACGATCAGTTGACCGTAATTGATGATGCCAGTGATAGGGTTGTTGATTTCATGGGCCACGCCGGCAGCCAGTTCCCCGATGGCCGCTAAATGTTCCGAACGGAGAGCCGCCGCTATGGAAGCCTTGCGCTGGGTGATATCCCGCTGGGAAACGACCGCTTTCTTACCTCCATCCTGGCCCAGGAATGGCGTGTATGTGTGCTCAAAACTTTTTCCGTCACGGGTGTCAAACTCAAAACGCTGAATCGTTCCGGTAACCAACGCCTTGCGCATCAAGCAATCGGCACAGGGAGCGTCCATATTCCTGAACACCCGGTAGCAATAGCAGGTCTGCAATCCATCCGTTTGTCGTTTAAGCAGGTCATTCTGATACTCAAGTTCAAAATCGACATTAATAATGCCAACACTTTCAAACTGGTGGAAAAGAATACGGTGAAGTCTGTCTCTCTCGGACTCCAGCACCTGCTGGACGCTCTTCAATTCGGTAACATCCTTAAAAGACTCGACAATCCCGGCAACATGACCGTTGGACTCTTCGTAACGCGTGGCTGTCAGAATACACTCCAGAGGTGACCCGTCGGCTCTTTTTTTGCTAACCGCATATTCCGCAAGGGTGTCCCCGCCCAGAATTTTTCGCAGTGGGCAATCGCTCGTATGGCACATATCGCCTGCGAACACGTTGTAACATTTCTGGCCGACAATATCCCCAGCATCAATTCCGGTGAGTTCCGAAAATGCCCGGTTGACTTTAAGAATGTTGCATTCCCGGTCGATGACCCGCATACCCACCGAAGCCGTCTGGAAAATCTGATTCATTTCAATGTGGGCCTGCTTGACCGCCTGCTGCATCCTGCGTTGCTCGGTAATGTCCAAAAACGCTTCCAGAAGATGTTCCCGCCCTTGATACTGCACCCGGGTCACGCTTTTAAGTACCGGTATGGTGTCACCGGAGCAATTGAGCAGGGGACGTTCGGAGATATCGATGGACTGGCCCAGGTCCAGCACCGGGCATTTGCCTTTTTCCGATGGGCATAAAAATTTATGACAGGAATTTCCTATGATCCCTTTAACGGGCAGCCCGACCATTTTCTGGGCGTTCGTGTTGACGTAGGCGATTTCACGGCTCTCGGTATCGATCAAGACGATGGCGACCGGATTGTTTTCAAGGATCAGTGAAGACTCCTTTTCGCGTTCAATCACGGCCATCTCGGCACGTCTGCGCTGATTGATGAGACTTTGCCCATAGAAGCCAAATAGGACCAGCAAAATCGCCACGAGCGCCCGCATCCAGGTTTCATGGACATCCGGACGAAACGCATGCTCCCAGAAAGGCCCTTCATCGAAACAGTAATAATGAACGCTGGCTTCGACGAACCAGTAGATGACACCCAAAAAAATGCCGGTGAGTAGAAGACGATCTCGGAATCCTTGGAACGTATGCTCCCGGTGAAAAAACATGGGAAAATCTTCTCTGCTACAGTTTCAATCCGCTATCGGATATGGCTGGATCCGAATTCCACGTCTGAGCGATATGAGCGTCGGGCCGTCCGTGTTTTTCACGATTTCCATCATCTTGCAGCATTCATGGCGACGGTACAGGCCGGAACAATCCTGACCATCGTCCCCAGAGGTTACCCCATGGTCTGATATGGGATATTTCTTTGGCGCTTTCGGACAGGTCAACGCAAAAATGAACCGGAAGCAGATCAGCGGAGAAAGCACGTTCACAGAACTCAGCAAGATCCATGCTAATTTCCATAAAATATTATTCGCTTTTTTTTCCTGTAGTTAATAACGATGCTGAAAATGCCTTGTTACAACCAAGCTACAATTATTATGTAATAAATTACCACTTTTCACGGATGGAAACGGTACTACGCGTTTTCTGGATCGCTGAGAAGGTCGATACTGTTTTCCTCCCAAATGCCGTCGTCTTCACCATTTTAATTGAGCGTAGATAGAGCCGGAACAGAAAGAGAGAAAAACCCGGTACAGAAACCAATAGAAAAATCTTGCCGGCACGGCCATACAAATCTGATACCAGATCCGTCGACTTTGTTTTCATATTTATCCAGGATGGTTATGCATTACAGCAATCGTCTTGAAAGTGAAAATCGGAACTTAATTACATATTTTCTATGGAATAGCTGCCACAATTTCACCACAATCATGCCGTGGATGTGCACAACCATTTTTTAAGCAAGCGCCTAAAAATACCGCATTTACTAGATTTTCTTGACAAATGAGCCAACACCTGACATCAAGTTATCTATCGAGGTTGAAAATTATTATTTACAATTTAGATGGTTAGCTTAAATCGAAGACAATCTGCCGGCTGCCAAGGGATACCCGATGCCAAAGGGTTCGGCCAATATCGGATGGAGTGGCAGATCTGTGGGGAAAGGACCCAAATGAGTCTGACAAAAGCGCAAATTGTTGAGAATATCCAGGAGCAAACCGGACTCACCAAAATCAAGGCGACCGAGACCGTTGAGACCCTGCTCGAAATCATCAAGGCATCTCTGGCAGTCGGTGAGAATGTGCTGGTCAGCGGTTTCGGGAAATTCTGTGTCAAAGAAAAGAAACAGCGCAAGGGCCGCAATCCGGCGACGGGAGATGAAATGATGCTGGACGAACGTCGGGTGGTGACATTCAAGTGTTCGGGTAAATTACGGGACAAAATCAACTGATGGCTGAGAACAAGACCAAACCCGTGACCCGCCTGCGAGAAATGCGATGAAAGGAATTATCGTCAGGTGGTTTTTCTTGACCGTTGCCATCCTCGTAGCGGCGTACATGGTCGACGGCATCCATGTCGCCGGCCTGCCCGCGGCTATTTTGGCAGCCGGTGTACTGGGTTTCCTTAACGCCTTTTTCCGCCCCATCCTGCTGATCCTGACATTACCCCTGAACATCCTGACCCTCGGTCTGTTTACCTTTGCCATCAACGCGATCCTGTTGATGATGGCATCCGGTGTGATCCACGGGTTCGTGGTCAACGGTTTCGGTTCCGCGCTGTTGGGGTCGCTGCTCATCAGTGTTGTCAGCTGGCTGCTGACTTCGTTCATCAATGAACGGGGAACCGTCCAGTACATCGATCTGACCCGCAGGAACGGACGCAACTAAAAGCAGGATTTTCGCCTTCCCCTTTCGAGAATCATCCCATGCAACCGCCGGCCCCGGGCAAGCGACCTATTCCGAGATCTCAGTGGCGCCGCTACGCAGCATCAGGATATGTTCCTTGATCTCGTTCAAAACGAAATAGCGTTTCAGGGCATCGGCAAGTTCCGCTGGCGTCGGTTCGGTACCGGTAACCTGGCCGACGAAATCCGCGGCATCGGCCAAGGCGCTGGCCAAAAGGGGATCAATGGTCGTTTGGGATGTCATCGCCGCCTCTCCCGGGATAGGGTTTTCCACATTCGCTGCAACGCCCGTCCGGCCCAACCACACCGATGCAACTTTCGTCAATGCAAAGGATCCGATCCTCCCAATCGTCTTCCGCAGTGGACGGTTCCGAGGCGGAAGTGGCGTCATCGGCCTGATGGATCTCAGCCTCTGCCGCCGGCAACTCGGTGGATGGGGCGACGTCATCGTCATCAGCATTGTCGGAATCGAATGTTGGCAGGGGCAGATCGCCCGCGTAGGGGGCGCCGCATTCCTTACAACGGCCATCGGCGCCAATGACGCCAATGCAATTGCCATCGCTGCACAAAACACGTTGGTCCCATTCCTGATCCGATAGGGTCATCTCTGTTCTCCATGCTAAAAAGGGAGCGGTATTACGGTCAATGCATGACAGCGGCGTCACGCATCCGATATCGGCGATTGGCTACATACCACAAGCCTTTCCCGTTCTCAAACAACAAACGGACCAAACGCCCCGGGTCGCCAAGACATTGTCCCCACGCATAAAAATCGCGAGGTATTTAAAATTCATGTGAATACTTGTCCCCGATGGATTTTATCATTATCGTTTGACAGTCTCGGATGGTTTCGGTTACATATGCGAAAGTCGTTCCATCCAATTGCAGTAAAGGAAACATCGCGTGAAAGACAAAACCGATATCGGCAAAATTAGCCGGAATGCTCTCTGTCCTTGCGGCAGCGGAAAAAAATACAAAAAATGCTGCCTGGGGAAGCCAATATCAAGCCAGGCGACCGACCTTCAGTATGCCAAGCGCCATCGCATCCAACTTAAAACACCCGATCAAATTGAAGGTATCCGCAAAGCCGGTCAATTGGTAATCGAAACCCTGGATTTGGTGGAATCGGAAATCAAGCCGGGAATTAAGACCGATGCCATCAATACCCTGGTGCATGAATTTACCATTCAGCACGGTGCACGGCCGGCGCCGTTGAATTACCGGGGCTTTCCGAAAAGCGTGTGCGTGAGCATCAATGAGGTAATCTGCCATGGCATCCCCGGCGATCGGATCATCCGGGACGGCGATATCGTCAATGTGGATGTCACCTCGATTTTAGACGGCTATTACGCAGACGCCAATAAAACCTTTTTGGTCGGAAGCCCTAGCGCGGAAGCCCGCAAGCTGGTCAACGTGACCCGCCAATGCCTGGCCGAGGGCATGGCCATGGTCAAACCCGGCCATACGGTGGGTGACATCGGTCATGCCATCCAAATCTACGCAGAAGCGCAAGGCTGTTCGGTAGTTCGCGAGTTCGTGGGGCACGGTGTGGGGATCGATTTTCATGAAGCGCCGCAAATTCCCCACTATGGCGCACCAGGCACAGGAATCCGGCTGATTCCCGGCATGACCTTCACTATCGAGCCGATGATCAACCTGGGTCGCAAGGAATTGGTCATTCTTGATGACGGGTGGACGGCAGTCACCCGGGACGGCTCCCTCTCGGCCCAGTTTGAACAGACCCTGGTGGTCACCGAAACCGGAATGGAAAGCCTGACCCCCTACGCGCTTTGATTCACCCTTGACGTTCGATCAGCCGGTCATTCCCCGAAACCAGGCCAACAGCAGCAGGGCGGCGGCCAAAAAACCGCTGGCCGCCTGCCCGCGTGGTCCCAGCCGGCGAACCGAGCTCCGCCATAGACGAGCCCGGCGAAGCCCCCGGCCAGCAAACCAAACAAATGGGCACTCAGATCGCTCTGTGCACCGCTGCCCAGAAAAGCAAGCAGGCCGGCTCCGACACCCAGGAAGATACCCACCGATTTCCAGCCCCGTCCGGTACGTACGGCATCGACGGCACGAATGGCGCATAAAAAGCCTACCGCGCTGAAAACCGCTGTGGACGCGCCCACCGACAGGTGCCCTGCACTGGCAACCATGGCATTGACAGCGTTACCGATCATGCCGCAAACCAAAATCAGCAGCCACGCGACCCCGCTACCGATCATCGCGGACACGGCCCCGCCGAAAAGGGCCATGCCGGCCATATTCCCGGCCAAATGGGCGGCATCGGCGTGCAGGAGCAGTGCCGTGGCACAGCGATACCACTGACCTTCGGTGATCAGCCCGGCCTGGGCACCAAAGGCGGCCACATAATCCCGGGGAGCGGCACTGGTTGCCACGGCCGCATGGACGGCCAATAGCATCAGTGCCACCCCAACACCGGAAACATCGATCGCATCGGCAACAGAGCCGACGGTCTTGGGAGCTTCTTGCATCCGGCCCGCATTCTCGGCGAGGTATTGTTCGACGGTATCCCGTGCCTGGGCAACCTGCGCGTCGGGCACATCGATGCAAAAAGTCGCTTCGGTACGGATAACGCGGCAACCGATGCCGGTCGCGCTAAGAACCAGATGGTAGGCCTCGGCCGTCTGCTGATCAAGGTCTTCAAACAGGGTTGTCATGGTTGCCTGAAAACGGGTGTCGGGTAATCGCGGCGGCGGGCCATCGGCTCACAACTTGCGCGGGCGCGATTGCCGGAAAAGCGGATGGGGTGGGCCGACGGGACCCATGCTTGCGTGGCGCCGTCAACCCGGCAGGGAGCACACGGATGAAAGGCTTTGGATTCGCCCCCTGCCGTGACCGGTGTTCTCAATAATCCTTCATGTCATCGTCGGCACCAGCATCGACGTCAGTATCTTCAAAGTCATCATCATCATCATCATCGTCGTCTTCCCTGGCTTCACCGCCTTCGGACGCTGCCTGCCGCGCTTCCGCGGCGCGGATCAGCGCCTCCTCCCGGGCCTTTTTCTTGCGCTGGGCAACCTCCAGTGCCAGCGTCTGCTTGGCCGCTTCAACCGCCTGGCGGGCCAGACGCTCTCCGCCCAGCTGCAGGTAGGACACGATGGTCCTGACCAGTTCCTCGTCCTTCTTCAGGTCCACCGGAATCCGCCGGGCAATGCGCTTGAAAGAACCCGACAGTTCGCTGGGAACGTTGAATTTATCGATCATCAATCTCTCCTTGTTCAAATATGGTGGCCGCATTATAAAGCGGTTGATAAAAATGTAAAGTGTCTGCCCATCGGGTTTCATTTTCGGCATTGGTTGTCCAAGACCTAAACCGTTGACAATCCCTGTCGGCTCGCCTAATTGTCCCTCTATACGCGCACAATCATCTTCGCTTCAACGGGCGAAGCCATCCGCCAAGGAAAATTGCCATGCCACTGAACATGCATGCGCTCGGACGGCCCATCGGGCCCTTCAAGCGTGACTACACCTGGAAAGACGCGGTCCTTTACGCGTTGGGCGTGGGGGCCGGGTTCTCCGAACTGGACTATTGCTACGAAAAAAACCTGAAAATCATTCCCAGTTTCGCCATGGCCATGATTTTTGACGTCCTCTCCCAGGCAACCATCAACGCGGGTGTCGATCTGGCAGGGGTGCTGCATGGCGAACAGGAATTGATTTTTCACAATTCCATCCCTTCCGAAGGCACCCTGATCACCACCGGCAAAGTCGTGGACTATTACGACAAGGGCAAGGCAAAAGGCGCCCTGGTGGTCATCGAAAGTGAAACCCACCATGGCAACGGGCAGAAGTTGTTCACCAGCATCGCCACCGTTTTCAGCCGCTTGGACGGCGGATTCGGTGGCAAGGACCGCAAATCCGTACCCGTCGAATTTCCTTCACGCATACCGGATTTCGTCGTCGATGCCACGCCTTCGCCGGACCAGCCCCTGATTTACCGGCTTTCCGGCGACGTTTTTCACCTGCATGTGGATCCACAATTTGCGGCCATGGCCGGATTTGAACGGCCGATCATGCACGGCCTGTGCACGCATGGATTTGCCTGTCGTGCACTGCTTTCCGCATTGACGCCCGGGCACCCCGAAAAGGTTCGCCGGCTGACCTGCCGCTTCTCCAAGGCGCTTTATCCGGGCATTCCCATTCAGACCCAAATCTGGAAAATTGGCGAAGGCAAGGCGCTATGGCGGACGGTGGCGACGGACACCGACCAGGTGATTATCGACAAGGGTGAATTTGAGTACGGAAATACGCCGCAAGATGAGATCCGTTTTGACGATCGGGTAGCGATCGTCACCGGTGCCGCGCCGGGTTGGGACGCATTTACGCCCTTGAACTGGCCCGTCGGGGTGCCCGGGTGGTGGTAAACGACCTGGGTGGCGCAAGAGACGGGGCCGGCAAGGGGTCTGCCTCGCCAGCAGACGCGGTGGTGGCCGAGATCCGTACCCATGGTGGACAGGCCGTGGCCAGCTACGCTAGCGTGGCCACCGCCGAAGGTGGTGAGTCCATTGTCAAGACCGCCCTGGATGCCTTCGGCACGGTGGATATTTTGATCAACAACGCCGGCATCCTGCGCGACAAGAGTTTCATCAAGCTGGACCCGCAGGATTGGCAGGCGGTCGTGGACGTTCACCTCAATGGGGCCTACAACGTCAGCCGGCCGGCTTTTGCCGTCATGAAGCCAAACGCTACGGCCGGATCATCATGACCACCTCAGCTGCCGGTCTGTATGGCAACTTCGGTCAGACCCATTACGCAGCGGCAAAAATGGGTTTGGTGGGATTGATGAATACATTGAAACTGGAGGGCGAACGATACGGCATCAAAGTGAACGCGGTGGCACCTGTGGCAGCCTCCCGCTTCACCGCGGATGTGATGCCACCCGAGGTCCTTGAACGCTCACGACCCGAGTTTGTCGCCCCCTTGGTGCTTTACCTCTGTTCGGATCGCTGCTCTCCCAATGGGGATATCTTCAATGCCGCCATGGGCTATTATAGCCGCGTGGCTGTCGTCACCGCACCGGTCAGGATGCTGGCCCGACCGGGAGAGGTCCCCACACCTGAGGCCATCATGGCCAACATCACCGCCATCTCCGATCTTGCCGATGGAAAGACCTACCCCGGCGCCGATGCGTTCATCGGCGACTTGCTCGTCCCCCCATCCGCCCTTGATCAACCGGCCAGGCCGGCCGACAGCAAGGTACAGACATCGGTCGAAGCCGTCTTCCTCGCCATGCCAGGCACATTCGTGGCCGAAGCGGCTGCCGGCGTGGACGTGGTTTTTCAGTACCGCATCGATGGTGCCGGCGAGTGGTTTTGCACCATCAAGGATGCCACCTGCACCGTGTCGGCCGGACAACACCCACAACCGACCTGTACCTTCAACATCGCCGCTGGCGATTTTCTGAAACTGGTTTCCGGCGAATTGCCGGCCATGCAAGCCTTTTCTTTTGGAAAGCTGAAAATTGAGGGTGACCTGATGAAATCGCAGCTTGTCGAACGATTGTTCCGACGGGCTTGAATCGTGTGCGCCGCCACAAAAATCACCTTGCCGGCTTCCAGCGGCGCGTAACCCCGGCAAGCCCGAGCAAACCACCGCCCAACAAAAAAAGAGTAGCCGGTTCGGGGACTGGTGCCGCACCTTCCGGGTTATCGGTGTAATCCCCAAAAACGGTCATCCAAGAAACACCAAAATCCCCATAGGTTCGGTTGAATGTGACCTCCAGAAGATGATCATCGACCACTGCGCTGATCACGCTACCGGCCCACCAGTAGCCTGGGTCGACTTCCCATCCCTGGATGAGCGGCGTCAGATCCAGATAGATATTCGTGTATTCGGGGTGGTTAAATCGCACACCGTCAAAATTGTCAAACGTTTCAAAGATCAGATAGGCGGAATGAATCGTATCCGCGGGGTTGATATCTCCCCAATCCAACACATCCGCATCAAGGTCAAAGGTCCACGTATACGCCGGCATCGTCCGGTCAAACCAGACATAGTGGCTCTGCGTATCGGAAAAATAGAGCGCGGACGCGGTTCCCGCAGGCATCCATAACAACATTAACATCATGAACACGAATAATCTGGTTTTCATGGCGCCACCTCGTTTCAACATTAATGGAGACAGGCCGCGCAGACGCCGTCTCCGAGTTGATCATTTGCTCCATTTTAAACACGCCGATCGTTTGTACTACAATGTAGCACATTGCATGCCGGACGCATGACGCAACGCTACATTCATGGCATCACATTTGAATTATTAGATTTATATCCTGGTGGGATTCGCCGGAGGAGTCTTCGGGGTGTTGAATTGAGTAATTTTTTACCATAGAAAACTTATCACATTGTGGTATACATGCCACAATGTGATATAAACACAAAACACACAACAGCGACCTTCCTCCTTTCACCATCGGAGCAAAAACAAATAGGCCGCAAAAACAGACAAAAGCGAATGATGAGAGGTCAGGGGATCCGATAAACCATGGCGTTGATGTTCATCCCCGCGCCAACGGAAGCGAAAACAAGATTGTCGCCCGAAGAAACCCGGTGACCGTCCAAATGCCCGTTGAACAACCGGTCGAGCAGCGTGGGAATGGTGGCGACAGAGCTGTTGCCGGCCCAGTGGATAATCATCGGCATGATTTCGGTGGCAACGGTTTTTTCACCGTAAAGACGGAAAAGGCGGGTCAGGATGGCGTGATCCATTTTAGCGTTCGCCTGGTGCATGAGAATTTTACTGACATCCCCAAGCCCCAAACCCGCCTTGTCCAACGCCTGCTTGACCACCAGGGGAACCGTCTTCAGGGCATACTTGTAGATGTCGTGGCCGTCCATCTTGATGAACAGTTCGTCTTGATTCCGCCGGGTGTTGTAGGAAGGCCCCAGCTTCAGCAGCCATACGTTTTTATAGGTATCGCTACGGGTCACATGGGATAGGATGCCGGCGGCCCCATCACCCGCCTCAACCAGCGTGGCGCCGGCACCGTCGGCAAAAATCATGCAATCCACATCGTGGGGGTCCGAGACGCGTGATAGGGTCTCAGCGCCAATCACCAGGATGCGCTTGGCATCGCCGGAACGAATGTAGTAATCGGCCATGATCATGCCTTGAAGCCATCCGGGGCAGCCAAAGGGAATATCATAGGCAACGGTGTAAGGGTTTTTGATCTCCAGCCGGTGTTTGACTCGCGCGGCAAGGGTCGGCACGATGTCCGTACGAATATTTCCCTTGTGAACATCACCGAAATTCTGGGCCACGATAATATAGTCCAACGTCTCCCGATCGATCCCTTCCAGCGCCTGGACCGCCGCCGCGTAGGCAATATCACTTGTGGTAACTGTGTCTTCAACGTACCGCCGCGCCTGGATCCCCGTAATATTATACAATTTTTCGATAATTTCCGGGTTTGGCTTCTCCAGGCGTTGGCCCGTTTGGTCATAAAAACGGTTTTCCAGAAAATGGTCATTCGGAACAATCGTTGACGGGATACAGCACCCGGTCGAGACAATGATCGATTTCGGCATTCCACCCCTCTTTTAGGCATTTATCAAACTGAAAAAATTAATCCAATGTTGGCGATTATACAAGGATTGATCTCATGCTCGATCGTAAAAATTTTGTAAAGGCCTGCCAACAGGCGTCCGTGTTCAAAGCGGCCACTTAAAAACAGCACGTCATAAAAGCTACTTATTTATGCAAATTCAGTATATTATATATGCAATCGATACCATATCGGGATTGACCGGCAGGATAAACGGAAAAAGTGGATTGACCGTTGCAACGAAGAAGAAAGATGCTATGGTGAAGCATCATTCAAAAGCGGAATCACACGCCGACATGAACATGCGGGTAGGCCTGCCGGCAGTGACGATCTGACAGGCACCAAAAGAAAGATGACGATGAAACGGTTAAACAGGGCCTGGATGGCGCTTGCCGCAATGGTGCTGGTTACGACCGTTGCGTTGCCGGGACAAGCCAAGGAGGGCTACCTGGGCGCCATTAAAGCGCGCGGCAAGCTGATCGTCGGCACCTGCGCCGATTATCCGCCCTTTGAGTCGGTGGACGATAACGGTCTGTTTGTCGGTTTTGACATGGCTCTGGTTCGTGAAATCGCCAAACGCCTGGGGCTCGGCGTGGAGATAAGGGACATGCTTTTCGACGCCCTGATCGCCGCCGTGCAAAACAGGCAAATCGACATCGCCGCCGCCGCCATGCAGGGAACCGCGGAACGAGACAAGGCCGTCGATTTCAGCGTCCCCTATAATTTCGTTAAAGACGCCTTTGTCATCTCCGACAAGGTGGATGTACAGATGGCGCTCCCCGAGGACGCCGCCGGCGTGAATATTGGTGTCCGCGAAGGATCCCCACAGGAAATCTGGATCCGCAAAAACCTCATCGGTACCGGCCTTACCAAAGACGGCCAGCTCTCCACGTATTCGCGCGCGGACACCGCGGGAGAAGACCTGTCCGCCGGGCGCATCGATCTCCTGCTGATCCCGGAAAGGCAGGCCAAGGATCTAACCGGTCGCATGAAAAATCTCAAAATCGCCCTGGTAACCACAAAAACCGTTACCATCGGTCAGTGTCTGGCCCTGCCCAAAGGCGAGACCTCGCTCAAAACCGAACTGGACCGGGTCATCGGCGATCTCGATAAAGAAGGCTGGCTCGAAGGGCAGAAAACGGCCTTTGGCCTCGATTGATCCGAATCCCCGCCCTCCATGAACGTCCAAGCGCCGGTCCCTGCTGTGGGGGGCCGGGCGCTTAGACATGATCATCTTCATCTGATCCGGTCATACCGGCCGGCGTCGAATCGCCAACATGCCCGACAGGGCAAGGAGGATTGCCACGGTAAGCGCCGTCCAGGCATTTATCGCCGGTACCGAAGCGACGTTGGCGGCCGCGGTAGTGAAAGACCAGATCGGCGAATCGGTGGTATTCAGCCCGTCATCGACCGTCGCATACCACGCGTAAGTGGTATCCGAGGCAAGCCCCTCCCAAACGACACTGGCGGTGGTGCCGGAAGCCACATCCTCCTGGACGCCGATCAGGTTGCCGTCAGCGTCGTAGAAATAGACATCCATAACCGCACCGTCCGCATCGGACACCACTACGCTGAGGGTAGGCGACAAGGATATCCCTGTCGCCCCATCAGGGGTTGCCGAACCCGTATCCGCCGTCACGCTGGCGGAATTGTTGAACAGACACCGCACGTCCGCACGCACTGGTGTGTTCTCGATGTTACCGTCAAGATCGGTGGCTACGGAATAAAACGCGTAATGCCCCTGTCCGTGGGGATAGGTGAAGATCTGGTGCCACCCGTCAGTCGAATCCGTATCCGTGCCGATGGGTGTCCAGTCGCCCCATGCCAACCCATCCGCCGCGTAACGGTAGAAAAATTGAACCTGGGTCGGGGCCGGGTCGCTGCTGCCATCGCCCCACTGGATTTCCAAGACCGGCGCCAGGGAACCGCTGGAGTACTCCTTGCTGTCAAAGGTGTAGGTGAGATAGGTGCTGCTGCCTTCGGTGACCGGTCGCACGACAAGGGATACAACCGCGTCGCCGGCAGCCTCGGCGGTAACGAAATCGGTCACGTCCCACTCGTACCAGACGCCCGCCTGGTCTTTGGCCAGGGTCACCGTATTCAGCGTAGACCCTAAGGTGGGCTGAAGATCCCAGGTAATGCTGCTTTCGCCCCATGAATCGTCACTGATGCTGTATACAGCGGCATCCATGTCTTCGCTGCCCGCTTTCCAGCAGTAGAGCTTCAGTTTCGCCGAGGTGATGGTCGCACCGGTCGGCACCACCCCGCCCAGATCGAATTTCACCCAGGCGCGCTCGTCCAGGTAGCCGCCGCTGGCGCTCTGAACGTAGAGCGAGGCCGAACTGCCGTAATTGGCGGTGGGATATCCCTCCACCACCTGGGCGTCGTCCGTTGGCATGAGCGTTGCGCCGGTGCCCGTGCCGGAAACATCGCTGGCCGTGGCCGACAGGGTGATGGATGTACCGGACTGCGCGTATGGGTCGATGGCACCGACCGTGGATGTGGCCGGATACCCCGTCACCGGCACCGTCGAGGCCACCACAGCCGTGTGGCAACGAAAACGGCGATCGGCGCCATAACTCTCCTGGGTATTGACCCCGGTGAGTTGAAGGATATCCCCCGCATTGCCCGGCAGGCTCATGGTGTAGTAACCGCCCGGCTGGTAGACCGTGATCGACTGACCGCTGGAATCATAAACCAGACTGGTTCCGGCCTTCGTGGCGTAGAACTTCACATAATGGTTTTCATGTTCCTCATCCCAGAAAGAGGCGATGGTGGGATGGTACTCCGGCCGCGCCAGCTCTTCGTCGTGGCCGTGAAACATGAACTCCGTGTTTTTGTCATAGATGCCTTCCTGGTCGATAAACTCGGGTGTGCCGTCAAAGGAACTGCCCTCCCCCCACACCTCGATGATGTCACCGGGCTGGAGGCCGCCATTGGGAAATCCCAGATGGCTGCGGTAGAGCATGATTTCCGAGAACCGGTTTTCCAGGTTGATGGAACCGTCGGTGTTGACTAAGTCGGCGAGTCCGTAACCCTCGCGTCGCGTCAGGGTTTCGGGCATGGCTTCCACAAAACGGATGAACGCCTCCTCGAAATAAGGCTGGCTCTCGTCATCGGCAATCATGGTGACCACGGCCTTGAACCCACCGGCAAACTCGGTGTTCAGATCATAGCGCGGGGTAATGCCGGAAGGATACATGGGGTTGCTCGGTGTGCTGTATTGGCCAGTATAATCCACCACGCCCTCGCGGATGGAATAGCCCACATCCTCGGGCGATGTATCGGACAGTGAAATTTCCGGGTGGGCGTGCATGTACTCGCTGATGGCCACATTGTAGGTGCCGGACAGATCGATGGAATTGCCCTGGTAGGTAATGCCGGTGATTCGACCGTCATGGGCCGTCACCAACCAGCCGCCGGAGATGGAGGTGCCCACGTAGTCCGTCTGGATCCAGTTCCAGATCTCCTGACCGGTCATCTCCACCCGCACCATGTTGTCGTCCGACCAGGGATAGGCCTCGTAGATCTCCACGTAGGTAATCTCGCCGGCGGCAATGTCCCGGCGGATGCCGCCGCCCGACTGCAATGCCAGTTCCACGGGATACCCGAGCTGGCCGGCCTTCCACACCATGGCGTCGCAAATCCAGGCGCCGGCGGCGTTGGTGGCGTTCCAGGGGTACTCGCTCACCGTCCACCATTTGTCCTTGTCCAGGGTAAGATCGATGGCCGAATAGCCGATGACTTCATCGAGGGCATGAGGCGGGCTGGTGGCGTTATACTCACTGGTCAAGGTGGCGATGAGCGCGTTCACCTGCGTATCCGGCGTAATCTGGGTGTTGCGGATCACATGTTTCTGGGCATCGACGTAGTCGCCCACGTTGTCCAGGTCCAACTCACCGATGTACTGCAGGTAAGAGGCGGCCTCGGCCACCAGGGTCTTGCCGTTCATGTTGCTGGGCTGCCAGACCCGTTCGGTCCAGGTATGCCAGTGGCCGGAAACCACCACTTCGGGCGGCTCCACACCGCCGCTATCGGCGATGAGGGCATCATCACCCGAAGTCACCCGGCTCTGGCCCATGTGAGAAAGCAGAATCACCACGTCGCAGTTTTCCGTGGTACGCAGGGTATTCACCCACGCCTTGATGCTGATTTCGCCGCTGCCTCCTTCCCAGGTGCATTTGACCACCTCGATGACGCCCTCCAGGTCGTCGCCCAGGTAGGAAGACTCGTCGTTGGTGTAGCCCAGAATACCCACTCGGGTACCGTTGACCTGGACGATCACGTAGGGATCGAAAACCGGAGTGGTAGTGCCAGCCTCGCAGACGTTGACCGAGATGGTCGGAAACTGCGCCAGTCCACCGGCGGCAACTGGTTTGAGGTTGGTGAGCATTTGAGATGAGCGTACATCGTGGTTGCCCACCACCACGGCATCGATACCACGGCCACCCAAGGCCTTGAGCTTGGTGTCCAGCAGGTTGTAGAAATCGATTATGCCGCCATTACCGCGCAGATCCCCCAGGGGGTTACCCTCGGAGATGTCGCCGGCATCGAGAATCAGGGAGTTGGGTTCGGCCGCCTTGAGTTCCAGCATCTTGGTGGTGAAATAGGCCGCACCCCCCACCTGCTCCATCACCGGCACGTCGTCCATTTCGGGCACGTCGAAGTCATGGGGCAGGATCCGCGAATGGGCGTCGTTCATGTGAAAAATGGTGAATGGACCGCCACTGCTGGATGCATCTCCGAAGGTCTGGCCGCTGTTGACGTTGCCAAAAGAGTTGGCCGCCGTACTCTGCCAGGCGAAGTCCTCGTATTCGCTGCCGGTACCGATGAGCTGCAGGGAATCGCCCTCAGGCGTTGCGCCGTCTTCGGCGACACCGATATCGACACTTGTCATTCCGTCAGCCGCGCCACCCACGGCGGTAAAGCTCCCCTCGTAGCTGAGAAACTGGACCGCCGTATCGGTATCATCGACAAGGGCGATGCCGTCCGGCGCACCATTTTGAATGCCGTTGGCGGCGTATGTCAGGGAAACAACACCGAAGCCATTTCCCGCATCGGGGATTGTCCCGCTCAAGGCATCCGTATCGTAGACAGCCCCCCCATTGCCATTGTAAAGAACGATATGCCAACCGGTCAGATCGGTGCCGGCCGGACCGGCGATCTCAATGGCTTCGCCCGTATCCGTGCTCGTGTTGTCATAATGAATCTCGTTGATGAACACGGGCGTGGCGCCCATCGCCGTGTTGGCGAATAGTAAAAGCAGCGGAAAAAATAAAAAAGAACGAAGCAGCCGTCGGCATCGCATCATGAACGTCCTTTAAAAGATTGAGAAGTTATGAACCGGTAGGCATTCAGACCAATGGTATCGGGTCGGCGGGCCATTGAAGGGATCCGCGACCCGTAAAGCGGTTAAAAAGCAACCGCGGGCGAATCAGGCCTTCCGGCGGTGAATGGCGAGAAGACCGAGCAAGCCGGAGCCAAACAGCCAGGCGGCTGCGGGGACGGGGGCCGGAGCTGTCGTGCTCCCCGCTGTATAAATGGTGGCATAGTCCGGAGCGATGATGGTCAGGTCGTCGACCCAGATGGTGTCATTGAGTCCAGAATAAGTGCGAGCTTCGATAACCCAACCGTTGTTGTCAGTACCGGAATTGAAGGTCCAAGAGTATTCAAGGTAGCTCCATCCAGTACCATCTGAGTAGTCACTGCCAACACCCGGGCTGCCAACATAGCTGTTGATATCGGTAACATCTCTGGTGTAGTGGCCCCAAAGACGACCAGAAGGTGAAGTGCCAAGCGTGGTATCATAAACCCAGAAACTGGCGGTTACCGTGTCACCGTCTAAAAGACCGGTGACCCAGCCCACATAAGCCTGAGGTGTACCAGACGCACCACCGTCAACCAATTCAAGGGAAGAATTGCCCGAG
This sequence comes from Desulfosarcina cetonica JCM 12296, assembly GCF_001311845.1. Lineage (GTDB taxonomy): Bacteria > Desulfobacterota > Desulfobacteria > Desulfobacterales > Desulfosarcinaceae > Desulfosarcina > Desulfosarcina cetonica. The sequence goes on along the minus strand of NZ_BBCC01000019.1, from coordinate 26,067 downwards.
TGAGCAATAGTGGTGTCATTGGTAGCAGTAATGGCTGAGTAGCTTCCTAAAATTGTTTCCCCATCTTCCCAACTGTAAGTTACTGTTGCGGCACTCACCGGTCCAGCCAGCAACAGCAGCCCGACCACAAGAATCATTATCTGTTTCATCATCATCCCCTTTTTTTCATTCTGATAATCGTGAGATTGTACACAACTCGCTCCCATGCCATGCTCTGGGTGGGAGTTTTAATGGCTTTCATCTAACTGATTATAGGGGTCCCACGTGGAAACGTGGGAACCAGGCAACAACAAAGTCTCGTTAAAAATGAGCAAGCCTATCGTTGACGCCGACGAATCCCGATGAGACCGGTCAGACCGGCACCCAGCAACCAGGCGGTTGCGGGAACGGGTACCGGACTAGCCTCCATGGTGATGCTAAAAAGAGATAGATGCGGCAAAGCTGTATTGTCCGTGTAGATATAGAACATCGCACTTTCACCAGTTTCGATCGGATCCTCATAGAAATAAAAATCAAGCGCGTAGTCACTAAAATCCAGAGCGTACCCCAAAACACCGGACATGGAAGAAGTTTCTCCAAAAACCACCGAGCCGCTTTCCGGCAGATAAAAATGAAAATCGCCCCACGCTTCGTCACCGGTGTTGGTGACGGTCAGGGTCAACGTCCCTTTCCAGTCATATTGATCCGAATGCTCAATCGTCACCGGTTGACCCAATTCCATTAAGTAGGGATCATCGATGGTAACGCTGTGCGCCCAAGCCGACGCCGAACCCAATACCAAACTGATTAAAAGTGCTAAAAACAAGCTCCATATCCGCGGCCGATGCATGTGTGTTCCTCCTTATTCGTTGAGAAATTGTTGATTGTTCACCAAACAAAAAAAAGCCCGAACCGGGAGCAATTGCTCGTGGTTCGGGCTTCCTGATGCCGTAACGGTCAGCGAAGTTCCGCTCATCCACCGTTTCGGCAACCCGGCGATCTCATGGAGACCCGTGGTTTTCCGTCCCCCGGTCACCCGGGGTTTGGCTTTATCGACAACCTTGCTCTTACCCCCACTTTGTTAGAAATTGGTAACGCCCCAGTTAGAAGTTTGTTTTTTCAAAGGGGGCATTCGGGATTGTCGCCGCTTTCTTCTCGCTTGAGAAAAGAGGCGACCACCACCAGTGAAAAAATCGCCAGCATAAGAAATGGCGGTCGCACGGCTGTCACCGAAATCGGATAGGATGCGGCGGACAGCGGGTCGGTACCGGCAGCCACTTCATCGCCGTCCCCGGCGCCATCATCGTCCGTATCGGTGTCATCGGGAAGGGTCCCGGCCTGGTACTCCTCCAGGTCGCTCAGCCCATCGCCGTCAAAGTCACCGCTGCCATCACGCTCGATGCCGGAAAAGTAAGCGACCTCCCACCCGGCCGGCATGCCGTCGGCATCGATATCGGTTGTGTACAGGTTGGGCCGCGGTTTTGAAATGCCGGCCACAGCATAAGTGATGGTGTCTCCGCCGGAAACCAAACGTGCCTTGAGGACGTCCGGGGTGAGAAACTCCCCCGTGGCGGCATATGTGGCGCTTTGCATCAGGGCCGCCAGACCGGCGGCATAGGGGCAGGCCGCGAGGTGCCACCGAAGTCGTCCACGAAATCATCCCCGATGTCGGTGGTGGTGGCCATGTGGGAGGGGGCGAACAGGTCGAGCGATTCAGAAACATTGGAATATGGGGCCACCCGGTCTGCCGCTGTCGTATATGCCCACGAAATATATCCTGTGGAACAGGCCGTATACGCCTGTTTGTTACTTGCACAGGATTCTTCTTCAACGCAAAAGCCATACCCGCCGATATTGTCGTCAAATACGGCACCAACCGAAATCACGTGAGAGATACAGGCCGGCGAGGCAATCTTGCCACAATATCCGTCGTTGCCGGATGATGCAAAAATGGAAATACCGGCGTTGGCGACATCGGCCGCCGACTCGGTCAATACTGAAGATACAGCATCGCAATTGCCGCTATACCCGCCCACACCAAAACTGGTGCTGATCACAAGAATGGGATTGTCTGGATCATCGTATTGATGGGAGACACACCATTCCCAAGCGGCGACCATGTCCGACGCATAGGCGCCTCCGGTGAAGCCAGTGGTGATTTTCAAGGCATATAATTTCACTCCCGGCGCCACGCCGCCGGCATAATCGCCGCTTGACGACGCGTCACCGGCGGCAATGCCGGCACAGTGAGTACCGTGGCCGTTCGTGTCCATGGGATCGCTGTCGTCATCGCCGAAATCGTACCCGCCGATGACCTTGGCGTTGGGGAAACTGTCGCCCCCAAGCCGCGAATGGATATAGTCGATCCCGGTATCGCAAATGGCAATCGCCACCCCCTCCCCCGCATAGGCATCGCCCAGGGCCGATGCCTGCATCAAGGCGATACCCTGGGTGGTGTGGGCCGTCAGAATGCGATCGGGTTCGATCGTGGCGATATCCCCATCGTCCACCAGCTGTTCGAGCCCCTGGGCGCTCACGCTGACTGCCATGGCCGGGATGTAGTTGAATTCGCGATTCACGGTTACATCATCGGATTCAATCCGCTGCACGACCGGCTCACGGATGGCGCGGATCGCGCGGCGGGTTTGCTTACGTCGGGAAACCGTCTTCAAATCGGGGGTTTTCATCGTCGACGGCGCCTCAAGGTGCACGATGACGCGGACGGGGGTACGCCCGGAAGCAAACGATTCCTCAATGGCGTCCGGATAATGGATTTTCGGCTGGGCATAAAGCCATGTACGATCCGGCACATTGGCTTCTTCTCCAAAAACGATGCCGGTCGTCACGGACCATGCCACCAGCAGCACAGCCGACAGCATTGTCAAAACCCGGCGGTTCGGCAACCATGAATGCATCGTATTCGTCTCCTTTTGATAATTAAAGATGGATGAATCGTAAAAAAATCCCGGACGCGAACGATGACCGACAGCGCAGGCGTCATGGATAGGCAAATAAAAAAGCCCGAATCCAATGCACACGCCATTGGATTCGGGCTCTCTGTTTCCGTTTCCGGACAGCAAAGTTCCCGGCAGATTGGGATTTAACGATTCAGGAAGGCAACGACTGGATTTGCGTTCGCACCCTACTCACGCAACGCGCGTTTGAGTAAACGATTATTATGTTAGCCGAATGTTTGAGAAATGTGTTGTTTTTGTGGTGCGGATGGATTCGGCATCACCGATCATGTTTGACACCCATCCATTATTCCCGGCCAACCATCGCCTCATCAGCAGGCGTTGATGGCGTCCACCAGCTGGCGCAGCCGTCCGAAATCGCGGTTGTTGAAATCCACCACCAGTCGGGGAAGATCAATCAGATCGGTTTCCGTCACTTCCTCATCCAGGGCGCCGGAGAGCCGCATCCCGCCGCCGGGCACGAGAATCCCGGCGAACGTCTCCTCCAGCCGCTGGCGATCGGCATCGGTCAGGGGCGTGGCCAATCGGATGACCAGTTGCTCACCAACGTACCGCAAACTGTGGTAGCGGGAATAGAAATGGCGGATCCGCGAAACGGCGTCCTCGGGCCGGGTGACCCGCTCGATGAGGCCGAAATCATCGGGAGAAATGTATCCATGGGCGGAAAGTTCATGCTCCAGAAATCCCAATAACCGCTCCCAATAGGTACCGTCGGGTGTGTCGATGAGAATCAGGGGCATGGGGTAGCGCTTGCCGGTTTGTAACAGGGTGATGGATTCCATGGCCTCGTCGAGGGTCCCGAAGCCGCCGGGAAAGAGCACCACGGCGTGGGCCTCCTTCAGGAACGCCACCTTGCGGTTGAAAAAGTACTTGTAGGTAATGTGACGGGGATTGCCGATCAGCACCGGGTTGGGTTTCTGCTCGAAGGGCAGGCGGATGTTGACCCCGAAGGAGTGTTCCGGGCCGGCACCTTCGTTGGTGGCCTGCATGATCCCGGGGCCGCCGCCGGTGATCACCATGAATCCGGCCTCGGCCAGTTTGCGTCCCAGCGCCTTCGCCATCTGGTAAAGCGGCGCTTCCGGACGAACACGGGCCGAACCGAAAACGGTAACCTTGCGAACCTGTCGGTAAGGGCCGAACACCTTGGCGGTAAACCGCATCTCCTTCATGGAGACGTTCATCAGCTTGAGGTCCATGCGCCCGGCATTCTCCTGGCCGGCCTTCAGGCTGGCCAGAATGATCTCCCGCACGATGTCGGGATGGACGATGCCACCCACCCGGGCCATGAGCCGGTCAATGGCATCGTCCACCGGACCGTTGGTGCGGGTAAAATGCAGTTCTACGGGTTTCTGGGGCTGGGGCGTTTTTTCACCTCTGTCGAACATGACCACCGTTCCTTTTCAAACAGCTTCTAAAAATGGAAACGGATCCGCTCGCCCTGATCGGCAACGGGTGGCGAATCCGTTTGGACATAGATGATGGGTGCGTTTGCCGCATGCATGAACGCAATAATAGTAAGCGTTCTTCTCCGTTTGGCAAGCGCGCCCGACGGTGGTCGGCAAGATGATGCTAACGTCGCCAGCGCCATGGGTGAGTAGGCACATGGCACGCCTCGACCGTCTGCAGGCGCAAAGCGGCATTCAGCAGTAGGAAACGGCCGCTCACGCCCGCAGGCGATAGTCGAACACTTCATACTGGGTCTTACCGCCCAGCAGGGCATCGATCTTTTCCTGAATGGCCTGCCGTTCCTTGCTGAGCAGCCAGGCCTCCCAGTCGGCCGCCGACTCCCAGGTGCTGATCACCAGAAAGACATCCGGCCGGTCGTGGCTCTTGAGTGTCTCTCCGGAAATGTATCCGGACTGGGATGTGGCCAGCGAACGCATCTCCCTGAAAAGTTGCAGCATATCCCGGCCTTTGTCGGCGGGAACCGTACGGGTGATGAGAACTTTTACGCTCATGGGGCCTCCTTTGGGTTACGGTTAGGGGACGATGCCGGGCCCGACCGGCGCCATCGCCGGAAAACCATCGGTCGCGGGGTGCAACCGCCGGAGGAGGAGGAGAACGCAAAAACAAGGTGAGCACAACCGGCAAGCGCGCGGACGGTGGCGCAAAACAGCTATGCTTCAATTAAAGGACGAACCCGGCCGATTGTCAAATGGATATCGTTGCCCTGCATCAGGACCGGGGGGTGTAGTGGCGCTTGAGCCATGAGGCGAGACCGTCCAGTCCCGGGAACAGGGTGCGTTCGGTGATGTTGGCCTGGTCCAGTTTGTCCCGGACCTCCCACTTGAGCGCCTTGGGGATGATGATGCGGCCAAAAAGATCGGGATGTTGTTGCAGCCACTGGTCCAACCGGGCCGTCGGACTGGACATGACCGAAAAGAAAGCGAACTGGTTGACAATGCGGCCGTCAATGGAAGGCGGTTCGAAAAAAAGCACCAGGTCCTGGCCCAGGGCATCGAACCCCTTAATCTCACCCAGGGCGTGCTCGAGCATCTCCAGGGTAAAGGCGTTGGCGCCCTGGCGGACCAGCTCTTCGTCCAGGGGGGCGGGCAGGAGTTTGTTGATCTTCACGTAATCGGCAAACCAGATGACCCCGTCGCAATCGAAGCGATCCGTGTCCGCCGTGGCGAAGTGGGCGGCCACAAACGGCGAGTAGGTCCAGTCCAGAAGGCGCGTGGGCAGGCCATGGTGCTGGGCGACGGTAACCCAGCGCCAGGTGGAGGCATTGTCTCCGGTCCAGGGTACTTCGGCGTATTTGCTGAAATTGCGCAAGAGGTGATACTCCAGGTGCGCATGGGCGCCGCAACGCCGGCTGAAGCTGTTTTTCAAATCGTAGCTGCTGTCCGACAATCCGCGATAGGCGTAATTGGAGCGGAAACGCCGCAGCACATCCTGCCAGGAATTGTCGTACAGGCGATCGCACAACTCGCACCAACTGCCCACCCGGACATCGTTACAGTGTTTTTCGATCTGGACCATTTTTCTCCATCCGTTTTTGGGGTTGCGCCATGGGGCCTGGCAATCATGGAGGGATGGGCATCGACCGCATCGCGGCCCAATGGGCCAGCATGGGGTCAAGGGCTGAAGCCAGGTATGAGGCCAGCGCCGGGTCGGCCGTCAGATCGTCGACGGCCTTTTGGATGCGGGAAATGACAGACGGTTCCAAGTGAAGGAGAATCATCAGCCGGGCCGTTCACGATCCCTGTTCTACAGGCAGCGGCGCGGTCCGCAATACATTCTCGTCAACGGCCAGCATAATGGAAGCGACAGCAGGCGTCAAATGGCGACTGCCATCGGGTAATATTTCTTCGGAACTGAAAACGGCGCCGGGTCGGCTTTTCGGCTGGCAGGCCGTCGAAAATGGCAAACACGAAGTCGACCCGACGCGTGGCAGGGATATGGGAAAACGCCGGCACGGCAGGGATGAAGGGAGGTGCGGTCCGATCAGGGGTGGCCGACCGCCGGGTTTTCCGATATCCACAAGAAATTGGTTTCAGCCGCGTTCAGGTCTTTCCTGACTGGCCATCGGAACTGTCTCTGCCCGTTCCGCCGGCGCCTTGTCCCTGGCCACCGCCGCAGCCTTTTCCGTCGCCACGGCCGCCGCCTTTGGATCCCTTGCCGGCCCCGCAGCCGCCCTGGCCTTTACCCGGCCGGTTACCGCAGGGACCGGTTCCGTCTCTATTCGGCATGGGATCGCCTCCTTTGCATGGGCAGCAGCCGCCGATTCCGTATGAACGGCGGATGCTGCCGATGGTTTATGGAAAATCGCCCGCCTACCAGTGCCCTTCGGCATTGGGGGCGGAAAGAAAGGTCAACTGGTCGGCCGCCGCTGCAGCAACGGCCTCGCGGACCGTCCCCTGAACATCACTGGCCACGCGGATGTGGGCCGCTTCCAGTACTTTGAAAGCGTTGGGACCGCAGTATCCAGTTAGCAGCATATCGGCGTGTTTGTCGCTGACCATGGTGGCCGCCTGAATGCCAGCCCCTTTGAAGGCATTGACATTCGCCGCGTTGTCCAACACATCGACAGCGAGGGTATCGCTGTCGACAATCAGAATATAGGCCGCCCGTCCGAAACGGGGATCCACCGGTGCATCCAGATCCGTTCCGGTGGATGTTACGGCGATCTTCATGGGCACTCCTTTCCTGTCGGTCATTAATCAGTGGGCGCCACCGCCCCCACCGCAAACCTGGTCGTTGGCAATCATGGCCAATTTACCGGCGATCAGATCTTCCACCACCGGACGGATCTGCGGACGCTGGTCGTCATGGTAGACATCGATGCCCACCTGGCGAAAGCCCATCAACGGCCGCATGCCGATGCCGCCGACGATCAGGGCATTGACGTTATTCGATGCCAAAAGATTCACCGGCACCATGCAACCTCCCTGCACATGGGTCTCGTTGGCGATCGTGGAAACTTTCTCGATGGCGCCGTCCTTCACATCGATCAGGGTAAACGTGTCGCAATGGCCAAAATGGCCGGCCCGCATTCCGTCAAGTCCCCCCAGGTCCATCGAAGGGACGGCAATTCTTCCGTTTTGCATAACGTGTGGTGCTCCTTTTCAAATCGGTTGTCGATTAAGCGGCCGTCATGGCCGGTACCTGCAGAATAGCTTGCCAAATCGTTTTCAGCTGCTTGGCGGCGTCTCCCTTGGCATCGAACTCCACCAGGGTGCGCCCCTGGACCATGGCCCGCGTGAACGCCGGATCAAAGGGAACCCGGCCCACCACGGGCAGTTCGCCCTCGCGGGCCATCGTTTCGATCTTCGCGCTGTTTTGCGGGTTGAGGTCGTATTTGTTGATACAGACCATCACCGGCACCTTGAAATGCCGGCACAGCTCGATGGCCCGGGCCATATCGTGAATCCCCGATACCGTTGGCTCGGCGACGATCAACACACTGGTGGCGCCACCCACCGAGGCGATCACCGGGCATCCCACCCCTGGCGGGCCATCGGTGATGATCAGATCGATGCCGCGTGCCTCGGCCAGCTGGCGGGCCTCCTTGCGCACCAGGGTCACCAGTTTGCCTGAATTTTCCTCGGCGATGCCCAGACGGGCGTGAACCATGGGTCCGAAGCGGGTGTCGGAAATAAACCACTGCCCGCAGGTCTTGGTGGGAAAATCGATGGCCGCCGCCGGACAGAAATCGACACATACCCCGCAGCCCTCGCAGGCGATCTCGTCGACCACGAAATCCGGCTGATGGCCGACCATCGGCAAAGATCGACACACGTTCCGCAGGCCGTGCAGCGGGACGGGTCGATCACCGCCACGCCGCCCCCCTGGAAGTCGGTGGTCTGCCGAATCTGCGGCTGCATGAGTAGATGCAGGTCCGCCGCATCCACATCGGCATCGCACATGAGGCACCCCCCGGCCAGGGCGGCAAAGGATGCCGTCAGGCTGGTCTTGCCGGTGCCGCCTTTTCCACTCAGGATAACCAGTTCCTTCATTGCTCAACGGCCCCCTTTCCGGTCAGTGTTTGAATGTGGTTGAACAGTTCACGGAAGCGGGCCTTCCATTGGGGAAGAACCTGGGCAAACAATTCACCGCGCGAATAGCATTCGGCGATCTGTCGGTCATACGGGATTTCCATGAGAATCGGCAGCCCCTGTTCCTGGGCGTAGGTCCGGACCCGGTCGTCCCCCAGATCGGACCGGTTGATCACCAGTCCCATGGGAATCTTGAGCAGTTTCACCGCCCCCACGGCCAATTGAAGATCATGGAGGCCAAAAGGGGTCGGCTCGGTGACCAGAAGAACGAAATCGGTATCCTTCATGGCGGCGATCACCGGGCAAGAGGTGCCGGGGGGTGCGTCGATGAGCACGAGCTTGTCTTTTTCACGCGCCGCCCGCACGGCACGGATCAGTGGCGGCGCCATGGCCTCGCCGACCCGAATGCGGCCGTGCACGAAGGCCACGCCGTTGCGATGACCCGATTCGAGGACCCCCAGTTCGCGCCCCGTCTCGCGGATGGCGTCCTGGGGGCAGACAGCCATGCATCCGCCGCAGCTGTGGCACAACTCGGGAAAGGTCAGGACCATCTCACCGATCACGGTAATGGCTCTGAAGCGGCAAATCTGCATGCATTTCCGGCAGCCGTCGCATTTTTCCAGGTCGATTTCGGGTACGGGCGTGGTAATGGTGCGGCTCGCGTCGATGGTCGGTTGCAGAAACAGATGGGCATTGGGTTCTTCCACGTCACAGTCCAGCAGTTGGACCGGGCCGTCCACGCAAACCGCCAGATTGGTGGCGACGGTGGTCTTTCCGGTTCCGCCTTTTCCGCTGGCAATGCTGATAATCATGCGCTGTTATCTCCTCGCGCCGGCAACGTGCCGGGATGGGTGTCAAGCAAACCGCCGATCCTTCGGCGTAGCTGGAAAATAAGCATAAGCTCAAAATTGGTCAAGCCTTTTTTTGACGATCATTCAAAAAATCGACGGATTTGATTTTGGCTGAATGGGGTGGGATGAACCTGTGCTCAAGCGCGAAATTTGATGAGCTTTACCGCTTCGTCGACCCATTCGGAAATCATGCGCGACTGATCCCGGTGGGCCTTGGTTTTCTTGAGACGTTGGAACACCTCCTCGCGCGTCTTGACCGCCTCCAGGGAGGGGATGCACTCCATCTTGCCGATATTGGCCAACCCGCGGATGGCGATGCGCAGGTTCTGCATCAGCTGGGACATGCAGCGGTCGCTCTCCTTGTAGAAATAGATGTCCGACTCCGGGCTGCCATACTCGTTGACCGCACTGCGCAAGACCGAGCGTCCCACGGTGGTCTCGATCATGGCCAGAAAGATATACAGCTCACGTTCCAGGCCCGTCAGATCCTTGACCGGAATCCGCTGTTTGCGGGTCATGCCGAGATCCAGGGCCTCGCACAAGCCGTGGTGAACCGTGCGCACCTTGTTAAAAAAAACTTCCTGATCCCGATCCAGCCGCCAGGCGGCATAGTGGGCCACCTCCTGATCCAGGCCGCGCTGGCTGAACAGAATGTCCTCGGGGGTGATCTCCATCTCGGCCAGGGATTTGTCATATTCGTGGAGGATCAGGTTGGCCAGCATCAGCGCCTTGGCATCCGAATACTGCAGGTCCTTCGGATCCTTGAGGAAATCCTCGAGCAGAATTTTGAAGGCCCGTTTGGGCTGGCGCATCCGGGCGGTCAGCAGCTGCAATGAATTGAGAAAGGCGGTACGATCCTCGGCGGAAATCACATCCTTGAGGTGGCGCCAGAGAAATTCGAAAATTTTCTTTTCGTAGCGTGCAAAGTGCTGCAGCCCCTCGACAAACGCCGACTTGATGAAATGGCCCTTGTCGTCGAAGCATTTCTTCAGGGCCTCGACCAGCTGGTGCGCTTCTTCCATGGAGATACCGAAATCCTTGGCCAGGATCTCGAAATCGGATGTTTCGAAATGGGTGGCCGCATGCACCATGCCATCAATTTTTTACGGGTCGTGGAGCGCCCCTGGAAAAAAGAGACCATTTTGAACAGCTGGCGATGCACCGCCCCCACCAGGGCCCCGGTGGATTCAGTCCCGCCATCGGCCGAACGCGTGACGTAAAGGTTGTCAAAGACGTCGTCGCGTACCGTGTCCAGCCGTTTTTGTAAATTGGTGAGGACCTCCTGCCGGGCATCCTCGCTTTTGGGTTTGGCGTCGATGGCCTGGAGCAGGTGGGATGAAAGCCCCAGCCGTTCCGCCAGATGACGGGCGTTGATTTTCGGGTAATCGTCCCCGTAAACGCTTTTGATGACCTTGGCCACTTTTTCGGGATTGCCCTCCACGCTGGCGATGATCCGGGCAACCTTGGCCTTTTCCCGTGAGAAATCCGTTTCACTCTCCTCGCGCATCAGCCAATCCAGGTTGTTGATCTCCAAGGGGGGGGGAATCAGCTGGGCGCTGATCTTGGGAAGACCGAAAATCGCGTTGTAGACACTGGTGAATCGGCAGCCCTCGTCAGTCTGTTCCTTTTTCTGGATCCAGGCATCGACCTTGGTCACAAGGCCGCGCATGGTATTGGCATTCAGGCGATTGACGCCCGCCACCAGGGTCAGGTTGACACTGGTTTTGCCCTTTTCGTCGGCCACGATGGGCACCACCTGTGTTTTCCCCGTCCCCAGGGTCAATTCCGTCTGATGGGTCTCGGCATGGTAGAGCCCCGCAAGCAGGTGCAGGCTCAGGCGCAGGCGTTTCAGGGATTCGGGATCCCCCTTGGGCAAGTGCAGGTACAGGTTGTTGATGCCGCAACTTGCGAAAACGCCATAAGCCTCCAGCAGCTGGCGCATCAGGTTGATCAGCAAACTGCCATGACGCTTGACCATTGCCGGCACCAGGTCGAGATCAACAAGCATGTTGCCGAGAAGGATTTCGTAATCCAGCCGTTCGGGGATATCGCCATCGCTGGAAAGCCCCCGGTAGCGGATCAGGATGCGTCCGGCGGGCCCGGTAAACTGGGCGACCTTGCCCAGGCTTTCGGCCAGCCGATCGAAGACCTGGCGTTCCTCAAAAGGATTGCCATCCCGGTTCACACGCTGCAGGTAGGCCGCAATGTCCTGAACGATCTCACACAACAGGATTCGCCAGACGTCCTGCTGTTTTTGTTCGGCAGCCAGGCTGTCGGCCATCAACTCACTAGCGGAGCGCCCTTTCTGGTGCGTTTCAAGCCCCTCCAACTGGGCGAAAAGCTGCTGAGCGGCATCATCAAGGTAAATTTCTTTATCATTCATAACAGCGACCCAATACGTGAAGCACCGTCGGAAATGCGACTTTTTACGCGGCCATCATGGGTTGGCGTCCGGTCCGGTTGCGACCGGTTGGCAAGACGGGTTGAAAAATCAGCCGACCTCATTGATTCCAGATTATTTTCGATAGATAGCACAGTTTAGCGCAAACGAAAATCGAAAACGGGCTCTCGGGCAAGGTATCCCATGCCGGCGCATGGGCCTGCGGCAACGGTGCTGCCGCCCATGGTTCCGACAAGTTATCTCTTGACAGCCCGTCGCGTGTCCCTTAATTCTGCGGAAAGCAAGGTTCATTATATGGAACAAAAAAAACACAACCATGGCTCCATCTATCGTGTCCAGGCCTTGGATCGGGCCTTGGATATTATCGATCTGTTCTCCTTTCACCAGCGCAGGTTGAACCTGTCCGAGGTGGTCGCCCAGACCGGTTTGAAAAAAACCACGGCCAAACGGCTGCTGGCCAATCTGACCGACCGCGGTTATCTGCGGCAGGACCCGCACAACAAGCAATATGAACTCGGCTTGCGCCTTTTTGAATTGGGCGCCGTGGTCCACGCCGGTTTTTCCGTGCGCAAGGCAGCCATCCACCACATCGAATGGCTGAGGGACAAGACCGGCCTGAACGTGCTTTTGGGCCAATGTCTGGAGGGTCGCCTGGTGTATGTGGACAAGCGCGAGGGGACCGGCTGGATCAAAATCTCTTCGTCCATCGGCGAGCAGCGGCCACTGCACTTCGGTATGCTTGGTCAGGTGCTGATGGCCGACATGCCCCTGGTCAAGGTTCAGGAGCTGCTGGCCCGCGATCCCCTGCAAGCGTTCACCCCGCAAAGCATCACCGACCCGGAAACCTTTTACCGCCGTCTGGCCGATATCCGGGAAAAGGGATATGCCGCCGAAACCGGCGAAGCCCACCCGGGGATCAAAGGTGTGGCCGCCCCGATTCGGGATGTCTCCGGCAAGGTCATCGCCGCCATCGGCGTGGCGCTGCCCTTCCCCGACTATACCGACGAGGAACAGGTCAAACGCACATTGGCATTGGTGCTCAAGGCAGCGGAAAGTATTTCCATCGAATTGGGCCACCATGCCAGTTGATGAAGGCGTCGAAAATCCCAGTTAAAATCAGACAACCCGCGCACCTTATCTTTTTTGAAGCGTGAAAACCATGATCAAGTCCAAAGCCCTTGAAGTCAACCTGGCCAGCACCCATGTCAATGTCACCATCGATGCACGCTATGAATGCATTCAGGCGGTCATGGCCCGCTACTACGGTCTGATGGAGGGCGTAAACGCCTTCCTGCGCGAACTCAGCCATCCCTATCGCAACTGGCAGTTCATCGTGGATGAGGCGCGCACCTACGCCCTGGACTATTTTCATCTGTTTCAATCCCATGCACGGGGCGTGGAAGCCACAGGGGTCATGATCGACATTTTTGCCGAAGCCATCGATGCGGAGAGTCCTGAGAGCGTTCGGGTGGAAGCGGTGGATAACCTTTTACGCTACCTCCAGGAAATCATCGGCAATTCGCGGGATCGGCTGGCCGATTTCCTACCGGTCCTCCAAGCGGCCTTCGAACGGATCCATGCCTATCCGGACGACCGTTTCTTTCTTTTTGTCAAGAGTTTCTATCCACTGAAACGCATCATCCAATTGCTCGGCGAGCGCGCCAACGGCATGATCACGGAATATGCGGTTTTCAATCGTCTGATGACCCGCATGTACCAGGCCACCTACACCTTCTGGGGCACGCTGAAGGATCCCTGGGAAAGCTTTTGCACGGCCGCCGGCGAGCTGTCGGACAGCGACCCTGTCAAAGCGTGCTTCGGGGCCATCTCCCATTCCGTCCTGCACGACCTTCAGCACCGGCTGGCGGAAATCGTGGGCCAGGCCGACACCGATGGGCACGCCACCTTCGAACAGCTGCTGACCCTGACCGATTTCAGCGCCATTGTCGAACACTACCGCCGCATGCCGCAGATCCTGCTGGAAGCCGGGGCCAACAAGAACCAGGGCAATGGATGGAAGGTGATCTTTCTTTTCCACATCATGGGCATTTCCGGCCTGAACCAAATCCACGAGGAGGCCTTGCGGGACATCAACCGCACCGTGGGTTGGTTGATCGAGAACGAGAACTACCGAAATATCGGCGAGCTGATCGAGAAGACCTTCAATATTCTCAAGACCCAGGCCGAACAGTTTCCCACCACCACCCTGACCTGCGTGCTCAACATGGGCCAGGCCGTCTACCAGACCGACGAGATCGACCTGGTGAATTTCTTCATCGACCAGATGGTCGACCTGGGCTTTCAGACGCCCATGCTGGGCGGGGTGGGCAACGACTGGCAGATTCAGGTCAACCCCGCCCATCTGCAGAATGTCCGCACCTGGTTGGAATTGATCGAATGCAAGCCCATCTGGTCGTCACGACTGCTCTCCAGCCTGATCATCGAAATCGCCCTGACCGGTATTTTCATCAAGGACACGGACCTGTTCCCCCGGGACATCACCCGCCTGCTCAACAGCCGCATCGGCCCGGTCTTCAACCTGACCAAGCAGCTGGCGCGCCTCTTCCCCGCCTATTTCAACGACATCGGGGCCGAGGGGCATCTACGCGACATTTCCACCCGGCTGGACGAAGTCACCCACCGGCGGGACGTTCTGATTCATTTCCTGCGCAAGCAGAGCCATGTGGAAAGCTCCAACCGCATCATCCGTTTCATGGAAGCCGTGCTGCACTTCTGGCAAACCCGCGACAAGGAGCCGCTGCAACCCTTTGTGCCGCCCAACATCTATTCCCAGATCGACGTCTCCGGGCGCTACATCGATGGGGTCCACCGGCTGGTCGGCTTGCTCATGGAAAAGGGTCTGGCCCTGCCCGCCGAGCTGCTCGATGAGGATGAGGAGCGCATCCGCGGGATGCTCGCCGGCACGCCGGATGCCGATCCCATCGACATCGAACGGGTGGTCCTGATCAGCAGCTTCTACAAACTGCTCTACCACAAGTACCATCTGGACCATAAATCCCTGCGCCAGTATATCGATCAACTGGATCGGGAATCCTTTCCCGAACTGCACCTGCTCCAGGCCGCCCTGGACCAGCCGGATCTCAAGACGCGGCTGTTCGCCCTGATGGATTACCTCGATCGCCTCAAGGAGGCGATCCTCTCGGAGGAGACCTTCGAAATCCGGGCCGACATCTACAAGAAACGGCACATCACCATCGACATCCCGTCCATGTACGGCAGTTACCACGAGCGCAAATTCGATGCCCTGGGGCTGACCTTCCGCATCGAATCCCTGATCAACGTGCTTTTCGAGGAGCTGGTCGACCAGATCAACCTCGGCTTGATCACCCGGGCCACCTTCAACGACATCTACGAACGGCTCACCCTGTTCGACAAGGCCCTGCGCCTGGACGGCATCTCTTCGGTGGAACTGGAACGTCAGCTCGATCTGTTGGCCCATGCCCTGGAGGTCCGCGGCTTCACCTTCACCCAGTACCTGGACATCTTCAAGGGCTTTGCCGTGGCCGTTAAGAATATCATCAACGATTATTTCAACAACATCCATGGTCAGAATCTCACGCGCATCCTCGGCCAGATGCCCATGGACCGCATTCTCGAGAAGTACCTGTCACGGGAATCGGGCGTGGACGGCGAAAAACTCAAGCACCGCATCTCGGAGATCTTTTTCCGCGACCGCATCGCCACCTCCCTGGGGCTCCAGCAACTGGACCTTTTCCTCACCCGTATCCTCAACACCCTTTTCCATCAGTCCAACATGCTACCCAAGGACAAGCTTCACCGGCTGCTCAATTTCGACCCCCAGCGGGTCATCACCGCCCTGGACGAAGTCAACAACAAGGCCGTGGGCATCATCTACATGGGCAACAAGGGACTCAACCTGCTCAAACTGAAAAACCTGGGCCTGCCGGTGCCGCCGGGATTCATCATCACCACCGAGGCCTTCCGCTGCCGGGAGCTGATCGACGGCTTCGCGCCGGTGACCAAAAACTTCCGTCAGCAGATCGGCCGCCATGTGGCCCACATGCAGAAAATCACCGGCAAACGTTTCGGCGACCCGTCCAACCCCCTGCTCTTCTCGGTGCGTAGCGGGGCCTCCATTTCCCAGCCCGGCATGATGGAGACCTTCCTGGACGTGGGCATCAACGAGGAGATCGCCGCCGGACTGGCCCAGCGCATGGACAACCCCTGGTTCGCCTGGGACAACTACCGTCGCTTCCTGCAGTGCTACGGCATGGCCGTTGGCCTGGAGCGGGACGATTTCGACGCCATCATCGCCGAATTCAAGACCAAGCTGGGCATCCCCCTGAAAAAGGGATTCACCGGGGAGCAGATGAAGATGGTCGCCCTGGCCTACAAGCAACGCATTCAGGACGAAGGCGCGGAGGTCCCCGAGGATCCCCTGGATCAGCTCTTCATGACCATCAACGCGGTTTTCGCCTCCTGGGAGTCCCATCGCGCCCAGACCTACCGCAAAATCATGGGCATCTCCGATGATTGGGGCACCGCCGTCACCGTCCAGGAAATGGTTTTTGGCAACATCTCGCACCAGGCCGGCTCGGGGGTCTTTTTTACCCACAACCCTCGCTGGTCCGGCGACACCCTGAGTCCGTGGGGTGATTTCACCCTGGAAAACCAGGGCGAGGACGTGGTTGCCGGGCTGGTGCGTACCCTGCCCATATCGGTCAAGCAGCAGGAAATCGAGATGCGCGACACCGACATCACCCTGGAAACGCACTTTCCGGCCATCTACGCGGCAATCCGCAAATGGGCCGCCACGTTGATCTACAAGAAAGGCTGGAGCCCCCAGGAGATGGAGTTCACCTTCGAGGGTCCTGCCAGCGACAATATCTACCTCTTGCAGACCCGCGACATGGCCATTCGCGAACGTAAAACCGTCTTGGCCTTCGATCCCAACATCGATGCCGAACGCTACCTGGGGCATGGTATCGGGGTGGCCGGCGGTGCCATGAGCGGGCGGGCGGTCTTCTCCGTAAGCGAGATCGACCGCTGGCGCGAAACCGAACCGGGGACGGCCCTGATTCTGATCCGCGGTGACACGGTACCCGACGACATCAAGGAGATTCATGCCGCCGACGGCCTGCTCACCGCCCGCGGTGGGCTCACCTCCCACGCGTCGGTGGTCGCCCACCGCCTGGGCAAGACCTGCGTGGTCGGATGCGGCAGCCTGGTGTGCAACGAGAAAGAGAAAACCGCCCGATTCGACAAGGTGGTGATCCGCTCCGGCGACCACATTAGCATTGACGGTCGGGAGGGTTCGGTTTATCAAGGGAACATAAAAATAAGGGAAGCCTGATCTCGACAAAATGGACCTTCAACGACCCCTGCCGGCACCGGTTCCGACAGGCTGCGGAGATAGACACCATGAACGAAGGTAAAATGAAAATTGGCGTCAACGGTTTGGGCCGTATCGGCAAACTGACTGTCTGGAACCATGTCGGTCGGCGCTATTTCAACGAAATCGTGGTCAATATCGGTCGTCAGGCCGGAACCGGAATGAAGGACGTTGCCCACTACCTGGAACGCGATTCGACCTACGGCGCACTGCACACCTTCCTGCACGGCTACCGGGCCGAACCGGCGATTCACGACATCGACGAAGCCGCCGGCAGCATGGTGGTCGACGGGGTGACGGTACGATTTCTGCGCGAGGCCCGCACGCCCCAGGATATCGACTGGAAAGCCCATGACGTGCGCCTGGTGGTGGACACCACCGGCCAATTCCTGGACCCCACCCTACCCGTCGACACGCCCAAGGGCTCCGTGCGCGGCCACCTGGAAGCCGGCGCCGAAAAAGTGGTGGTTTCCGCCCCCTTCAAAACGAAGCATGAGGGCGCGCCCATGCCCGAGGATACGATCACCACGGTCATGGGGGTCAACGCCAATGATTACGATCCCAAGCGTCACCGCATCATTTCCAACGCCTCATGCACCACCACCTGCCTGGCCCACATGATGAAGCCGTTGCTCAACGCCTTTGGGGCCAAACGCATCCTCTCGGCCTCCATGGCCACGGTGCACGCCGCCACCGGTTCCCAGCAGGTGCTCGACCGGCTGCCCAAGGCCGGAAAAACCGATTTAAGAAAAAACCGCTCGATTCTCAACAACATCATTCTCACCTCCACGGGGGCGGCCAAGGCCCTGCGCTGGTGATCCCCGAAATGGAGAACATCGGCTTCATCGCCGAGTCGGTGCGGGTGCCGGTCAGTTCCGGCTCGCTGATCATCCTGGTTCTCAGCATCCAGGAAAGTCCGTCCGAGGAACCGATCCGCCGGGGCGTGATCAACAGCGTCTATGAACAGGCGGCGCAGCTCGACCCCAACCGCTACCTGCAGTTCACCGAAAAACAGAACGTCTCCGGCGATATCCTCGGCGCGCCCAAGGCGGCGGCGGTGATCGAAGGCAACGAAACCCACACGCGCACGGCCGATCTCAGTCTTGACCTGGCCAATATTCCCGGTTTCTCCAAGGATATCCTGAAGAGCCTGCCGGACACGGTGGTGCGCGCGCCGGTGACCCAGGCCGTGATCTACGGCTGGTACGACAACGAAATGGGCAGCTACGTCAACATGCTCGGCGACCGGATCGTCTCCATCGCCGAGAACATGTAACCCCAACTATAATATTCAAGATAATGTTTTTGGGCTGCGTTATCGGTCGTCACGGTATGTTTTATACAGTTTCCTCCCTCTGGCCTTGCCAAAAACATTATCTTAAAAACTATACCGGAATCTTGAGAAGAGACAATGAACAGCGACATCCCCGACCCAACCGAAAATGCATGCATCTGCGCGGAAATTCCCAAGGCCCTGTACGCACGCGTCGAGGATTATTGCCGGTCCAAGGGCATTCAACCCAGCGAGTTCATTTTCGATGCCATCAGCGAAAAGCTGCTCTCCATCCATCGTGAACGGCGCCGCAAGCCGCGTCTTTGAGGAGCCATGCGGCGCCGTCGGCAGACCCTGCCACATCGGTCCCCATGGCGATGGGCGGCTCGCTTCGCCGGCCCCCTGTTGATCGCTGTCGGGGCCGGTTGTTCCCTTTTCCAAATTTCTCCATTCGAACAACACCTGGCCGATGGTGACGCCGCCTGGGTAGCCCGCCAATCGGTGACCTGCGAAACCGACACGACCGGCTGCGCACGGCTTCATCTGCTCAAGGGCACGGCTTGCCTGCAACTTGCGGCCACCGGCCCCCATCCCCTGGACCACCTGACCTGCGCCGCCGAGCAGCTCCAGATCGGAATGGACCTGCATCCGGCGTGGCGCGATACCAAGGATACCAAGGATCAACGGACCTACCAGGAACGGCTCTGCGAAGCCCTGGAGCGGCTCCACACCCTGCAGCCAGATGCGCATACCCTGAAGCAATTCGAAGACGCCGCCGAGGAACTTTACCGACTGGCCCCCGAGAGCGTGGCGGCGATCTACTACCTTGCCAGCCTGCGCCTTCAGGAAGCGACCCCCTTCCTGGAAACCCTCGACGCCGGTAACCGGCTGCCGGTCTGCCGTCGGCTCAAGCGCGCCCTCAATCGCCTGCTGGCCGTGACATCCGGCGATCCGGAAAGAATGCCCGGATGGGAACCCTTCGCCGAAAAATACGAGCAGCTGGCGTTTCGCTTGGGCCTGGCTCTGCGCACTGCCGGCTGCCGGTGAAGCCGCGGGTGTGCCACCGCGATTCACTTTGACCGGAGAATTTCAAATACGATGGTATTTGATTGCCGATGCATTCCGACTCGCTTCGTTATTCGGCGCGCCAATAGCTATGGCTATTGGCCGCTTCTCGCGCCTTGCACCCCGGGCGCCTCGACAATCTCGGTACGTCACCGTATTTACGAACAGGGGTACTAAGGCAATTTGTTGCGGCTATAAGATCATGCCAGAAGGTATCACTTTCGCCATATCCAACTCGCTCAGCGAGTCAATACTCCTCCAAATAGATCAATATCTAATTGACTTAATATGTAATCCAGGGTAGCTGTAATAACAGTCTACCGTTCCATTCGCACCATTTTAGATGTATTGTTGACCGATCATTTGTATGTACTTTTGTTCATGTTGCTCCACTATTTTTACGAAATCTTAATTTGTTATTGGCCTCATGAGGCCAATAACACCGGAAATAAGGGGTATTATTGGACTGATGTGACCAATAATACGATTTCGTCTGCTAAAGAGACGCCTTATAAGGCGACAGTTCGGTCGTCTAATCCACGTTAGCGAGGAGAAGGCTACAATGAATTGGTGGGAAAAAACAGTAGAGTATATGTTCGTGTTAAATTATTTCAATTACGACGCGATTATTGCACCGATGGATGGGGTCCATGAAAGAATCGGAGATGCATTATATTCAAAAGAGAATTTATTTTCATTGATTGAATTTAAACGATATGAAGCAGATATCAGCAGAGAAGTTGATAAATATTTAAATTACGCTGAAGCTCGAAATGCATTACAGGAAAGAGATTCACATCACTTTTTTATTTATGGAAAACTCGAAAATGGTTTGCAGCTTGAATCAAAAACATATTTCTCTCACAAAAAGTACCCTGATGTCTCAAATGCCCTATTGTCTGGGATAAACATGGACATTTTTAAAGATTATGTAGAAACGCTTCTTAAATATAAAATACCACCTAAAGGCGGCGGAGGCACATCTTTGGATGATTATATGCAAGTCGCATGTGTTAGAAATGATGGCCAATTGATTTGCTGTGTGCCTTTAAATAATTACCTTGACATGTTTGAGATAGAAAGGCCTATAGAAAAGTCTGCAAATGCCACAGCTTAGATTAAAAGATATGATTTTTCGCTAACCTCTGCTTTAACAGCGACGGCAAAAAGCCGCCGCGCGTTAAGCAACCGTTCGCCAATTTATTCGGTGAAAATATTATGAGTAAGAATGATAAAGATATCTGGTTCCCTGCAATGAAATATGGAATCGGGTGGGGCCTGTTTGCTACTTGGCAAGGATGGATTGTTTTCTTGAGCTATATCGTTCTTGTGATTATTGGCGCGCTCCTTATAAAGCGATCTCCTTGGTTGGCTATTCCTTTTATTATTTATGTTTTCGTTCTTACTGGAATCTTACTTTTCATATGTTGGAAAAAGGGAGAAAAACCTGAGTTGCGGTGGGGTAAAAAACTATGACCGTCGCCTGCGGCGAACCAGTCAGTTGAGTGGGACCGGGAGAAGCCGTGCATTTTTAACCATATTTCGTCAATAGACTTTCAATGGGTTCCGTAGAGGTTTCAGGTTTAAATCTCCCGGCCCCTCACTTCACCGTTATCCATGCGGAGGACAAATGTATTTTTTATCGACAGCATTGGTTCAACATTTGAGGGAGGTCTATGGAAACTTGGAAATCAACGGCCCGGAAGATGGGGATTGGTTTTTTAGTACTTTTGGGCCTGGTAACGTTCTAAACTGGGTAGACAGACCATATGAGCGTTCCAGCGATTACGAGGAATTGCTCAGGATACTTGAAGAAGATGACACAGAAAAATATCATTCTATACATAAAGGAACACCATTTTATTTCCTTAGCTGGACAGCATTTGATCTCCGTAACTTTGAAAAAGCGCTATTTTATATTGATGCGGCTATTTCTGAAGATATACGAAAACTTCCTAATGACTGGATCAATCAACCTGGAGCAGCATTTCTCACTCTTCAAGATCCTCATACACAAGTGGCAAGTCGAACCATTGAAAATGTCAGGCAATACCTTGTTCAGGAGCTAAATAGATTCAACAATATTTCGGGAAGACCGCCTTTGGACATACAATCCTTTGTTGATAGTTTTGTTCGAGTTCTTGTCCTCGAGCAAGATGTCACAAAGCGTACAATAGTTAGTGGCTTCTATGTTTTTCTTTTGGAATTTATTGATCGATATTCAGAGCTTCGTATAAGAAGTTCTATTGGGGGTTCTATCCTCCCTTTTCTTATTCATCTTTTCAAAGGTGGCTTAATTTTCGAATCACTATTAAAACACTTATATCCCGATCCTGCACAGCCACGGCGTTCGCTCGGAAATATTCTGAATTCTCATGTATTTCAGGCTGACTTTCCAGGACAAATCCCAACCGGCTCTAGCACGCTGCAAGAAGTCGTGGATGGAATTGATGGGAACTCAATTCAGTCAGCATTTATTGCAACATCAAGATTGAGAAATACAACTGGCCATAATTTAGTGTGGGATGATGTTTTTAGCGATCCTGACATTTATAGGAATCTATTTTATCAGGAGATGAATGCGATACTTTATTTGATTTCACATAAATTTTTATAATTAGTTGTGAATTCAGGTGTTGCAAAAAAATGGATAACCTCTGCTTTCACAGCGACGGCAAAAAGCCGCCGCGCGTGAAGCTGGCGTTGGCCTTCAATGAATATGGAAGCTTTAAAAAACATACTTGAAAATCCCCTGCTACGGAACACTCATGCACGAAAACGTAGCGATATCAAGGAACACTTTCCTGAGTTGGAAAACTGTTCACACGATCACTTCCTTTCTATTCATAAATACATTAATAGATCACCACAGCGTTTTTATTCGCAATCTGTTTACAATATTTTTTATAGGTGGTTAGAGGATAGAAATCGAAAGAATCAAGGTGCATTTCAGCAATATTTGACTGATCATGATGCTGAGTTGAACCGATCATTCCTCCATCTCGAAGAGATCAACAATTTAGACTGGCACGATTTTATTGATAAACTTGATGATTTTGAACTCATAAGGTTTATTGATCAACAAATACACCCTTCTTATCTTAGGCTTACAGAAGCCGTTTTTACTCCATTTTGTCGTATCGTTGCCTGTTTTTCACGAATTGATCGTGGCAAGGGAACAGATGGCTTAGATTTATTCCCAATCGTCGAAGAGATAAAAAGAACTATATTGTCTGATGTTGTCAACCCATACAAGCACATAGTTAGAAATGCCATAGCCCATGGTGGTATTACATATCTTCAAAACGAAATTTTGTACCGCGACAAGAAAGGGAATGAAGAAAAATACAGTGATAGAGATATCGTTAGGGTATTTGATGATCTTCTTGATTCTTGCAACTCTCTGGCCCTTGCACTTTCCCTTTTCCTTTTAGTACATCAACCAAATGGATATCGATTGCCTCAACAGCTGTTGCTGGAAGAGCTTAAAGAGGAAACCAGAACCCCATGGTGGGAGATTGTAGGTTGCACACCTTCTAAATTCACGGGATTGAACCAACTTATAATATATGCAAGGCCGAAGACTGCTGATTACGGAAAGGTCCAAATATCAACATTTCAGACAGGCGTTCTTGTTGAAAGTTTTGCGCCGGGATATGATCGCTATTTCTTTTCCATACGTTCATCCTCCTCTTGGCCTGGGTGGGCAGCATTCGATGGCAAAAAGCTCCATGATCTAAGGAATAAGCAAGATGCCATTCTTGAAGATTATAAGGGCGTACTTGAAAACGATTTAGTGTTTTATGTTCCCCGAATAAAAACACCCCGATTCATTGCCCGCATTCAAAATATTGTTTTGAGTTTCAAATTAAACATGCCAATTGCAATATCAGATATAAAAAGGCAATTTGGCCATCCTGAAATTTACATCCGAGAAGCTAATATACATAGAAATGCTTGGGGTGCTGTACTTAATGGGAGTGTTTATATAGAAAGTCATAAGAGTTCAATCACACAAGATATTATTCGAAAGATCCGGAGGAAAGCGGTAAGAAAAGCTCTCTCGGAAGCACGTAAAAAATTACCACTATACAAAAGTATCCGTTATCTTCCATTGGGTTACGCTCGTATTAGCGTTTTTTGTAAAGATTATCGTCGCAGACGTCTCTCAGGGTTTGGCTTAGGTTCTCATTTAGTTTGCACAATTCAAGTAAAGAGGATTAGAAGAATACAAAGCCCTGATATAATGGGCTCTACTATTGAACAATTAATGGGTTATCGTATTGCCTGGAACCGGGCTTGGCTTGAAGAGATCACAGGCCAACAACCGCATTAACTCGGACTGGCAATTACGCTGCGCTCCATTGCCATCCGGTTATGCGGAACGTTGTGCCCTAAGAGTGACAGATGAACATGAAGATAGGCTGGAATAGAAACCGTCGTATTCGCTTCCATGGAGACCATGGTCCCTTGGTAATCACCCTGCACGGAGGGCCGGGTACGACGGGTAGCGCAGTGCGGTTGGCACAAGGGCTATCCCGCAATTTCCGGGTGATCGAGCCGTGGCAACGCCCAAGCGGCGAAATACCGCTGACCGTCGCGGTTCACATTCAGGATCTACACAACCTAATTCTTTCGCGCTGCAAAGGCGAGAAACCCGCCCTTGTCGGTTCGTCGTGGGGTGCCATGCTGGCCTTGGCCTACGCGGCAGAATACTCGGAAACGATCAACAGCATGGCCCTTGTTGGCTGCGGGACATTTGACAAGGAATCCCGTAAGGTCATCGCCCAGAAACGAAGGCTGAAGATCGCCGACTACATATCCAAGCACCCCGAGCATAAGGCTGACCTGCAACTGGACATAGGTGCGCAGATAATGAAGTGGCATGGGATGACAGACACTTATGAGCCATTGCCAATTGACGATGCCTCCCTGGCACCTGAACCGTTTGACATGCAAGGCCATAAAGAAACTTGGCAGGACATGCTGCGATCCCAAGAAAAGGGCATCTACCCACAGTCATTCACTTCCGTGAAGGTTCCGACAATCATGCTACACGGTGCCGACGATCCCCACCCGGGATCTATGATCTGGGATACCCTGAAGCGGTACATACCTCACTTGCAGTACCACGAATTTCCTCGATGCGGTCATGATCCCGAGATCGAAAAACACGCAAAGGATGATTTCTTCGCTGTACTGAGCAGTTGGCTGAAGGAGCATTCGTTAGGCACAAATGGAGCACAACCAGAAAATGCACCGGACCCCAAAAGCTGGTCCGGTGATTAAACCGTTGGCATTTAAATCAGAGATTGAACATGGCAAAACAAAAACGAAAACATACACTCGCTGAAAAGGCAGAGAAAAAACGACGCCGTGAGCAGTACAAGACCATTTTTATAAATGGTAAGCAAAAACGTGTTAAGCGGCCTCCCACTATTGACGGGATGGACGTGGATGAGTTCATTCGTAGGAATGCTGATCCCATTTGGCTACATCAGAACGAGATGTGGGAATACATAGAAAATGAAATAGAAGATAATGGTGTAAAAAAACATGTTGACAGGGATTTTGATATCCCATTTTGAATTTAAAATGAAGACGAATGCCAACCAGTAGCTTAAGCGGACCGGGAAAGGCGGCGGCATTTTGGCCATTGTCATTTATTGAAAGTCCTAATTGTTCTGAACACTTAGCAGTGTTTATTCCCGGCCCGCTTAGCATGGCGTTGGGCATAAATAAATGGGGCAAAAAAAATTAGAAATGGAAGATACGAGACCCAAAACCTTTGTGTTTGTATTGATGCCTTTTACATCGGAGTTTGATGACGTTTACGAACTTGGGATTAAGGCTGCATGTCGAAACGCTGGGGCATACTGCGAACGGGTGGATGAGCAGATTTTCGAGGAGTCTATACTCGAACGGATATACAACCAGATCGGAAAGGCAGACGTAATAGTCGCAGACATGACCGGCAGGAACCCGAATGTTTTTTATGAAACTGGCTACGCTCACGCCCTTAATAAGAGGGTCATCCTTCTTACACAAAGGACTGAAGACATCCCTTTTGACCTGAAGCATTATCCCCATATCATTTACGGCGGCAAGATCAGAGAGATGGTTGATGAGCTTGAACGTCGTGTTCGGTGGTGCCTTGAGAACCCTAAAGGCCAATTGCCAGATAGCTTAATAAAATCTCTTCTCTTTTTTGTTAACGGGGAACTCTTGAGCGAGGGGGGTGAGGTTGTCTCGAAAGCGAAAGGCGAGCCCCATTGGGATATAGAGATTAATATCAAAAACTCTGGTACCAGCGTTGTCCCACGCGGTGCCTTCAGGTTATCCCTTGTTCTTCCGAACTCTCTCATACTTCGGACGAATAGAGGGAGATATTATACGTACTTAGCACGCGGTGAGTTCGTTGAATTCAGACATGGCGAGAAATTAACCATTTCCTTCAAAGGAGAATTTGAGAATATTTTTCCTAATGATTTTTCGAAGTGCGTCTTTCCATTGCAGAGCGTGAATCCTTCTTCCATGGAGATTGCAGAGTTGTTGCTGAGAGTTACTACGCCACTTGGTAGCTATGATTACCCCTTTAGCCTCATGATGTCATTGAGCAATTACCAACTGGGGCTGTGGGATAGAGAGCCC
>NZ_BBCC01000018.1 GCF_001311845.1 Desulfosarcina cetonica JCM 12296 | reverse complement strand
GGGGCCCGTATCGGTGGTCACCAGCAGCGTGGCGCGCCGGTAAAGGGCCGCCAGCAGAGTCAGTGAGGTGCGGCCGGAAAGATCCGACGAGGCGCGCGCATCCGGGAACGGATGGCATCGACCACCGCCCGGTCCCCCGGTCCCCCGGTGAAGACGATATTCACGTTGTGCTGGGTCACCAGCCGGTCGGCCAGGGCGGCAAAACGGTCATTGAGCCACAATTTGGTTTCCCACAAGGCCACGGGATTGATCGCCACCAAGGGACGACTGCCGTCGATGCCCTGGTCGCCCAGCATCGCCGCGATCTGCCGGTGATCCGCGGCCGTCGTGGGGATATGATACGCGACCGACGGATGGTCGATGCCAATGGCCTTGAGCAGCATCAGGCCGCGGGTCAGGGCGTGCACCTCCATGTCCACGGGGGGTACGCGTTCGTTGAGCAACAGGTAACTGTGTTCCTGATGCTGCATGCCCTTGTCGAAACCGATTTTGCGCCGCCCCCGGGCCAGCCAGACGAGCAGCCCGCTTTTCAAAAGGGCCTGGAAATCGATGATGATGTCATAGGAAGTATCGCGCAGGTCGTGCCAAAACCGCCGCATCTCGGTCAGCGCCTGCCGCCGCCGGGGGGTTCTCAACTCCCGCAGCCAGCGTTTACGGTGGGAGACGATGACCCGGTCCAGGGCCAGGTGGCCGAGCACCAGATCGGCTGCCGCCGCTTCCACGAGCCAGGTGATGCGGGCCTGGGGATAACGCGCCCGGATGGCGTTCAAGGCCGGCAGGGTATGAATTACATCGCCGATGGCACTGAGTTTGACGATCAGGATATTCAAAGCAGGTCCTTGACGGCGTCCGCCACCCTGTCCACGCTCACCTGTCGCATGCAGTTCATGTGGCCTAGCGGACAGACCGGCTGCATGCAGGGGCTGCAGGCGATGGGGACACGCACGATGCGGCTGTTGGCGCTGAACGGGCTGGTGGTCGTGTGGTTGGTGGAACCGAAAATCGCCACCTGGGGGATCGAAAGAGCGGCGGCCACGTGCATCAACCCCGAGTCATTGGTGACAAAGGCCCGGCAGCGGCCGATCAGGGCCATGGCCGTCCCCAGGCTGGTCTGGCCACTGAAGTCGATGGCCGGGACCGTCATCTGGCGGCAAATTCCGCGCCCCAATTCCTTATCCGCCGGCCCGCCGAAGATCAGGATCGTGGCGCCCAATTCGCGGTGCAGCCGGTCGCCCAGCTGCGCATAGCGCTCGGGAAACCACTGCTTGGCCGGCCCGAAGGTCGCGCTGGGATTGAGGCCGATGCATGGACTGCCCGGCGTCACCCCGCGATCGGCCAGCAGTTGGCCGGCGCGCATCCGATCCGCCGGATCAAGGGTCAGGGAGAGCGTTGGGGGGCCGCCGGCCAAGCCAACGCCTTCGAGAATCTTCAGGTAGTAGCCGGTCTGGTGAATGGATTTGATCGCCTGGGTGCGATGCACCGGATGGGTCAACAGCGGACGGCGACCATCGGTATCAAAGCCGATGCGGATGGGGATACCGGCCATGAAGGCGATCAGCGCGGCCTCAATGGCGTTCTGCAGCAAGATGGCCGCATCGAAGCGGTAGCGCCGAAGATCCCTGGCCAAACGGATCGTGCCGGCGACGCCCGCGTGGCGTCCCGCGGCCTCGTAAACAATCACCTGGTCCACATCGGGACTGTGGGTAAAGACCGGCGCCACCCACGGCTTGGCCAGCATGCTGATGCGGGCGGTGGGAAAATTGGCCCGAATGGCCCGCACGGCCGGGGTGGTCATCACCGCGTCACCAATCCAGTTGGTCCCGCGGATGAGCAAGTGTTGATCTTCTTTCTCTCTTGAATGTTCATGACGCCGTCAACAGTCTTTCCCCAAATAAATCCGTCACCGGATTCTAGGCCATGGTCGATAGGGTTTGCTTTTCCAACGCCGATGAACCCAAAACCATTGTTCGGGATGCTTGCGGATCCCCTTTTCGATCGCCCGGTTGAAGTTCAAGGTATTGCTCTCGATATCCGATCGTTTGTCCCCCGTGACGACCAGGGGAATCTCCTTGCCGAAGACGGCGCGAAACCCGTCTGCTTCGCGGTAGAGGAAGGCCGGCAATACCGGCGAGCCGGTCTTCAAGGCGATCGTGGCTGCCCCGATGTTCGTACAGGTCGGCTTGCCGAAGAAATCGACCCACACCCCGTCGTACCAATCGGCACTCTGGTCGAGCAGAATGGCAATGACTTCTTTCTTGCGAAGGGCTCTGACAATCTTCAGCATGGCTTGCCGGCGGGGGATCATTTTACCGCCGAAACGGGTTCGCAGGTGACAGAAAAAGAGTTCCAGGGGCATGAAATCCAGCGGCCGGTAGACGATATTCAACGCCATGCGGGCCCGGTCACCCACGATAGGCAGCAATTCCCAGTTCCCCAGATGGGCGGTGATAAACAGCACGCCCCGCCCTTTTTCAAGCGCGGCTCGGTAGTTTTCCAGCCCGTCGATGCGGATGTCGCGGTCCAGCTCGGTCCTTGGGGCTGACAGCGACCAGCCCACCTCGAAGAGAATCTGACCGATATGGCGAAAGACCTCTCGCGCCATGCGCCGGCGCGCGTGGAGAGACCGTTCATTGCCCAGGGCATGGTTCAGATTGCCCAATACCACCTGGCGGTGTTTGCGGTCCAAAGCAAAGGCGAGGTCGCCCAAAACGGTTCCCATCCTTCGGGCCATGGATCGCGGAATAAATCCCATGGCGCGGATGAGGCGGGAAATGAGCCCATACACGATAAAATCGATTGTCTTCGGCTGTCGGTTCGTCTTCATCTCAAATGAACGGGGATTGCATCAACCCAGAAGTCATGTCCGGTTTTGCTGGCCTTGAAAACAAAAAAACAGACTCGGAATCGCCTGTTTTTCCGGAGGACTACGTCAATAAAACGGTAGTGGCGTCACGCATGCCCAGCCTGTTTACAGCAATTTGCGATTGTGGTAAAGGAATTGTTCATTTTTTCACGTCTATCCTGGCTGACACAATTGTAAAATCCGCATTTCAACCGGTAACCATCACATATGATCAAAATCCGCAACAGGGCCGGCGAGATCGTCATCTATACCGGCTTGACGGAAGAAAAGACAGCTGAACTGGCAGCAACTATCAAGCAGTGTTTGGCATCCCAACCCACTGTCTTGATGGCCATCGTGGGGAACAAAGGCGTTGGCAAATCCCTTTTGGGCAAGTATTTCCGCAACCGGGGGATTGGCCCGTTCCATCGCCGGAAAATCGCCGTTATCGATGATGACAACATGGCGGTGGATACCTTGTACTTTTTCCGTCGGTGGTGTCCGATCCCCTGTACCGGGGTCGATGAACTGGCTCCCTTCATGAAGTATTGCCGGAAAAAACAAATTCGCATCTATATCAAGTCGGATCCCGAAAGCCGAATTTCACGGGCAGATATTGTTTTGCAGGTGAGCACTCCGGAAACCACGCGTGAGCAGCGACTGATCAATCGTTACGACCCGGAAAAAGGGCCGCGTGTTTTCAACGACACCAGAGACTATCCATCTCAGATCAACATTGCCTACGACCATCTCATAACGGCGGGAATCTGATCCATTGAACCGGATTTTCAAAAGCCCCCTCACGTGGGTTTTCATTATTGCCATGGGGGTGCGATTCTACCTCAGCGTCTTCACCGCCGTTGTCAATCCCGATGGGTTGATCTATATCCAGCAGGCCCGGGCGATCTATTTTCAGCAGTGGTCGGCGATCAACGCTTGCGGCATGAAATACCTGTCCATCCTGCCGCCGCTGATCGCGGGCGCCTTTGCCGTTTTTCACGACTGGGTGGTGGCGGGCCGCTTCATCGGATTGCTCTTTAGCTGCGGCATGTTCGTGCCCTTGTATTTCATTCTCAAGCGGTTTTTCGATGCTCGCATCACCCGCCTGACCCTTTTGGTCTATGCCTTCATTCCGGCCCTGGCCGGACGCAGCGCGGAAGTCATCCGAGGGCCGGTCTTCTGGTTCTTTCTGTTGACGGCGCTTTGGATGGTGCTGCGCCATCATGACACAGGCGATGCCAACCGCTCGGAACGTAACAACGGACGCAAGGGGCTCAACCTGATCCTGGCCTGCCTATGCCTCATGGTTGCCGCGTGGGCCCGCATCGAATCGATTTTATACCTCTGTATTACCGCCGGCTATCTGTTCTACCGTGAGAAGGGCCGGCGAATCCAATCGCTGACGATTTTCCTGCTGCCGCTCATCGTCATGGCGGCCATGGGAATTGTGGCCGCACTCGCGTTGGACCTGCCGTTGACAAGATTGTTCCGGCTGGACAAACCTGTCGAGGTGTTGGCCCACTTCATGGATGACTACCACGGCCTTCGCGCCAGCCTCGACAGCCTGGCTAATTCTCAACACGGCCTGGTGGCTGAATTTCTCAATCAGGCCGGCAAATTTGCATGGATTGTTCCCCTCGGCCCGTTTCTGGACTGTTTGGCAGAGAAATTTTTCTACCCCTATTTACTGATTTTTTTACTCGGGTTCGCCGGCCTGCGCCAAAGAATGAAAACGGATCCGCGCATCGCCTATTTTGTTTGGCTGTGCTTGGGGCGACGGTGATGCTGTATCTGTACATCCTCAAGACATGGCTGATGTATGATCGTTTTCTGATCAACCTGATCCTGCCCGCGGTTCTGATCGTCGGCTTCGGCTGCGAGAATTTGGTTCAATGGCTGACGGCGCGATGGCGGATCTCCCCGAAACGCGCGGCAATCTTTCTGGCCGTGGGTATTCTGGCCTTTGGTCTGGGCAAGAACGTTCACCCCCGCTATGCCGAAAAAGCGATCTTCCCCCAAATGGCCGAAGCGATCATCAACGGCAAGGCACCCGGCGAACGGGTCCGAATCGCCGCCGGGCGCTCTAAGGCTTACAACTGGGTCTTTTTCTATGCCAACCGGGATGTCAGCGGCGTACTCTGTGATGAAACCGAGTCGGTCGTCATCGGTAAAAGTTATCCCGTTTTTCTCTCCCGCCTGAAAAAAGAGAATGTCCGCTATGTTCTGTGGTCCAGAAAAACATGGCCCAAGGAAAGTTTCGACCTGATGACGGAGTCGTGGGCCGCTGATTTCCAAACAATCGGAAAATGGAATTACGACGGCAAGGAAGACTACCTGCTGCTGCGCCGGAAGGCGGGTTGACGGTTCGGCGGCATTCCGACCATCGAGGATTTCAGAGCGAGAGAAACTCGGCCAGGAGCCGCTCCAGAATCGCGTCATCGTCCAGGCAGCGCACATGCGCATGCAGCTCGGCCGGCGTTTGCCGGGGGTGGCGGATCAGCTCCCACAGCGCGACGAATCCCCGCTGAATGGTTTGGGCCGTCATTGGGTTGTTCAGGATAATGCCATTTTCACCCGGCACCACATAATCGGCAAACCCCGTGGTATCGCTCACCAGAACGGGAATTCCCATGGCATGGCCTTCGGCGGCGGCGCCGCCAAAGGGATCGTATCGGGACGGCAATACCAGGGCGCGGCAGCAGGTGGCATAGCGCCATCCCTGGGGTTGAGAGCCGAGAAAATGAACGCGCCCGGTAAGGTTCAGGGTTTCCGCCAGGCGTTCATAGGGGCCGGTCGCCCCCTTGCCCACCACGAGTAAATGACAGACCGGCGGCATGGCGGCCAATCCCTGAATCGCAATATCCAAGCCCTTGCGATCGAACCCGCTGCCCAGGAATAGCAGGCAC
The DNA here is from genome assembly GCF_001311845.1 of Desulfosarcina cetonica JCM 12296. GTDB lineage: Bacteria > Desulfobacterota > Desulfobacteria > Desulfobacterales > Desulfosarcinaceae > Desulfosarcina > Desulfosarcina cetonica. The sequence continues at coordinate 55,154 of NZ_BBCC01000018.1, read as the reverse complement.
GCCCAGTCCGGCGAGAGGTCATGCTGGCGGCGCAAATCCTCGGCCACGGCAACCCGGTCGTCGAAAACCGGCTCCATGGACTTCCAACGGATGCCGCTGTGGATGACACTGAGCCGCTCTTCAGGCACGCCGTAGTCGGCCTGGATATCGCGCTTCACCATCCCGGCGTTGCAGCGCACCTTTTGAAGCCGCGGATTTTCGAAGCCCTTTTTCTCAAGATGGAGGATATAGCGGTGGTACAGGCTCAACCGCCTGAAAAAGCGTGACAGCCGATTCGAATAGCCGGCCCGGATGCGCAGGAAGGTCTTGTGGGTGCCGCCGCCGGCGTGCAGATGCGTAAAACAGGTGACCTTGTCCAGGGAGAAAATGCAGTCGAAGTCATGGCGCCGCAGATAACGCCGGACGGCCGTTTCAAAGGACCAGGCCTGGATCAGCCGGTGAGTACGGAACAGGCCCAAGGGCACCAACTGCAGGTTCGGGTCGTCAATGGGCCAGGATTGACCGGGGAAGGTCAGCAAGGTCACCGCAAGGCCCTTTTGTAAAAGGCCTTCAACCAGACTCAGCGCCACCCGTTCGACGCCACCGAAGGGCGAATAGGTGGAGCGTACAATCGCAATTTTCTTCTTCAACCACGCCCTCCCCGCAATCGTCCGGTTTAATAAAGAAGTGACCCCCACATCTTCATCAAGGTCAGCGGCGATGCAATTTCGCGAATGCCGTACTTGTAGATTCCCCAGCGATGGGATCGGCTGACCGCCGGATCGATCTTGAAACGCGCCCGTTTTTTAAATCGGGAAAAATGGAAAAAGGCCCCCTCCCGGACATGCCCGCGATTATCATAGACCTTCAGCGTCCCCTTCTCCCACACGGCAAATGCCTTGCGGAAGTTGAATCCCTTGGTCATGGTCGGCTGAAGCGGATCGGCCCGGCAAAGCACCGGCGCGAATCGGGCGGCGATTTTCATCAAGGTCTCGGATTCGTCAAGATGCCTGAATCGGGTTTGCTTGACCAGCGCGTCTTTCTTGCGGCTGCCGGTCATGGGCTCGAAGGCGCCCGCTTCGGTGGAGTGGGTTAACTGCCAGACTTCTTTTTCGAGTGTGGATTTCAGCCAGGCGGAAACCCCATCGTGCCTGAAAATCCGATCCGCGTATTTACGATTGAACAGCATGAACGGACCGCAAGGCCGATCATCGTCGGCGCTGATCATGGCGTAGTCCAAGGCATCGTCTGGAAGAAAACGCCGGATATCGCCATAGATCACATCAAGGTCGGTGAATCCGACGAAGTCAAACCCATGAAAGGCGTCGTCATCGTGTTTCAAAGTGGCGAGCAACAATTCGTAGTCACAGACCAGGCCGCGGCTTTCCGAAGGCACGGGAAGCTGGTAGGCGGCTTCGATCTCCTGGCATAATTGCGCGAAGCCATAGGGAACAAGGGTGACCGCCGGATTGAACGGGATCGTTTCGGTGATGCTGTCGTTGTACACAAACCAATGGAAATGCGTATGGTTGCTCTCACAGGAGCGCGCCCAGAAATCAAAGTAGTCGGGCAACGCGCCGAAATAGAGAACGATAAAGGCACACGTGGTATTGGTTTTATGCATGGACGCCTGCAATAAAAAAATCCGTCATGCCGGCATCAGCTGCCGAAATACGCCACGGCGTTTTCAAAAATGCGAATCCCCTCGCCCACCGTGGTTTCCGGTGTGACACCACGCCGCCGGTCCGCTTCCAGCCGGCGGGTCCAGGCGGGTGGTTGGTGATATGGTTGTAGGCTTCCGGGTGGGGCATCAAGCCGAAGACCCGCCCCGTGGGGTCGCAGATACCGGCGATGTCCATCAGCGAGCCATTGGGGTTGTCGGGAAAGGCACCGGCGGCCGGCTGGCCATCGGCGAGCGCATAGCGCAGGGCGATCTGGTTGCCGCCGGCCAGGGTCTTGAGGGTTGCGGCATCCGTGTAAAACTTGCCTTCGCCGTGCCGCACGGGAAGATCCAGGGCAGCGATGCCGCGGGTGAAGATGCAGGGCGAATCGGGATTGATGGCCAGGCGCACCCACCGGTCCTGAAAATTGCCGCAGTCGTTGTTGGTCAGGGCCACCGAGCGGCGGGTGTAGTCGCCGTCATTGCCCGGCAACAGCCCCAGGTTCACCAGGGTCTGGAAGCCGTTGCAGATTCCCATGACCAGTTTGCCGGCAGCCACGAAGGCCAGCAGCCGGTCGCCCAGGTTGGTCTTCAGGCGCAGGGCCTGGATCACCCCGGCACCGTGATCGTCACCCCAACTGAAGCCGCCGCCGAAAACCAGGATCTGAAAATCGTCCAGCAGCGCGTCACCCTTGATCAAGGTGTTGATGTGCACTCGCTGGGCCGCGGCCCCGGCCAGCTCGAAGGCATACGCCGTTTCATGATCACAGTTCAGGCCGAAGCCCGTCAGCACCAGTACCTTCGGTTTCGCACTCATATCAGATCCCCAAACGGCCGTTTCCAGGCCGCCTTCATCAGCTCTACGGTCAAGGTTGCCAATGGATTGCCATCGGTGCCCGTCATGGTCAATTGCGGAACCTCGGTGACCTCGCCCACGCAGGCGGCCGGCTGGCCGTCCATAATAGCGGCAAAGGCGGCCTCGTTTTGCGGCGCCACCGTTACGATAAACCGGCCGGCGCTCTCGGAAAAGAGCAGCGTGTCGTCGCGCAGTGCGCCGTCGGCCGGTACCTTGGACAAATCCACGTGGATTCCCAGTTCGCCGGCCATGGCCACCATGGCCAGATGAACGCCCAGGCCGCCGCGATAGATCCCATGGCAGGAGGCCAAAATCCCCTTGCGCCCCGCCTCGGCCACACGGCGGTAGCGCTCGGCAAAGGCCTCGGGATCCACCTCGGGAACATTCAGGCCGATCTTGCCCAGGCGCTCGTAATATTCGGACCCGCCCAATTCGTTGCGGGTCAGGCCCACGACCCAGACCCGGTCCCCGGTCAGCTTGGCATCCAGGGTCATGCAGCGGCACACATCATCGATCACGCCGGTAACGGAAAACTGCAGGGTTTCCAGGGCCGACACCTTGTGAGTCTCGCCGTAGCGGCCCGGAAGATGCCCATCCACATACATGGAGTCCTTGCCCGAGAGCAGCGGAATGCCGTAGGCCAGGCACATCCGTTCCAGGGCCTTGCAGCTACGCACCAGCTGGGCGGCCTTGTGGCGGCCGTCGGGATTGGTCTGCGGATCGTACTGGATGCTGGGCCAGCAGAAGTTGTCCACCCCGCCCAGATGCTCGGGGTCCGCGCCCACGGCAATGGCTCGCCGCACCGCTTCGTCGATCGTGCAGGTGGTCATGGGGTAGGCGTCGATGGCCGAATACATGGGGATCAGCGCCTGGGAGAAGACCAGCCCGCGGTCGGATGAAAGCACCGGCCGGATCACGGCGGCGTCGCTGGGAATATCCTGGGCAGCGCCGACCAGGGGCTTGATCACGCTGGTGCCTTGAACCTCGTGGTCGTACTGGCGGGCAACCCACGTTTTGGAGCAGATATTCGGCCGGGCCAACAGATCGAGCAGAAGGCCAGCCACATCCGTGGGAACGCCCAGCACCGGTTCGGTAAGGCCGCGCAGGGCCGGCGGCTGCCAGACGGCCTCGAACTCCCATTTGGGAAAGGCCGAGGTGAGCAGGGCCAGATCGATGTAGGCGCAGGTGACGCCGTTATAGGTGATGTGAATCTTGCCGCTGTCCGTGTAGGTGCCTATCACCGTGCTCTCCACGGCGTGCAGGGTGGAAAGTTCCATGAAACGCGCCAGGTGTCGGGGGTCGATAGCCACGGTCATGCGCTCCTGGGACTCGGAGACCCAGATTTCCCACTGGTCCAGGCCGTCGTATTTCAGGGGCACCTTCTCCAGCTGGATCTCGCAGCCGCCCGAAAAGCGCGCGCTCTCGCCCACCGAGGAGGAGAGGCCACCCCCGCCGTTGTCGGTGATGAAGCGGATCAAGCCCTCGTCCCGGGCTTGCAGCAGAAAGTCGTGCATCTTCTTCTGGGTGTAGGGATCGCCGATCTGCACGTGGCCGGCCGGCGTATTGGCCGAAAAGGTCGCCGAGGAAGCGGTAACGCCGTGGATACCGTCCTTACCCACCCGGCCGCCGCACATGATCACCAAATCGCCGGGGAAAATGGTCTTCTGATCCGAAGGTTCGCCGTTGATGGCAGCCGGCATGATTCCCAGGGCGGTCACGAAGACCAGGCATTTGCCCATATATCCCGGATGAAACATCACCTGGCCGAAGGGCGTGGGGATGCCGCTCTTGTTGCCGCCGTCGCGCACCCCCTCGATCACGCCGTCCAACAGCCGTTTGGGATGCAGGCGCGGTTTGAGATCGCCGGCGTAGTCCCGCGGCCCGACGCAAAAGCCGTAACTGCCCATGATCAGGCGCGAGCCCTTGCCGGTGCCCATGGGATCACGGTAGATGCCGACGATGCCGGTGATGGCCCCGCCATAGGCCTCCATGTTGGAGGGCGAGTTGTGGGTCTCACCGGTAATCGTGTAGTAGGTGTCATTGTCGAACTGCCCCACGCCGGCGTTGTCCCAGAGAACCGAGATCACCCACGGTTTGCGCTGCTTCAGCGCCAAGGTGGGCCGCTCGATATAGGTCCTGAAGAGGCTCTCGATGGTCTCGCCCTCGCCGGTGGAAAGATCCTGGTAATGAAATCTTCCGCCGAAGGTGTTGTGGTTGCAGTGATCGCTGCGCCCCTGGGAGATGTACTCCAATTCCACGTCGGTGGGGTCGCCGAGGTTGACCGCCCGTCGCTGGCGCTTCACCGCCGGATCGAGAAAATAGGCCCGGATGGTGGGAATATCGTTGGGGTTGAGCGAAAGGCTGCGCTCGTCGCTGAGCCGCGCCAGGGTGGCGTCACTGTCGATGGACAGGGTGGTGGTCTCGGGGGTGTGGTCGAGAATCACCTTGGGGATCACAAAACCGATGCCAACCGCCGGATCCCACGCATTGCGATCGTACACGGCATACTGCTGGATGATGTCATTGGCCAGGATTTCGCCGGCGATTTTCTCCGCATCCTGTCGGGTGATGCCGCCGCCCTTGAGACAATAGCGCTTGGAGGTGTAGATCGCCTGGCCGGGGGAGAACTTCATATGCAAAAGGTCTTCCACCGCCTCAACGGCCGTGGCCCCGGCATTGTCACGCACCCCGGGCCGAAAACCGACCCAAATGATCCAGTCGAAATCCACCGGCAGTGGCGTCAAAGAAGAGACCTGGGTCACCGGATTGGTGAAGATCTCCCGGCGCGCCATCGCCACCTGCGCCTCGCTCAGGTCCGCATCGATGGTCACAATCGAAATCGTGCGCACCGTTTCAAGGTCGATGCCGAAATAGTTCCTGGCCTTGTGGCGCAGGGCCTCGCCCTCGGCATCCACGAGGTCTTCGTTGAGCGTGATTTCTATTCGCTGCGGCATGGGTACCCTTCTAACTCGCAAACAAGCGCGTAATATCGTTGTAGAACACAAAAATCATCAACAGAAGCAAAATAAAAATGCCGGCCTGCTGGGCGATCTCGCGCATGCGCGTGTTGACCGGCCGGCGGGTGACCGCCTCGATGAAGAAAAACAACAGATGGCCGCCGTCGAGCACCGGAATGGGCAGGAAATTGAGCACGGCCAGGTTGATACTGAGAACGGCGATGAAGAAGATCAGGTTGGTCAGCCCCGCTTTGGCCTGCTGCCCGGCCATCTCGGCAATCATGATCGGTCCGCCCAGGGTCTTGGTGGAAACGGTGCCCTTGATCAGCTTGCCGATGCTCAGGATCGTCAGGCGCGAGATCTGATAGGTCTGGCTGACACTTTCCACAAAGGCATCGACGACACCCCGCTTGACGACGATGCGGTCGCCCGCGGGAATCGTGATGCCCGGGGTGGAAATGCCGATGCGGTAACTGTCCACCTTCTCACCGAGCATATTCTCTTCGCTATACAGCACCGGCACGATCCGGACGGTCAGGCTCTCCTGGCCGCGCCGCACCCGCACGGAGAGCGGCTCCCCCTTGCTCTGGGAAATAATCGTCTTCATCGTGTTCCAGCTGTCCACCGGACGGCCGTTGATGCCGACGATCAGGTCCCCTTTTTTAAGGCCGGCTTTCTTGGCCGGATAGCCGTCGGCCACCTCGCCCACCAGGGCTTTCAGGGGTGGCAGCCCCGAAAAGCCGGGATCGTAATAGGGGGTGTCGTCACCCAGGATGTCCTTGGCCACTTTGGTCTGGGGCGTAATCGTGACATCGTACAGGGCGCCCTCGCGCCGGGCGGTGATGTGCACCGGTGCCCCCTTGTCGGCGGCGATCAGGCGGTCGATGTCGCCCCAGGCGGTCACGGCCTTGCCGTCAATGGCGACGATTTCGTCGCCGGTGCGAATACCAGCCTGGGCCGCAGGACTTTCGGCGACCACCTGGTTGACCACCGGCCGGATGTCCTCGGTGCCGATGAAGAAGAAAAATCCGAAGTAGATGATCACGGCCAAAAGCAGGTTGAAGCCTGGCCCGGCGGCCACGATCAGGATGCGCTTGAGAACATGTTTGTGGGTGAACGAAAGGGGAATCAGGTCCGGATCAATCTCAACGTCCGGCTCATCGCCCACCATCTTGACATAGCCGCCCAAAGGAATGGCGGAAATCCGGTAGTCGGTGATTCCAACGGTTTTCCCGAATATGCGGGGACCAAACCCCAGGGAGAATTTTTCGACGCCCACACCAAAAAGCCGAGCCACCAGGAAATGACCCAGTTCATGGAAAAAAATCAAAACGCCGAGAACGACGATAAAGGCAAAAATGCTGGTGGTCATAGGCGAAACCTTAAGACTCCTGTCGGTGGATCAGGTCGTGGGCCGTCTCCCGAGCCCAGCGATCCGCCGCGATGAGCTGGTCCAAATCCGGATGGGACACCATCGGGTGCCGATCCAGGGTCTGTGCGATCAGCGGGTAGATCCCTGTGTATGGCAGACGGCCATCCAGAAAGGCGGCCACGGCGATTTCGTTGGCCGCATTGAGCACGGCGGGTCCGGTACCGCCCGCCGCACCGGCCTTAAAGGCCAGGGCCAGGCAGGGGAAACGGTCGAGGTCCGGTTCTTCAAAGGTCAGCTGTCCCAGGGCGGCGAAATCCGGGGCCGGCAGGGAGAGTGGCAGCCGCTGGGGATGCGAAAGTCCGTAGGCAATGGCCCCTTTCATGTCCGGGATGCCCAACTGGGCAATCACGGCCCCGTCTTGGTAGGTGACCATGGAGTGGATGATGCTCTGGGGATGAACCACCACCTTGATATGGCTGAAATCCACGTCGAAAAGCCAGCGTGCCTCGATCACTTCAAGTCCCTTGTTCATCAAGGTGGCCGAATCGATGGTGATCTTGCTGCCCATGGACCAGTTGGGATGGCGCAGGGCCATGGCCGGGGTGATGGCGGCGAACTCGGCGGCCGGTTTCTGCCGGAAGGGCCCGCCGGAGGCGGTCAGCAGGATCTCGCGGATCTCGGCATGTTGATGGCCGGCCATGCTCTGGAAAATCGCGCTGTGCTCGCTGTCCACGGGCATCAGTTTCACCCCGCGCGCGGCCACCCGCGCCATGACGATCTCCCCGGCCATGACCAGGGTCTCCTTGTTGGCCAGGGCGATGTCCTTGCCCGCATCGATGGCCGCCAGGGTGGGTTTCAGCCCGGCCGCGCCGACCATGGCACCCAACACCATATCGATCTCGGGCAGGGTGGCGGCCGTCAAGTAGCCATCGTCGCCAGACACGATGTCCACGTCGACGTCCGACGGCAAAAGGGCTTTGAGCCGGACGGCATGGACATCGTCGTAGACGGCAACCACACGGGGCGAGAATTCAACGATCTGCTCGGCCAGTTTGGCGACACTGGTCTTGGCCGCCAGGGCCATGACGCGGAACCGGTCGGGAAACTGCCGCACGATGTCGAGGGCATTGGTGCCGATCGAGCCGGTGGACCCTAAAATGGAAAGTGCTTTCATGGCTGCTTCGTTTCTTGGCGTCTTGATGGCGATTCCGATCAGAATATACTGATTTTGAGCAGATAGGCAAGCGGCGTGGCGAACAAGAGGGCGTCCAGCCGGTCGAGGAAACCGCCATGTCCGGGGAGCAGGCGGCCCGAATCCTTGATGCCGGCCCAGCGCTTGAATTCAGAGGCAAAGAGATCGCCCACCTGGCCGGCAATGCCGATCACCAGGGCGAACAGGACGGTCGGCAGGATTGCCAGGGCCGGCAGAAAGAACCATTTAAACACCAGGGCCACCCCGATGTTGGCGGTCAGCCCGCCCAGACTGCCTTCGATGGTTTTTTTGGGGCTGACCCAGGGACAAAGCTTGTTCCGGCCCAGGTAGGTGCCGGTATAAAACGCCCCCGTATCCCCGGCGGCAACGGTTACAAGCAGCAGAAAAATCCATCGGGCGCCGGCCGTATCTTCCCGCAAAAGCATCAAAAAGGCCAGTGAAACCGGAATATAAACCAGCCCCAGGACCTGCTTGGCCACGAGAAAGGGCGCCTGGGAATCGGTTTTGAAAAGCGGTAGGGTCAGGCCGGCGACCACGACAAGGTCCACGGCCAGCACCAGGGGCACATACGCCATTCCCCAGCGAGCGGCAACCAGGATGATGAGCGGTGCCAGGCAGATCCCCAGGCCGGGGATGGCGCTTGCCAAGCCGGGATCCAGTGTTTTAAAAACCGCCTGATGGTACTCCCAGAGGGTCAACACCGCCACGGCGGCGATCAGCAGGAGAAAAACCGTGCCACCGGCGGCGACCAGGAAGTAAACCAGGGGAACGGCGACGATTCCGGTGATCCAGCGTTTCAGGTGCATCGGCATTCCTGCAGCCTGTAATATCGTAAATAGGCTCCGGTTTAGGGTGAGATGACCGCGCCAAAGCGCCGTTCACGATTCTGGTAATCCTTCAGAATCTGGATGAATTCGCTTTCGCCGAAATCCGGCCAGAGGGTCGGGGTGAACACCAGTTCCGCGTAGGCGATCTGCCAAAGCAGGAAATTGCTCAGGCGCATCTCGCCGCTGGTGCGAATTAACAGGTCCGGATCGGGAAGATCGCGGGTGGCCAGGTGGCCGGCCACGATCTTCTCGTCCAAGGCATCCGGATCGAGCGTGCCGGCCTTGGCGGCGACGGCGATCTGCCGGACCATGGACACGATCTCCGAGCGTGCGCCGTAGCTGAGCGCCAGGGTCAGCACCATCTTGTCGAAAGCGGCGGTCTCCGCCATCACCGCCCGGAGCGTGTCGCGCACGCCGCTCGGCAACCGGTCGGTCTCACCGATGGTGTTGAGCCGGATTTCATTGTCGAGCAGGAGCTGGCGCTCGGACGCCAAAAAACGTTGCAACAGCGCCATCAACCCCGCAATTTCGGTTTTCGGACGTTGCCAGTTTCTGTCGAAAAGGCGTAGAGCGTGAGAGCGGCGATGTTGAGGCGCCGGGCGGTACGCACAACGGTGCGCACGGCTTCGGCTCCTTTTTCATGCCCGTTGATGCGGTTGAGCAGGCGTTTTTTCGCCCAACGTCCGTTGCCGTCCATGATGATGGCCACATGTTGGGGCATCCGCTGGGGATCCAGTTCAATCCGCATCTCGGAGGATGAACTAAAATTCAAGGATCTCTTTCTCTTTGTTTTTATAAATCTGGTCGATCTTGGCGATGTATTCGTCGGTGATCTTCTGAACCTGATCCTGGGCCTTGAAAGCATCGTCCTCGGCGATATCGCCGTCCTTCTTGAACCCCTTGAGCAGTTCGTTGGCATCTCGCCGGATATTGCGCGTGGCAACCTTGTGCTCCTCGCACATCTTGCTGACCACCTTGACCAACTCCTTGCGCCGTTCCTCGGTAAGCGGCGGAATCGAGATACGGATCAGCTTGCCGTCACTGGAGGGGGTCAGGCCGAGATCGGACTTCAAAATGGCCTTCTCGATCTCCTTGATCGCCGAGACGTCCCAGGGCTGGATGACGATCAGGCGGCTCTCGGGAACGGAAAGGGAGGCCATCTGATTCAGCTGTGTCTGGGTGCCGTAATAATCCACCCGGATTCCGTCCAAAAGGGACAGGGAGGCGCGTCCGGTGCGAATGCGTTTGAGTTCATTTTCCAGCGCACTGATCGTTTTGGCCATGCGCTCTTTGGTTTCCTGAAGGGTTTCATCGATCATGAGGTACCTCGTTGGAACGGGGTTAGCGCGTTGACGGGTCAGAGGATGGAACGTTCGCTGCGGCTTCAACCGCTGATGGTGGTTCCCACATCCTCTCCGCAGACCACTCGAAAAATGTTTCCCTTTTCCTTGAGATTGAACACCATCAGGGGCAGCTGGTTGTCCATGGCCAGGGAGATGGCGGTCATGTCCATCACCTTGAGCTGACGTTCCAGCACTTCCATGTAGCTGATGGTTTTGATGAAACGGGCATCGGCGTTGCGTTCCGGGTCACTGTCGTACAGCCCGTTGACCTTGGTGGCCTTGAGCAGGATCTCCGCGTGGATCTCCTTGGCGCGCAACACCGCCGCCGTATCGGTGGTAAAGTAGGGGTTTCCGGAGCCGGCGGCGAAAATCACCACGCGCCCCTTCTCCAAATGTCGCAGGGCCCGTCGCAAAATGTACGGTTCGGCCACCTGATGCATGGTGATGGCCGTCTGCACCCGGGTCTGGATGCCTTTTTTTCCAGGGCATCCTGCAGGGCCAAACTGTTGAGCACCGTGGCCAGCATGCCCATGTGATCGGCCGAGGTACGCTCCATGCCAAAGGAGGAGGCGGCAACACCCCGAAAAAATGTTTCCGCCGCCGACCACCACGGCCAGTTGGACGCCCAACCCGACAATCGAACGGACCTCTTCGGCGACAAAGGCGAGCATGTCGGGACAAATGCCGAAGCCTGATCTCCCATCAGGCTTCTCCGCTCAACTTAAGCAAGATCCGTTTGAATCGGGTGGCCACGCTATTCGGTCCCAATCTGGAATCTGGCGAAGCGTTTGATGGTGATTTTTTCGCCGGTCCGGGCAATGACTTCGTTAAGGTAGTCGGCAATGGTCTTGTCCGGCTCCTTGACGTATTGCTGGTTCAGCAGACAGTTTTCCTTGAAGAATTTATTCATCTTGCCCTCGGCGATCTTTTCGACCATCTGTTCCGGCTTGCCCATTTCGATCACCTGGGCGCGGTAGATCTCGCGCTCCCGGTCGATGATCGACTGGGGAACATCCTCGGCGGCGATCCCCACCGGATTGGTGGCCGCGATATGCATGGCGATGTTTCTGGCGAATTCGCAGAAGTCGTCGGTTTTGGCCACGAAATCGGTTTCGCAGTTCACTTCCACCATGACGCCGATCTTGCCGCCCATGTGGATGTAGGACTGCACCGTGCCCTCGGAAGTGGCCCGGCCCGCCCGCTTGGCGGCGGTGGCGATGCCTTTCTTACGCAGAAAGTCCATCGCTTTTTCAAGGTCGCCCTCACATTCGACCAGCGCGGCCTTGCAGTCCATCATGCCCGCGCCGGATTTTTCACGGAGTTCTTTTACTTTTGCTGCACTGATATCTGCCATCTGAATCACTCTCCCGTCCGTTATGCTTAAAAGGCTTACGCCTCTTCAGATGTTTCTGTGGTTTCGCCGGCAGCGGCGCCCTTGCGGATGATTTCGACCACCGGCCCGTCGGTGCCGTCGGAAATGACCTTGCGTTCACCCGGCTTGAGGTCGGCCGCGGCGTTTTCCAACTCGGCGCTTTCCTCCTCGCCCTTGTCGGTATGGGCCTGTTGACGTTCTTTATAGCGATCGCGTCCCTCGATGCAGGCATCGGCGATCTTGGAAGCCACCAGGCGGATGGCCCGGATGGCGTCATCGTTGCCGGGAATCGCGTGATCGATTTCGTCGGGATCGCAGTTGGTGTCCACGATCGCCACGATGGGAATGCCCAGACGCCGGCCTTCACGCACGGCAATGGCTTCGTTTTTCGGATCGATGATGAAAATCACCCCCGGCAGCTTGGTCATGCTGCGAATGCCGCCCAAGGTGCTGTCCAGCTTTTCCCTTTCCTTGCCCAGCTTCAGGCGCTCTTTCTTGGGGAAAAGATTGATGGATCCGTCATTCTCGATGGTATTGAGGTAGTTGAGCCGATCAATACTTTTTTTGATGGTCTGGAAGTTGGTCAGCATGCCGCCCAGCCAGCGGTTGTGCACGTAGAACATCTCGGCGCGGTTGGCTTCCTCGTAAATCGATTCGCGGGCCTGTTTCTTGGTGCCCACGAAAAGCACCGACTTGCCGTCGGCCACCGTGTTGACAACAAAGTCATAGGCGTCACGGAACATTCTCACGGTCTTTTGCAGATCGATGATATAGATCCCGTTTCTGGCCCCGAAGATGTAGGGTTTCATCTTGGGATTCCAACGCTTGGTTTGGTGGCCGAAATGGACACCGGCTTCGAGCAGCTCTTTCATTGTCACATACGCCATGATTTTCTCCTTGATGGGGTGGTTTTGCCTGCGCCCGCTTCGACCCTGAATCCGACTCTCCTGGGAGACCACGAAGAGCACCGGGATCCGGTCCACGGACGTGCGGTTTTAAAAACGAGTTTAGTTACCAAAAACACTATGGGCTGCAAGCTAAAAATGGTGCTCCATCACCGCCACGCGGTCAAGGCCGCTATAGTCCTTGATAATTCGGCAAGACCGGTAGCGGCCATCCGCGTCGGCCAGGGCGCGCACGGCATCGGCCTGATCGAAACCCAACTCGACGGCCAGCACGCCGTCGTCTTGAAGATAGTCGGGCGCCGCGTCGATAATCCGACGTAGGCAGGCCAGCCCGTCGGCATCGCCGTCCAGGGCACCGCGCGGCTCGTGATCACGGATTTCCCGCTGTAAGCCGGCGATATCCGCACTACGGATGTAAGGCGGGTTGGAAACGATCAGGTCGAAGCGCGCCCGTTGGGGCGCAAGGGCCGACAGCCAGTCGCCGCAGAACCAGTCGATGCGATCGGAAAGGTTGTGGGCACAGGCATTGTGGCGTGCCGTGGCCAAGGCGGCCATGGAACGATCCATGGCCACGAAACGGTGCCGGGGATGCTCATGGGCCAGGGCGATGATGATCGCGCCGCTGCCCGATCCCAGATCCAGCACCCGTTTGGGCGTCGCAGTGTCCGCCGCCAGGAACGGCAACACGGCTTCGACCAAACACTCGGTCTCCGGCCGGGGAATCAACACCGCCGAATTGACGGCCAAATCCAGGGACCAGAATTCCTTCCGTCCGGTAATGTAGGCCACCGGTTCGCCTCCCAGGCGGCGGCGGATCAGGCGTTTGAAAGCGCCGCGTTCGGCTTCGCCGAGGGGCTTGTCGTGGTTCAGGTAAAGATCGATGCGTCGCATGCCGAGGGCGTGGGCCAGAAGGATCTCGGCCTCGCTGCGGGCACTGTCGAACCCGTTGTCCGCAAAGTAGCCGGTCGTCCAGCGCACGAGTTCAAGAATGGTCCAGGAGGGACGGCTATCCGTCGACGCTTTCGGCATGCTGCAGGGCCTGGCTTTGGTAGTAGGTGGTCAGGGCATCGATGACTTCGTCTACATCGCCCTGGAGGATCGATTCCAAACGGTAGAGGGTCAACCCGATGCGATGATCGGTCACCCGTCCCTGGGGAAAGTTATAGGTCCGGATCCGCTCACTGCGATCGCCGCTGCCGACCTGGTTGCGTCGGTTTTCGGAGCGCTGCGCGTTCTGCTCGCGCACCATCTGATCCAACAGGCGTGAACGCAGCACCTTGAGCGCCTTGGCTTTGTTCTTGTGCTGGGATTTCTCATCCTGGCAGGTCACCACCAGCCCGGAAGGCAGGTGGGTGATCCGGACGGCCGAATCCGTGGTGTTGACGCTCTGGCCGCCTGGCCCCGACGAGCGGTAGACATCCACCTTCAAGTCGTTGGGGTCGATGCTGAGCTCGATCTCCTCGGCCTCGGGCAGCACGGCAACCGTCACCGCAGAGGTATGAATGCGGCCCTGGGTCTCGGTGGTGGGCACCCGCTGAACCCGATGAGTGCCGCTTTCGAACTTCAGACGGCTGTAGGCGCCTTTGCCGTTGATGTTGGCGATGATCTCCTTGAGTCCGCCCACACCGGTGGTGTGATGATCCAGGACCTCCACCTTCCATCCGCGGGCATCGGCATAACGCTGGTACATCTTGAACAGGTCACCGGCAAAAAGCCCGGCTTCGTCCCCGCCCGTGCCGGCCCGGATCTCCAGGATCACGTTTTTGTCGTCCAGCGGATCCTTGGGGATCAACAGGATCTTGAGTTCGTCCTGCAGCCGCGTCTTTTCCTGCTCCAGACGATCGACTTCCTCGGCGGCCATTTTCTTGATTTCCGGGTCCTCGTCATGGAGCATCTCGAGGCTGTCATCGAGCTCCCGATCCGTGCGCTTGTATTCCCGAAAGGCGGCAACGATCGGGGCGATCTCGGCATGCTCGCGGATATACTTTTGGTACAAGTCGCGGTTCTGAACCACTTTCGGATCGGACAAGAGCCGTTCCAATTCCTGAAAACGGTCTTCTACGCCTTTAAGTTTGTCGAACATATCCCACCATCAAGGGTTGACGGGAGACCGCCTTTACACCCTCCAGCGGTTGTAGCAACGGTCGGCCGTTCACTGGGTCAAAAAATGATTGAAATCGGGACAGACGGGTCCAGGGCGGGCAGGCTCCGGTGCCGGCCTGCGACACGGACACCGGATGCAGCCTGAAGGAAGACAGGACGAAGGCGCTACTGGTTCTGGAATTTTTCGTACTTTTTTCTGAACCGCTCGATACGGCCGGCCGTATCCACCAGCTTCTGTTTGCCGGTGAAAAACGGGTGGCATTTGGAACAAATTTCCACACGAATGTCCTGCTTGGTCGAGCCGACTTCGATGGTGTTGCCGCAGACGCACTGAATGGTCGTCTTCTGATAATCCGGATGGATGTCGGTTTTCATTGGTATTTCAACCCCCTGTGAATAATTTAGGCATTCATGGAATCCAAGAACTCGCTATTATCCTTGGTTCCGTTCATTTTTTCAAGCAAAAATTCGAGGCTATCCGAAGGATTCAAGGAGGCGAAGAGTTTGCGCAGGATCCAGACCCGGTTCAGGGTATTTTCATCGAGCAGCAGTTCTTCCTTGCGGGTGCCGGATTTCTTGATGTCGATGGCCGGGAAGATTCGCTTGTCGGCCAGGCGGCGATCCAGCTGGATCTCCATGTTGCCGGTGCCCTTGAACTCCTCGAAGATGACTTCGTCCATGCGCGAACCGGTATCGACTAGAGCGGTGGCGATGATGGTCAGGCTGCCGCCTTCCTCGATATTCCGGGCGGCGCCGAAAAACGTTTGGGCCGCTGCAGGGCATTGGAGTCCACACCACCGGAAAGGATCTTGCCGCTGGGCGGCATCACCGAGTTGTAGGCACGGGCCAGACGGGTGATGCTATCCAGAAGGATGACCACGTTTTTCTTATGCTCCACCAAGCGCTTGGCCTTTTCGATGACCATTTCGGCCACCTGAACGTGCCGCTCGGCCGGTTCGTCAAAGGTCGAACTGATCACTTCCCCCTTCACCGAGCGCTGCATGTCGGTCACCTCTTCCGGACGTTCGTCGATCAACAGCACGAACAGAACGATGTCCTTGTGATTCTTGACGATGCAGTTGGCAATGCACTGCAACAGCATGGTCTTACCGGAACGGGGCGGTGAAACGATCAGCCCGCGCTGGCCGAATCCGATGGGCGTCAGCAGATCCATGATACGGGCGGAGTAGTTTTCCGATTCGGTTT
Source organism: Desulfosarcina cetonica JCM 12296 (assembly GCF_001311845.1). Taxonomy (GTDB): domain Bacteria; phylum Desulfobacterota; class Desulfobacteria; order Desulfobacterales; family Desulfosarcinaceae; genus Desulfosarcina; species Desulfosarcina cetonica. The sequence continues at coordinate 39,361 of NZ_BBCC01000018.1, read as the reverse complement.
CCAGATTGATCTTGTGGTCCGGATAGAGCGGAATCAGGTTGTCGAAGAGGATCTTTTCGCGGGCGACTTCGGGGTCTTCGTAGTTGACGGCCTCCACCTTGAGCAGGGCGAAGTAGCGCTCGGACTCTTTGGGCTGGCGGATCTGACCGGAAACCGTATCCCCGGTTCTCAGATTGAAACGCCGGATCTGCGATGGCGAAACGTAGATATCGTCCGGACCGGGCAGGTAGTTGTAATTCGGCGCCCTTAAAAACCCGAAGCCGTCGGGCAGGATTTCCAGGGTTCCCTCGCCGAAGATCAACCCGTTCTTTTCGATTTGCGCCTGAAGCAGGGAGAAAATCAGCTCCTGTTTGCGCATGCCGGCCGCACCATCGATGTTGAGCTGCTTGGCCAGCTTGGTCAGTTCATTGATCTTTTTGTTTTTCAGTTCAACGATGTTCATCAAAACACCCCATTTTTAGTAGTCTTTCACCCGCACCCCGTACGGTGAGAACAGACATGGGAAGGCTGTCCGTCCATGCACCCCGTCCGCATCGCCATCTTACGATTCTGTGTATGTTTCGGTTGTTTCAGACAGGACCTAAGAAATTTCACAGCAATCATGCATATCGGCAGCCTGCTGCAGTCGTTGACTATTCCCCCTGCCCCGCTTCGTTATCGCCCCCGCCCACCGCGCTCAGCCATCTTCGGCAACACACGACGATCTTCCTGTATACAAAAAGCAACAGTCCTCCGTTTCCCGCAGCCTGTGACGGCAGTAAGATTCTGCCCTATTCCGGCAAATCGAAAGCATGATGAAACGGTGCCTTTCGGGTGGTTAAAATCGGGCTGTTGGTTTTTGTGGAGGAATAAGCGTGTTTATGCGATAGAAGTTACTTGAATTACCCCATCAGTGGGGGCTGATCGCGATTTTCTTCAATTTTGTTATACTATGCACTGGTCAGTGTCAAGCAAATTTGGAAGCTCCGAAAAAAGCCTTTTTTTCGGTGTTGCAGCCACTTATTGGCGGCCAACCGAAGATCCTGACCGATGAACCCATATGCAAAAATTGATTGACATCCACTTTGACTTCCTCCCCGATCCGATCGATGGCATCTACCTGGTCGGCGGCTGCCTGCGTGACATGCTGATCGGGCGCCCGCCCAGGGATATCGACCTGGTGGTTGAAGGCGATCCCGCCCGGACGGCCGCACGGATCGCCCAACGGACCGGCGGCCGGCTGATCGATCTGGGCAAAAAGGAATTCTCCGTCTTCCGGATCGTCTCCGCATCGGCGGTCATCGATATCACACCGCTGGCGGGTGCCACCATCGCATCGGACCTCGCCGCCAGGGATTTCACGCTCAACGCCCTGGCCTTCGATCTGAAGTCCCGGCGGCTGGTGGATTGCACCGGCGGACTGAACGACATCCGGCAAGGCATCATCCGCATGGTCGCCGAGACCGCGTTCGTCAATGACCCGGCCCGCTTGGTACGGGCCTATCGCCTGGCGGCCGAGCTCGGCTTCAGCATCGATCCCCAGACCCAGGCGGTAATTACCCGGCACCGCCAGCGGATCGCCACCGTCGCCGGAGAACGGGTCTGGGCCGAACTGGTAAAAATTTTCAAGGTTGACGACTCCGCCGGCACGATTCGCGGCATGGCGGCCAGCAACCTGCTGACAGCCATCTTCCCCGAGCTCAAGCCCACCATCGGCTGCACCCAAAACCGGCATCATCGCTTCGATGTCTTCGAGCACAGCCTCAGGGCCTATGAAGCCGTGGAAGGCCTTTTTTCCGAATTCGACACCCGTTTCCCGGACTTGGCCGATATCGCCAGCGAGACCGATCTTGCAAACGACGTTTACCTTTTAAAGTATAGTGCCCTGCTCCATGATGTGGGCAAACCGCCGACCCGACAGTGCGATGCCAGCGCAGCGGTGCATTTTCCCGGACATGCGGTAAGCAGCGCCGACATGGCCGCCGTTATCGGTCGGCGCCTTAGACTGTCCGCCGACCAACAGCAATTCAGCGACGCCATCATCCGCCATCACATCCGTCCCCTGTTCCTTTTCATCGCCTGGCAGAAGAGCACCCTTGGCCCCAATGGTCAGATCCGTTTTTTCAGGCATTGCGGACGGCATTGCCTGCCAATCATTGTCCACGCCATGGCCGACACCCTGGCCAAGCATACGACACCGACCCGGCAGGACGCCGCTCTCATCGATTTCTGCTACCACCTGGGAAAAGCCTTCGCCGTTTATCGGCAGCGGCAACGCACCAGCAGGCCCCTGATCAACGGTCGCGACCTGATCACCGAACTGGGTTTGTCGCCGGGTCCCCAGTTCAAACAGATCCTCAATCGCGTCGACGAACAGCGGCTTGCCGGAACACTGACCAGCCGGGAGCAGGCCCTGGCATGGGTCCGTCGCCACCTGACCGACAGGCATCTCGACCCCGATGCTTGACAAGCATGCAGCATTCCTGTACGAACGCGGGTTATAGTATTCAAGATAATGTTTTTGGCAAGGCCAAAGGAGGAAGCTGTATAAACAATACCGCGACGACCGATAACGCAGCCCCCAAATATTATCTTGAACACTATAGCTGGAGATTTGATGCTTCGGTACCAGCCCACCTATCATCAATCATTGCAAATGAATGTGGCCGACCGCCACAATACATAGAAAAGCACGGCACCCGGTGAGCGACCGGCAATGATCAGGTCCCATGACCGCCAGATGCCGACATCGCGGTGCGATTGGTATTTTCAATAATCCTGTCTTTTGCGAGCAGGAAACAGAAAGGAGAAGGTGAATGAACATCTTGTTTTTTGGTCCCAATGGCAGCGGCAAAGGCACCCAGGGCGCGATTTTGAAAGACAAATACAACACCCCCCACATCGAATCCGGAGCCATTTTCCGTGAAAACATCGGCAAGGGAACCGAATTGGGCGCCCAAGCCAAAGCCTACATCGACAAGGGCGATTTGGTACCCGATGAAATCACCATCCCCATGATTCTCGACCGCCTGAAACAGGACGACTGCAAGAACGGCTGGCTGCTGGATGGTTTCCCCAGAAACAAGAACCAGGCCATCAAACTGGACGAAGCCCTGAAAAGTGCCGGCATGGCGCTGGACATCGTCGTCGAGATCCTGCTGGACCGCGAAATCGCCAAAAATCGCATCATGGGCCGTCGTCTGTGCGTGAATGACAACAACCATCCCAACAACATCTACATTGACGCCATCAAACCCAATGGCGACAAATGCCGGGTGTGCGGCGGCGATCTGAAGACCCGCAGCGACGATCAGGATGAATCGGCCATCAACAAACGCCACGACATCTACTACAACACCACCGATGGCACACTGGCATCGGCCTACTACTTTAAAGATTTGGCTGCCAAGGGGACCGGCATGAAATACATCACCCTGGACGGTACGCCCAGCGTCAAGGATGTTACCGCCGAACTGGTTTCCAAACTGTAGATTGATCCATCCGCGTCCAAACACCGGCGGTGAAGCTCCATAGCGCGAGCTTCACCGCTTTATGTTTCGACGATCCGACACGACGATTGCGGAAAAGCGTTTTTTTTGCCCAACCGCCGGTCGATTTCTCTGGCCGGGATGTGTCTTTCCCGTCGACGGTTTTTATGGGCCTGTCAACCTTTGACTTGCAATCGCGTCCCACATTTGTTAAAGAAGAAGTTTACCAAAAAAATAAATAACCATCATGGTTGAAACGATCCTGAACAGCGTCGATCCGATGGGAAAAAGGGGGGTTGATCCAGTTTGAAAGCAATTGAAGTCAAAGTCTTCGATAACGATCTCGAAAAAGCCATGCGGATTCTGAAAAAAAAGATTCAGAACGATGGTCTGTTCAAGCGGCTGAAGCTGAAGAAAAGCTACGAAAAGCCCAGCGAATACCGCCGCCGCAAGGAACGTGAGGCGCTTCGTCGGCAGCGCATCGCCGCCGCAAGAAGCCGGAGATATCGTTAGTGACAGCCCGTTAGACCCAACGACCCGGCTGGGACCGAGTTTTCCCGCCGGGTTTTTGTTTTTGCGCCAACGACCGTTAAATCATCTTGAGCGAAGCCATCTCATCGCAAGCAGAGGCCTGGTGACGGGCGGAAGTTTTTTCCGTGGTGCCACAAGGTTTGTTTGAACATACAAATGGGCTTACACCAGGCTCATCCAGCCTGTCCATATCTGCCTGAATAAAAAAAAGCCAACCCGCGTCCAACCCTGTCAGCGCATAACCCGTTTAACCGTAAGTTCCTTTGTAATCAAGGAGTTGCCCGTATGACGACCCACGCTTACGCCGAATGTCTCAAAGCCATGTACAGCATGCGCCGATTCGGTATCATTCTCGGTCTTTCAACCATCAGCAATATCCTGGCGGGTCTGGGCAATCCCCAACAGACCTTTTCGGCAATCCACATTGCCGGCACCAACGGGAAGGGATCCGTGGCATCGTCCCTGGCAACGATTCTGCAAAAAGCCGGCTACCGTGTCGGACTTTACACCTCCCCCCATCTGATCCGCTTCAATGAGCGCATCTGCATCAACGGGACGCCCATCTCCGACGATGCCGTGGTGGCGTCATGGGAGGCGGTCAAATCGGTTCATGTGGGCGAGCGCGAACCGACCTTCTTTGAATTCTCCACCGCCATGGCATTTCATGAATTCAGTCGCCAGCAGGTGGACTGGGCCGTGATCGAAACCGGCATGGGCGGGCGAATGGACGCCACCAACGTGCTCGAGCCGAAAGTTTGCGTGATCACCAATATCTCCCTCGAGCATAAAACCTATCTGGGCAACACCATCAAGGCCATCACCGGTGAGAAGGCGGGCATCATCAAACCGGGTATTCCCGTCGTCACCGGGGTCGGACAAAAGGCGGCCAAGGCTGTGATCGAAACTGAAGCCATTCGCCAATCCGCCCCTCTCTTTCTCAAAGGCCGCGATTTTCGGGTCCGCCGGTCCAACAATGGCCGTTTTTCATATGCGGGTATCGATCACTGGTGGTCCGGGCTGCAAACCGGTCTTCTGGGGAAGCACCAGGTGGACAACGCCGCACTGGCCCTGGCGGTCAGTGAACTTCTCATGCGCAATGACGAGAATCTTTTAAAGGATCACATCCAGTATGGTCTGGAACAGGCCCGTTGGCCGGGCCGTTTGGAAGTGGTTTCCCAAAATCCCATCGTCATCCTGGATGGGGCACACAACCTCATGGCGGCCAGGCAATTGGGCCGCTATCTACAAGACACCCTGGCCGGCCGACGCGTTACCATGGTCGCCGGAATCCTCGACGACAAACCCTACGAAGCCATCCTGAAGGATTTGGTCGCCCCCTGCGCCCGGCTGATCATCACCCAAGCCAAGATCGACCGTTCCCTCCCCCCCGAAACCCTGGAGGCGGCGGCGCGACCGTTGGTATCGGAAGTCGAAATCATCACCGATGTGGGCACGGCCGTTCGCCATGCCATCAACACATCCGGACCCGACGATGCCATCTGTGTGGCCGGGTCCTTGTATGTGGTCGGAGAAGCCAAGGCCGAGCTTGAGAAATCCGCTGATTCGCTTTATCCAATATAAAACGACCTTGACTTAAGGGACGTTATCCTCTATTTTCCCTCACCACGTTGCGCCCGTAGCTCAGTGGATAGAGCACCAGCCTCCGGAGCTGGGTGTCGCAAGTTCGATTCTTGCCGGGCGCGCCAATGAAATCAAGGGCTTAGATTAATTTCTAAGCCCTTTTTGATTTCATGCTTTAGCTGTCCCCCACCCTATCCCCCACCCATAAAAGCTAATTTTAAGCGTTTCAGGCTTAAATTTGGGGGACCCTGCCCACCTCCTTGACTGTAAAGCTATGCACTCAGATCTAAAAGTGTGGTGGGGGATAGATTCGTCCCCCACCATCCATCCATCCGGTCCAGGGGCGGGGCTGATCCAAATTGCAATCGTTTGCAGATATGGGGGCCGGGGTTCCATGGATCGATTTTAAGATTAGGGCCGAGAGGTGTCAACTTATTGGTAGGCTTCGAACTCTCTGAAATTTCCGAACCTGTCAAAAGGTGAATTTCATTGATTTTACTGTAAAATTGTGTTGGGTGTGTATTGCAGGGCAAGGTTGATATTAAAATAGGGAAAATTTTCCCGAAAATCCCTTCGATATCATATATATCAGGGAAAAATTACCTGATAATCAATGATTAAGTGGTACCATAATGCTTAGAAAAAAAATGTTCAATAAAGATTATGAGAATGTTTCTATCTCTAAAGCAAATTTTTTACCACTTTTTGTATTATTCGTCTCTATTTTTTGCATATGGATTCTAAGCGGAATAAGTATTTTATTTTTTATCCCGGACTGGAATGTCCGTGGAATATTTGGTGACATGTTCGGCGCAATTAATTCTCTTTTTGCCGGTCTGGCATTGGGTGGCATTATTTACACTATTATGCTCCAAAGAAAAGAGCTTGAATTACAAAGACACGAACTAGAGCTTTCAAGATCTGAAATGAAACGAAGTGCTGATGCACAAGAGCAATTGCATAAAGCAAGCATATATCAGGCAAATATTATGAAACATACTGCAAGATTAAATGCCCTTACAAATGTAATTGAAGTATATAGCGATGAACTACGATATATACATAAAAGGATAAATGATGGAAGTGATCTTGAAGATAAATATAACTTTTTACAAAATAAAAGAAGTGAAGCAATAAAAATGGTCGGTGAGGTGCAGAAAAAGTTAATGAATATGAGCAATAATTAATAACCATATGGGGATAGATCCACTTAACCATTGGTTAGTGTGGGACCGCAAAAGAACGCGGTCCCACAACCAGTCGTTATAACTTTTAAGCGAGATAAGAGAATAAAACGATGTTTCTAACAATTCTTTCAGGTGTCGCAGTATTTATATTGGGACAATTCATTTTGAAACTAGTTTTAGAACCAATCGTATCGTTAAAAACAGTTTTTGGTGAAATTTCAGCTTTATTTCTTAGAGAGCAAGCTAAAATTACAAACGCAAACTGTTCCCAAGAAATACAAAATGAGATCAAACGCCTTTCAGCTTCAATTTTGGCAAACAAACAATCAATTCCTTATTATGGCTTTTTCGCTTTTATTTTGCGTATGCCAAACGAAGAGGAGCTCCTAAAGTCTTGTGGCTCATTAAACATTATCTCTTATCAAGTAATTAAGGATGATAAAGGGGCGGCTGAGTCGGCCTCAAAGATTTATGATGAAATGAAAAAAGTAAGTAAAAATTTAAGAATCACCATTGAATATGGTGGGTAAGTTATAACGCGTCGCTGGTGAGGACGGCTAACCATTATGCTTACAAAATAAACATACATGACTTAAAAAATTATAATGTTATGGATTTAGATTAAAAATTGGTCTGTTAATAATATTTTATTTCTAAATATTTAGGAAAAATATCAGTAGCTGGAGCTTGAAATAGGAACAATTATGGACGTACTTGACGCAGTTAATGAAATTATCAATAAAAATCCAAATATCAATTTGCTAACATTTACAAAATATCCAAAGCAAATCCTTATTCAGAATAGAATTAAGTTAAATGTGATAGATGAAAAATTCATTTCTGCTGCTCAAAGCATTCGAAATAATTTTAGCCTCCCATTTTGGGATTCTTTAATGTTATCTTTTTTTGACAAAGAAAATGTATCCATTGAGTTATTATCAAGTGCCTTATTACACAATAAAAATACAGATAAAATAAGAACTCGTAAAATAGAAGATATAAGAATCTTTTTAGACAACAATCCAAAAGATAATTTATCTTTAAATTCTGAAATTTTTTTAAACGACAATTCTATTAAACATCTTTTATTACTTGATTTTCACATCTTTCCATCAACAAATAATTTCAAAATTGTCTATGATATTTTATGCATTCTTAATGTACATGGCTATATATTAGATAGTGGTGAGTCATATCATTTTGTAAGTAATTCTTTTTATGAATTAGACTCTTTACTCGATTTACTTGCAAAAGCTTTGTTGTTTTCCCCCATAATTGACAGGGCATGGATTGCCCATCAAATACTTGAACGTTCCTGTTCTTTACGAGTGGGGGAAAAACACAATATCACACCGACTGTTATTAATAAGGTTTAAACCATGAACGAGACAAGATATGAAAAAGAATGGATGAAAAAACTAGATCCCAAACGTTTCCGACCTTCAAAATCAACAAAAGTCCCCAAACACTGGAATCCTTTTAACAGCGATTATTCTCGTATATCAATGTCTGCACCATTTAGACGATTACAGGACAAAGCACAGGTTTTTCCATTAGAACCAAATGATTTTGTGCGAACTAGGCTAACACATTCTATTGAAGTTTCCGGTGTTGCTCGAAGTATAGGTGTTCTCGCAGAAAAATGGTTGTTGGAAAATGGTCATTTGAGTCAAGATAAAATAGGCCACATACCATCTATTCTTGCCAGTGTCGGTTTGGCTCATGACATTGGGAATCCACCTTTTGGTCATTTTGGTGAAAAATGTATACAAGTTTTTTTTAAGAAAAATGAAGAATTACTTAAAGATTTAAACGAGATGGAAAAAGCTGATTTACTGAATTTTGATGGTAATGTTCAGGGATTAAGATTATTGTTAAGGCTTGGTCTTGCCTCAGATGAGTTTTCATACAATTTAACCTTTCCTACATTAGCAACAATTGTTAAATATCCAAAAGATTCTATTACAGGCAATCAAAGAAGTAGTAAAAATATAAGCCTTAAAAAATATGGATTTTACCAAACGGATAAAGATAAATATGAGGAAATAAATTATACATTGCAATTATCTCACGAAAGACACCCTTTATGCTATCTTTTAGAGGCAGCAGACGACATATGTTATTCTGTATCAGATATTGAAGATGGCTTCAAAAAAAACACCATAACTTTAGATTTTCTTTTAGATAATTTAAGTGAAAAATACATACATGATAGCGAATGCTCAGTTTTATATAATAAAATTATAAAAATGAAAAAAGATTATAAAAATTTTGAAAACAAAAATTCTTTAATCGCTCAAGAGTGCAGAATTTTTGCTCAAACAAAAATGATATATTCTGCAATTGAATGTTTTAAAAATGAACATGAAAGTATTATTAATGGGAGATTCAATAACGAGTTACTAAAATGTTCTTCATCAAAATTGCTTAGAAATTTTTTAGCGATATAGCTAAAAATAATTTCAACCATGAAGATGTCCTCAAAAGAGAACTTCTTGGTGAAACTGTAATATCATATCTTTTAGAAAAACTATCTCATGCTGTATTGTCTGATGATTATTCTAATTCAAAAACTGTTGACGGGAAATTTTATAGTTTGCTTTCACATCAATCAAAATATGCAAAGGAAAAAACGGTCTATAGTAATGAAAAATATCTTAAATTACTTATGGTCATAGACTTCGTAGCAGGGATGACAGATACTTATGCTTTAACAATGTATAAAGATTTATGTGGATCTAATTAACCAAATATCAAAGCCGAATATATAACTATAATTACAGCATAACCCGTCACTCAAGCGGATTCGGTGGGTTTCCGCTGCGCTCAACTCCACAGAACCACTTAGCTCTACGTTAGGTATTTTCCAAGGTTAAAGAACTCTAAAATTTATTTCTTGGGCCGTTTCTTTTTGGTTGTGTACCGCTCCCACCTTTTCTGGTTCACTTTGTCCCGGTTGCGTTCATAGTATCGCTTGGACTTGGCAACGTTCGCTTGTTTCCGTTCCTCATCGGTCATCTTTTTCACCCCATCCATTTCGACAAGCACGGATAACAACCGGTTAACAGCATTGTGATATGTCTTGCTGATATTGTGGGGATGGTCCCCATAAAAATCGGCAATTTCTTGATAGGTCCATTCCCCGAAAAACCGTTTGATGAAAACGGACGTTTGCTTGGTTGTTAGCGGCGGCCTGACAATGCACAATTTATGGCGGTCTGGAAATGCATGATCCCGAGAAGGGAATTTGGGTTGCCGGAACTCTTTTTCGAGGTATCCAGCAACCTGTTTCTGTGGCCCTCACCGCGTAAGACCGCCGCAACGGGCATCAGAAGGGGAGCCTTCGAGGGGATTCCTGCCAGCTCCACGGTCCACCGGATCCCCGTGGAAGGCCCGTCTATGCTTTTGTCGGGTATTGCTTCGATTGGCGTCAAAAACAATCAAGCGGCTTGATCGATATGAATACGGGGAGTGATGTTTTCACGCTCGGCACACGCCTTGATAACCGGCACAATGCTTTCCAATGTCGGATTCCCAGACGGCCCGAGCATCCGGCTGATGGCCGGTTTGTGTTTCCCGAGCTTTTTGCAAATGTCATCCATGGCCCCGGCGGCGTTAATGTAGTCGCGGAGCATCAATTTGCCGGCCGTGATCTCACCATCCAGGATCATGTTGATGGCTTCGACGATCAGCCCTTTACGAAAATCGGGATCGTTTTCCGCCCTGGCGACAACCAACTCTTTAAATTCTCTTGAAAGCGGCATTACTGTTCCCCCTTTCGCTTGCGTTTCTTGTAATCCGCCCAATATGCTTGGGCCTTTTCGATATCCGCACCCTGCGACCCTTTTGCGCCACCAGACAACAGGATTATCAACCGTAACCCATCCCACCCGTAATAGTAGATCCGGTATCCAGGTCCCCAATGAATCCTCAGTTCGGACACGCCTTTGCCGACTGACTTTGAATCACCTTTGTTGCCGGTTCTTAGACGCGTTATCGCCGCCGTGATTTTGACTGCTGCCATTCCGCTCAGCTCATTAAAAAACCTCGCAAAGGGTTTCCGGCCTGATCCATCTTCGTAATATCGAACCTCGATCTCTTCGTGCTTTTTCATATTATTAACGTATATGTTATCATTGTCAAGGTTGATAGTGGGCTATTTGTTGCCGGATCCGTTAAGCTTGGCCGTCTTCTTCTCGCCGGCAATGCTGTTCATGTGAGAGGTTTTAAAATGCACTGGAAAAACATCAGGCTCCGTTACAAGCTACTTGGAGCGTTTGGTATTGAACTAATCTTGGCTATCGTCATTGGTCTGATAAGCAGCAACGGAATCGGTGGCATCAGCCAAAATGCACAGGCCGTGATCATGGGAACCCAACTGGACAGGCTGCTTGCCCAGAAAGAAATCGACCATCTCAATTGGATGAGCCAAGTCAACCGCCTTTGGACCGATTCACAAATGAAGGCAATCGGGGTGGAGACCGATGATCACCGGTGCGGGTTTGGCCAATGGCTGTACGGACAAGACCGTCGGCAACTGGAGGCAGCCCACCCGGAGCTGGCGGGGTTGATCGGCAGGATGAAACAACCCCATCGCGAATTGCACGAATCCGTCACGGAAATCAACCGATTGATGGCGGCCCATGCGGACAGAGAGTCCGGGTTGGCGGCGGCGGGGACGGTCTTGCGTGAAAAGACCCTGCCTGCCTTGGCCCAGGTCCAGGATCTTTTTCATGCCATCCGAAAATCGGCCGGTGAGAAAATCATGACGAATTCCACGCTTCTGGAAAAGGCGCGCCATACCGGTCGCAACGTTGTCATATCCACAGTCGTTGCCGTTGCCATCGGCCTGTTACTGGCCATTCTGATTGCAGTCTCGATCTCTCATCCGATACGGATGTCCACGGGTGATTTTACGCAACATTTGGACATCACCGGCAAAGATGAAATCGGCCAATTGGCTGAATCGCTGAACGTCCTGGTTACCCATCTCGTGAGGATGACCCGGAATATTAATAACAGTGTGGCGACCATGGATACCGCCTCCACCGAGTTAAGCAGCATCTCGGGGCAGATGAGGCAAGGATCCGAGCAGACTTCGGACAAGGCCAACATGGTGGCCACGGCGGCCGAGGAGATGAGTGCCAACATGAACAGCGTGGCGGCGGCCAGTGAACAGGCCGCCAGCAATGTCGATATTGTGGCCAGCGCCACCGAGGAAATGAGCACCACGGTAGGAGAAATTGCCCGGAATTCCGAAAAAGCCCGTTCCATTACCACCGAGGCGGTTGCTCAGGCCCAGGACGCCTCGATCAAGGTCGATGAATTGGGCGCGGCAGCAAGGGACATCAACAAAGTTACGGAAGCGATTACCGAAATATCGGAGCAAACCAATTTGTTGGCGCTCAACGCCACCATTGAAGCCGCCCGCGCCGGAGAAGCTGGAAAAGGGTTTGCCGTTGTCGCCAACGAGATAAAGGAACTCGCCAAGCAGGCAGCCATCGCCACCAACGAAATCAAACAGAAAATCAATGGGATACAGACGTCCACCAGCGACACCGTCGAGAAGATAAGAATGATCTCCGCGGTTATCGTCGAAGTCAATGAGATTGTGACGGGCATTGCGGCGGCGGTGGAAGAACAATCAACGGCCACCCAGGAGATTGCCAGCAACGTGTCCCAGGCGTCTCAGGGCATCCAAGAGGTTAATGTAAATGTTTCACAAAGCTCGGTGGTTGCCGGCGATATCACCAAGGAGATAGCCGGTGTGGACCTGTCCGCCAAGGAAATGGCCACCAGCAGTTCCCAGGTTCATGTCAGCGCGCAGGATCTCTTGAAGCTTTCCAGCCGACTGACCCAAACGATCGCGCAATTTAAAATACCCGCCGCATCGTTTGATATCGGCGAAGTCAAGGGGGCGCATCTCAATTGGCGGTCACGGCTTGAAGGCTTGCTGCATGGAAGCGGGACCTTAACACCGCAAGAGGTCAATAGCCACCATGAGTGTGCCTTCGGCAAATGGTATGACAGCCCTGAAGGCCAGGCACTCAAGCAGAACCAGGCTTTTTCGGCCGCAGGTCATCACCACGAGAAGGTTCATGTATATGCACGGCAAGTCGTCGATCTTTTCCATCAGGGAAAAACGGAGAAGGCGGCGGCATTAATGAAAGCCTTTGAAAAAGAGCGTGAAATGCTCTTTGCGACCCTTGATGAGCTTTATTTGGCCTGATGGATAGGGATCGTGAAACTGCGGATGCGCTCGATCGCCTTGTCATAATCGTAGGAATCGATGTAGGCCCCGACCTCGGCGCTCACCGCCGCCGGCAGATACGGTCGGGCCGCGGCAAAGCTCAGTGCAATGGCCTCAGGGTCCGCCAACTGAAGTCCCCCGACCAGTCGGTCCAGCGTTTGCGATCGCTGGGCCGGATCGGCTGGCGGCGAATCGGTAATGGGTGCCGATGGAACGGGTGGAAGCGTTTCGATGCCACCGCGCACCTCGGCGAGAAGCAAGATGGCTTCCGCGGTCAGAACCGAAATGTTGTTCTCATTGCGCTTGGCAGCATCGGCCAGGGCTTCTTCGAGTTTCTGGGTACTGATTGCCAGGGCCGTGGCCCCGATGTTGGCAGCACTGCCCTTGAGGGCATGCGCCAGCTGGCGCAGGGATTCGTAATCCCTTCTCCCCCAAAGCATTTCCAGCGTGGCAGCCGTGTCGGCGTTGTGCGCGGCGAACCCCGCCAGGATTTTCAGAAACGTCGATGGGGCCAGCCTTAGCGCATCCACGGTTTCGCGTACGCGAATGCCCGGGAGGTAATCAGGCAATACGCCGACATCGCTTTCAACACCGGCAGGCACAGGAGCCGATACCGGCAGGGGACCTGCGAGGCGCTTGATGTTTCGCCAGAGTGCGTGGAATAGACGATCCTGGTTGATGGGTTTGGAAACATATCCATCCATGCCTGCCGCCAAGCACTGTTCCTCGTCGCCTTTCATGGCGTGGGCGGTCATGGCGATGATGGGAATCTGATGGACAGACGGGTTGTCGCGGATGGCGCGGGTGGCCTCGAAGCCGTCCATTTCCGGCATTTGGATATCCATCAGGACCGCATCGTATGTGCCGGCCGTGACCGCAGTGACGGCCTCACGGCCGTTGGTCGCGGTGGCCACCTGGATGCCGACGGATTCCAGAACCGCCGTCGCGATTTCCCGGTTGGTTGGATTGTCTTCGACCAGCAGGACACGACGACCACGCAGGCGCTCCCCGTAGATGGATTCTCGGGTGGTGAAACGGTTACGCGTGATTTCGCTTTTCACGGCCGTTTTGCCGAAGGCGTTCATCACCGCGTTGAACAGCTCGGACGGGTAGATCGGCTTGGCCAGAAAACCGTTGATGCCCGCTTTTTCAGCCTCTTCGCGAACTCCCGGTGCCTCGAAAGCGGTCATTAGCAGGATAACCCTGTCGCGCTTCATGGTGCGGCGGATGTGGCCTGCGGCGGTTAACCCGTCCATGCCGGGCATCTTCCAATCCATCAGGATCAGGTCGAAGGGTTGCTCGTCCACCGCGTCGGCCTGCAGTATTTGCAGTGCCTTTTCGGCCGACTCGACGGTCTTGACCAGGAAACCGAAACTGTTCAGCATCCGCTCCATGATCATCCGGTTTTCTTGACAGTCATCCACCACCAACACGCTGATGTTCCTCAGGGACGACGGTGCTTTTAAGGTCGGCGGCACCACGCCGGCACAGCGTTCGAAGCCAGCCGTGAAGGTGAACGTGCTGCCTTTGCCCAGGGTGCTTTCGGCCCAGATTCTGCCCCCCATCAGGCACACCAGTTTTTGCAGATGGCAAGCCCCAGGCCAGTCCCTTCGTATTTACGGGTCATGGAGCCATCTGCCTGGATGAAGGGTTGAAACAGCAGCGGCAAATGCTCCGGCGCGATGCCGATGCCGGTGTCCTTGACGGAAATCTTGAGAAATACAGTCTTATCGGTTTTTTCCGCAGCGCCGATACGCACCAGGATCACGCCGCCCTTTTCGGTGAATTTGACGGCGTTGCTGACCAGATTGGTGAGAATCTGCTGCAGGCGCAGGGAATCGCCGACCAGTACGGCCGGAAGCCCGGGGGCGATATCGACCAGCAGTTCGATTCCGCTTTCGGCCACTTTGGAATGAAAGGCGTCCAGCACCCGGTCGAGGATCTCGTCCAGCATGAAGGGGCGCGCTATCAGCTCCATTTTTTCCGCTTCGATTTTGGAGAAATCCAGGATGTCGTTGATGATGCCTAGCAAGGAATAGGCCGACGTGTGGATAATTTTGAGATAACGCACGGTCTTGTCGGGCAGTTTTTCGTTGAGTGCCAGTTCGGCCGCAGCAATCACACCGTTCATGGGAGTTCGGATTTCATGGCTCATGGTTGCCAGGAATCTGCTTTTGGCCAGATTAGCGGTCTCGGCTTCATCTTTGGCCTTCTGCAATGCTTCTTGCGCGGCATTATGAAAGTATTCGCTAAACCGATTGATGGTGTATTCCAAACATCCGTTGAGCTTTTGGAAAGCGGCGGTCAGCGCATCACCGTGTAAGGCAGCGACAAGCAATGGGGTTAAAATCGTTCGATAAATTTCAAACGCCCGCTGTACCTCCGACAGGGTGAAACCACCCGCCAATCGCATCTTGCAGATATTTTCAATAAATTGATCGATCCTGCCATAGTCCTCGTTGACGATGATGTCAAAATTCGCTTCACAGGCCTTTGAGGTAGTCGTCAGCAATTCCTCAAATGGACGATCGGCGTAACTCCCACCGACCGCCGTTTGGATGCGCTGGGCCCATTCGTGAGGCAGGCGTTTGGACTGATGCTGTAGGAGTTCAATGAGGTTCATGGCCCTTCGTGGCTGTCCGCCCGCAACGGTTGAATTCCCGTGAATGCTGTGAGGCAACACGTGCTGACGTTCTGCATTGCAAAATTTGTCAAGCACCAGGACTTGATGGACTCGTAAAAAGCAGCCTACCCCTTGCGGGGCACTCAGCCAGCAGATAACAGGCGCGAGGAGCGAAGTACGCACGACAGCAAAACGGAAGGTGATACGCGTTCGGATGGTGATCGAGTTGCCTCTGTCCATATCCTAAAATATGTTCGCAAATGATCGTGTGGCTGTCAATTAGTCAAATGGGTGTTGGTTGGAGTGCGCAATGGACGCTGGAAAGAAAAAGTCAAAACCATATTTCAACCCATCTGTGTTATGGCACACGCCAATCTGCATTTCATCCCTGGACATATTCTGCAATTTCGTTAAGATCCGATAGATTCAAAAGAATCGCGAAACAATCGATGCATGGAGGCCTAAAAGATGCAGGGCAACGATACCCATTTGAAATCCATCGGCTATATTCTGTGGATTTTCGGTTTCACCGGGTCCCATCGGTTTTATTATGGCAAACCCATCTCCGGGACGATCTATTTCTTCACCTTGGGCTTGCTGGGCATCGGTTGGTTGGTGGATCTGTTCCTGATCCCGGCCATGGATCGCCAGGCCGACATCCGCTTCCGGTCCGGACCGGTCAACTATACCGTCGCCTGGGTACTGCTCACCTTTTTGGGGCTTTTTGGCATCCACCGCATGTACATAGGGAAATGGCTGATCGGCATCGTCTACCTGCTCACCGGCGGAATTTTCGGTGTGGGGGTGCTGTACGACTTCTGGACGCTGAACGATCAGATCACGGTGATCAACGGTGCATAGGGCTATCGCTTGATTTAGGTCTCAATCCGCATGACGACGAAGAAACGCTGTGCCACCGAGCCGATTCATCTGATCCATGATCTGCCACGTACGGCGAACCACGTAATGGGAAGGGTGCGCCGCAGACATGCGACGGGGTGCCGGCAATATTGCCGCCAGGGTGGCGGCCTGTCTCCGGGAGAGCCGACTGGCCGGACGCCCGTAGAAACGCTGGCTCGCCGCTTCGACGCCGAACACGCCGGTACCCATCTCGGCGATGTTCAGATAGACGGTCAGGATGCGCTGCTTGGGCCAAAGCATTTCCACCATTAGCGTAAAATAAACCTCCAGCCCTTTTCTCACATAGCTGGCGCCAGACCAAAGGAACAGGTTCTTGGCCACCTGTTGGCTGATCGTGCTCGCCCCCCGGGGGCGTTTGCGCGTACGGTTCTCCTCGATGGCGTCGGCAACGGCCTTGAAATCGATCCCCCAATGGGAAAAAAAATTCTGATCCTCCGAAGCGATGACGGCCAGGGCGGCATTGGGCGATATGCGCGCCATGGGAACCCAGCGGTAATCGACGCTGGTGCCGGAAAACCATTGCCTTAACATAAAAGCCGAAGTCGGTACGGGAACCCAGCGAAAAAGCAGGGTGATCGCCACGCTGGACAGAAACACGCCGCCTGCGGCAAGGATCAATCGCCGCCGCAGGCGTATCCAGAAGGATTTATTTTTCGATTTGCGTATTGCCATGGCCGTCTTCCCTGCGGGTTCTTCTATAACGCATCAAGCCCGCAGGGATCAACAGGCCGGAAAAAAACGGCGCACGATTCGGCCACTTGATCGTATCGATCAGAGAAATCCGGAATTCTGAAAATCGACGGTCGTGGAGGCGACCAGGGCCTCGTTTTGATCTTCGGTAAGGCTCAGTTCGTTAACCAACGACGCAATCTCCGCCTGCATGGCCGGTGTCGCCGGTTGCCCCTGCGCACCGTGGCAGTGACTCAACAGATTCGCGTAGGCGGCAATGGCGGCCAGACGGCGGTCTCCATTGGCCTGCTGGACAGTATGATGGTAGGCCACGCACAACTTGGCGGAGGCAGGCATTTTCCATTTATCCATCAAAAGCACGCCAATGACCTGCCGCTCCGCCGCGATGCTGGAACATGCATCTTGGCGTCGCAGATTCTGAATCTGCCGGTAGGCATCACTTTCGGTAAGCATGATCACCAGCTTGCCGATGTCATGCACCACCCCGCCAACAAAGGCTTTCTCCGGGTCATCGAATTCGATGGCGGTGGCGATCCGCCGGGCAGCCAAGCCACACTCGGCGGCATGCTGCCACAGGGCCTGCCCCCAACTTTTGAGATGGGGATGGGTCTCCAGGAAATAGCTCTGCATGGAGGCCGCCAGAATCAGGCTTTTGGTGGTTTTCGATCCCAGTCGGGTTAGGGCCTGCTGCAGGGATTCGACCCGTTTGAGCCCCCCATAAAGCGCTGAATTGCTCACGCGGATCAGTTTGGAAACCAGGGACTGGTCCTTTTCGATCACCGCTTCAAGCGCCTGCACAGAGGAATCCGGATCCGCCAAAAGGTCCAGGGCCCGCGTAACCAGCGTGGGTAACGGCGGCAAATCTTCGACCATGGCCACCAAACGTGCCGGTGCCGATCCGTCCTTTGGTGCCACCCCAGGCGTATCGGTGGCATCAAAAGGCCGACCGACCACATTCTTCAGGCGGTTGCGGTGGGTACGCTGATCGCCGGCCCCGGGCATCCAGGAGAGCAGTTCCAGATAGTGCTGGGGAGAAAGGCCATCGAACGTCTTGCGGGTAAAGGCATAAAGAAAAACGCTGACCTGGCCCTGGCTGATGATGGGAATCAAGGCGCATTCACCGGCCGGGGATTCCCCGGAGAGGCGGTCGAGCAAGACGGACGGAAACGTTTCGCCGATAAACCCCACGCCGGACTGGGATACCGCATGGGCCACGGCATCCTGCGCCAGCGAACCCAGCTGACCTTTGTACGAACGCTGAACAGCCCCCTGGCCGGGCAGCCGAATGATCTTCTTGCAATGAACCACCTGTCCGTCCCGGGCGGTGAGGATCAGCATGCCGTCGTAGAACGCCTTGCAGAAGTTGACCAGCGCCTCAAGCTGTTTAAGCGGATCGCTGGTCAGCATCATCTTCTTCATCGCCTGTCGAAACGCCCCGAAAAGCGGATCCAGGGATAGCCCGGAAGGTGATGGCGCGCGCTCATTAGCCGGCGGCAGGAGGACAAGGGTTTCGCGCTCGATCTGTTCCCTGACGATTTCCATGGCCGCATGGCTGTCCAAAGGGACTTTTTCGATCAACTGGCGGACGCTCCGACAGCCGCCAGCCACCCGCAGCACCATCTGCGCGTCAGCCGAAAGGTGCTCGGATGCGGATCTTTCCACCAAGGTATACCCGCGATCCAGGGAAACGATGCTCTTTTCAAAATCACGGAATTCGTCGGACTGGGCGGCGAAACGAATGGCCACGGCGCCTGCATCCAGACAGGTTTGGCCGCCATCCGGGTCGATGGGTGTATCCGTAAAATGAAACGCGCCATGCTCCAATAAAAACGTCTCCAACAATACTTCCTGCATTCCCAAAAGGAGAATATCGGCGATGTCGGCCAGGGGGAAGAAAGCCAACTGAGCCAGAATCGTCCGGATGGGAATTCCGGCCTCAGTCTGGATCCGGCGAATGCGCTGGACCTGTGCGGCCGTCAGGTGGCGACGGAAGATCAAGGCCTGGAGAATTTTGGCATCGCCGCGGCTGGATTGTGCATTGATGACATTACCGTTTTGAAAACCCAGGGCAATCACGCGCTGGTCTACGACAATGGAGAAGACCCCGTTCAGGCCTAGCTGTGACAGGAACATGATCGCATCGGCAGGGTGGTATTTGCTCAAGTCGCCGTTAAATATCATCTTTACCTCACTGGAAAGTATCGCTGGAATTCATTTCGACCCTTTTCCGGTGAACTTGAACAGATATTTAACTGACTGAAAATATAAGGAGAGAACCGTTACCCGGGTAACCGGTAAAACCGTTTGGCAGTATCGTGAAACAGCGACGCGAGAAGGGGTTCGGGCAAATCATGGCCGCGGCGGCAGCGAACCACGTCCTCGAAGAATTCGCTGCCCGAATCGGTGTTGCCCATGATACGCCCGAAGCGGGCAGACTCGCCGGCCACGATACGCTTCATTTCATCCCAGGAGGTCTTGACCGGGCTGAGGGTGATGCCGGCCCAGAATCCGGCATCCAGTACCTGGGCGATGGTATGGTGGGTGCAATGGTCGACCACCAGGCGTTCTTTGAGATCGCTGAAATCTTCGAGCATGGTCAGGGTCTGGGCGGTCATCGCCGGTTTGTTGGCCCGGGGCGTGTGCACACCGACAACCTTTGTCCGGGCCGGCTTGCTGCGACCGAGCTCGAGTTGGGCGTAAAGAATTTCCTTTTCCCGGACATCGCCGGTTTCCAGACCGATTTCACCGATTCCCAGACAACGCGGATCATCAAGGGCCCGCGCCAATAGGGCGGCGATCGCTTCCGGCGTCAAGTCTGGTGGGATGGATCGCGGGTGCACGCCGGCAAGGTAGTAGCAATTCAGACCGCCGGCCGCTTGGGTGTGCACGCAGGCCGCCTTTTGATCCAGGCAGGCCGAAAAACGCGCCACGGAGTCAACACCTTCAAAATAGGCCCATGACACCACCGTACAATGGTTGGCCTTGAGCCATGGGATGCGTTGGGGATGATGCCGGACAATCAGGTCGAGGTGGACATGGCTGTCAATGATGGGCGGCGTTGTCGTCATGGAAGAAACCTCCTTGAAAACGGCAGATGTGGATGCCACAATAAAGCACTGTCTGATCAAAAAGTCCATGCTGCCGAGACCCAGTGCGCATCTAACCGTCCACCATCGTTATCCAGTGTTCTGACGATGGAAAGGAAGAAAGCCCATGTCCAGCGATTCACCGGTCCGCTGCCCCTGGCCCGGCGATGATCCACGGATGATCGCCTACCATGACACCGAGTGGGGCGTACCGGTCCATGATGACCGCAAGTGGTTCGAATTTATTATCCTCGATGCGTTTCAGGCCGGCCTGTCATGGCGCACCATCCTGCACAGGCGCGAGGCTTTCCGAATGGTGTTCCACGATTTCGACCCGCAACGGGTGGCCCGCATCACCGATACGGAAATGGCCCGGGCGATGCAAAACCCCGCCATCATCCGCAACCGACTCAAAATCCGCGCCACCGTGACCAACGCCCACGCCTTCCTGAACCTGCAGGAAGCCCACGGATCTTTTGATGCTTTCATTTGGACGTTCACCGACGGCCGCGTGATTCAAAACCATTGGCACACCCCAGATGCCGTCCCGGCAACCACCGCCCTTTCGGACACGGTCAGCAAGGCACTCAAACAAAAAGGCTTCACCTTCGTGGGCAGCACCATCTGCTATGCCCTTCTGCAAGCCGCCGGGATGGTCAACGACCACCTGACAGGGTGTTTCCGCCACCGCGAATTGGGGGGATCTTGAGGCGAGGCCCGGCGGTTACCGTAAAAACCGCAAAGGCGATCCCCCTGCCCCTGCAGCTTGCTTTTAGCCATGGGGCAGTTTAGAGTCTGCACAGATGGGAAACACCCTTTCGAAAGACGACAGGCCCATGCACCCAGCAAAAGGCAGCACGATTTTGATTATCGAAGACGATCCCAACACGGCCGCGCTGATCGCCGTCTATCTGGAACGGGAAGGATTTTCAGCCGTGACCGCCGGCGACGGCGAAGCGGGGCTGGCCCTGGCCAACCGGCATCACCCGGTGCTGGTAATCCTGGATCTGATGATTCCGAAGGTGGACGGGTGGGAAGTGTGTCGTCGCCTGCGGCAAGACTCAGCCGTGCCGGTGATCATGCTCACCGCCCGCGGTGAGGAGATCGATCGGGTGGCCGGACTGACCTTGGGGGCGGATGACTATGTGGTCAAACCCTTCAGCCCCCGGGAGCTGGTCGCCCGGGTCAAGGCGGTGCTGCGCCGCGTCGAACCTGCCACTCCGCCGGCAGGGCAACGCCTGATCCACGGGCCGGTCTGCCTGGACCTGACCCTGCGGCGGCTGACCATCCAGGATGCCACCGTGGCCCTCACCCCCCACGAGTACACCTTGTTGGAAACGCTGATGACCACGCCGGGCCGAACCTTCACCCGTGATGAATTGCTCGATCGGCTCTATCCGCGCGGTGAGGCGGTGGTTATCGACCGGGTGGTGGATGTCCACATCGGAAAACTGCGTCAGAAAATCGAGCCGGTCCCGTCCGAGCCCCGCTATATTCTCACGGCCCGCGGTATTGGCTACCGTTTTGCCGATCGGCCGGCGCGATGAGGGAATCGTCATGGTCAAGCGCTACCTGATCGTCAAGCTGCTGACCGTCAATCTGCTCGTGGCGGGTTTTGCCATGGCCGTCGTCTGGCTCTCCATCGACACCCTGGCCGCCGGCTATTTCGTCACCCTCATGGAGAAGTACCACATCTCTCCAGAACCGGCCCACGCCATGTTTGTCGGGTCGGTGCACCGGTACCTCGTCTGGTCTTTTGCCGGCGCCATGGCCCTGGCCATCGTTCTCAGCTATGTCATCAATCGACGCATCCTGACCCCCTTGACCCGCATGGGCATCGTCTCCCGGAAAATCGCCGCCGGCGAATTCTCCGCCCGGGTACCGGTGACCACCGCCGATGAAGTCGGGCAGTTGGCCCGGGCCTTCAACCGCATGGCCGAGAATCTGGAGAAGATCGAGCAGTTGCGACGTACGCTGATGATCGACGTGGCCCACGAGTTGCGGACGCCCCTGACCAACATTCGCGGCTATCTGGAGGCCCTCAACGACGGCGTGCTCCCGCCGGCACCGCAGACGCTGTCCCTGCTACAAGACGAGTCCCTGCGGCTGGCCCAGTTGGTCGAAGACGTCCTGGAACTGGCCCGGGCCGATGCCGCCGGCGGCAAGCTTCAATACCGCGACGTGGTCCTCGAGCCCCTGCTGGATGCCATTCTCGCGACCTTTGCACCGGCAATTGAGAAAAAAGGACTCTCCATTCAAATAAAAACGCCCTCGGAGTTGCCCCCGTTCCGGGCCGATCCGGAACGTCTGACCCGAATCCTGCGCAACCTCCTCGACAATGCCGTGCAATATGCCCCATCGCAAACGGAGGTAAAGATCCGAATCAACATCGACCAACAGGCCGTGTACATGGATGTCTGCAACCCGGCACCGGATCTCAGCCCGCTGGACCTGCCCTATCTCTTCGAACGGTTTTACCGTGGCGAGAAGTCCCGCTCACGGCATCACGGCGGTGCCGGCATCGGTCTGGCCATCGTCAAGGAACTGGTAACGGCCCATGGGGGGACGGTCGCCGCCCGGCTGGAGGACGGGTTGCTTCACATGGCGATCACCCTGCCCAACCCAACCCCGCGGCAATGAGATTTGACATGCTGCTCACCCCGGGCTGGTGGTTTATCCTAAAATTGATTTGGGGAGGTCTCGGGTTAGGCGCCGTTGGCGTGATCCTGATCGTGCTTGGACGCGCCAGGGGGGGAGTGCGCTGGTATCGGGCGATTCAAAAGGAAATGGCGGCCCTGTCCTTGGAAGCCGAGCGTTCGGGCGAAGCCCGCCAGAAAGCCATCGGCCTCGTTATCGGGACATGCAGGGAAATCTCGGATTCTTTCTCCCCAGAACACGTCATCGACGCGGAACGCTTGTTTGCCTTTATCCGCGCCATCGCCGCTTGCTTTTTCCCCCATAGCGAGCGGCCGGAACTGCAGGTTTCCCTGGGACAGCTGATTAAAGGCCTCGACGCCTCCCTGTCCCGTTTCGACCAAATCCTTCACCGGCCTGGCCTGAAACAGCTCCAATCCCTTAATGTAAAAACCGTTCAAACCCTTTACCGTTGGTCCAATGGCCTGGTCCAAGGGCCCTGGGCAAAATGGTATCTCGCCCATCAAAAGCGGTTAAGACGGGTCTTCTGGCTGAGGTTGGTTATCCTTCCCGATCCGGTGTCGTGGGTCCTGTTTCTTTCGCGTAAGCTCGTCATTCTGATTTTATTGAAAAACCTTTTGCTGGACATCACCCTCTACATTGGCAAATTGGCCATCGATACGTTCGATCAGCCAAACAACCGTCCAGCGGCGGAAGACCCAGAAAATATCGAGGAAACCCTGGAGGCGCTTTCCCATGCCGATCCCACGCCGACCCGGGGATACGATCCGGAGATCGCCGCGATCCGGCATCACCTGGTGGGGTTGACGACCGTCATGTTCTCCGATCCGACCTTTCAGCGCTGGCGAACGGCTGTTCGGGAAGCCGCCGAGGTGATCGCCCGGCGCCATTTTCCGAATGCCGACCATCCCCTGGAAGAGGCCGCCATCGGCCCACTGCTCAACCGCACCCGCTCCTTGCTGAGCACCTTGGGAAAGGGAGATTCGATCTTCTTTGTCCGCTATCTCTACCAAACGCGCATCGAGACGCTGCTGCAGGCCAAAGAGATCAGTACCCGGGTGCTGACCCCCAAGGTGCGCGGCATTTTAAAGACCGCCGTCGCCGCCCGCGGATGGATCAAATGGCCGCTGAAACTCTACCGCCGGCTGAAACGATTCTCGCTTCCGGGGATCGCCGCCGATGTGGGATGGGTGCTGGGCAAGAAAACGGCCCTGATGCTGATTTACGGCCGAACCTTTGACCAAGCTTGCACGGAAATGGATGTGGTGTACCGGCAATCGGCCGCCATGGACAAGTCCGGCAGCAGACGTCCGGCGGATTCCGTGTAAACCCCTTGTTATCCAGGTCGCTGTCCATCCATATGGAAAGCCAGCTTGGCATTTCATCATCAGTTTGCTATTCACCCGTTAATTTCAAATCGGTTCATCTTTGCAATCAGCCCCACCCGGAGGAACACCGACATGCAAGCCATTGCCGATGCCGTACAGGCCCAGCGTGCCTTTTTCAGAACCGGCAGTACCTTGGACATCGATTTTCGCATCACCCAGCTCAAAACGCTGCGTGACGCCCTGCTACGGTATGAAAACCGGTTCTACGAAGCCTTCCGGGCCGATTTAAAAAACCGCCCATGGAGGTCTTCGGCACGGAAATCGGACTGGTACTGACGGAAATCCGGCATCACATCAAAAAGCTGGGCAAATGGGCCCGGCCGACCCGCGTGCCCACCAATCTGCTCAATTTCGGTTCGAGAAGCCGCATCTATCACCAGCCCTTTGGCGTTGTCCTGATCATGGCGCCGTGGAACTATCCGCTGCAACTGGCCCTGGCGCCGCTGGTGGGAGCCATCTCGGCCGGCAACTGCGCCATGCTCAAGCCGGCGCATTACGCATCCCACGTATCGGAACTGATCCGGACCATGATAGTTGAGGTTTTCGATCCGGCATATGTCAGCGCCGTCACGGGAGATCGGGCGGTCAACCAGGCGCTTCTCGAAGAGCGCTTCGACCTGATCTTTTTCACCGGCAGCCCGTCCCTGGGAAAAATCGTGATGGCCAAGGCCGCCCGCCACCTGACGCCGGTGGTGCTGGAACTGGGCGGTAAGAGCCCCTGTATCGTCGCCAAGGATGCCAAGATCGAGGTCGCCGCCCCGCGCATCGCCTTCGGCAAATTCATCAATGCCGGCCAGACCTGTGTTGCCCCGGATCACCTGTTCGTCCACCGGTCCGTGAAGGCGCCCCTGATCGCGAAGATCCGCGACTGGATCATCCGCAGCTACGGCACGGATCCCCAGGCGAGCGCGGATTTCTGCCGCATCATCAACACGCGGCAGTTCGACCGTCTGGTGACGCTGATGCGCTCGGCCGGCGCCATCGTCCACGGCGGCCGGGTCGATCGGGAAGACCGCTATATCGAACCGACCCTGATCGACGACATCCATTCGGGCGATCCCATCATGCAGGAAGAAATTTTCGGGCCGCTGTTGCCCGTGATCGAATTCTCCCATCTGGATGAGGTCATCGATATGATCAACGCCGGTGAGAAACCCTTGGCCATGTACTTCTTCGGATCAACGGTGGCCGATCGCGACCGACTCTTGCGGGAGACATCCTCGGGCGGGGGTTGCATCAACGACACCATCATGCACCTGTCCAACCCCAACCTGCCCTTTGGCGGCGTGGGTAACAGCGGCATGGGGCATTACCATGGCAAATTCAGCTTCGACACGTTCAGCCACCACCGCGCGATCCTGGAAAAGACCACGGCCTTCAATCCCAGCGTCGCCTACCCGCCCTACAAGCAGAAACTTCGCTTTTTGCGGTCATTTCTGTCATAAAGCGGATTCATTGACGCCATGAAAAACAACTCCATTTCCACTTTCCCATTCGCCGTGGTCATCCCGGTTTACAACCACGGCCGCACTGTGGCCGAGGTGGTGCGCCGCACCGCCTCGCTGGGCTTTGGCCTGTTCGTCGTCGATGACGGTTCCACGGACCTCGACAACGGCCGACTGTCGCAGATATCCGATTGCGGGGCAAGGCTCCTGCGCCACGGGGTCAACCGCGGAAAGGGCGCGGCCCTGTTGACGGGCTTCAGGGCCGCCGCCAAGGCCGGCTTCCCTTGGGCCATCACCCTGGATGCCGATGGCCAGCACATTCCCGAGGAGTGCAAGGCCCTGATCCAGGCCATCCCGGCCGGTAGCCGGCCGATTGTCGTCGGCCGGCGCATGGGCATGCTGGATGCCGGCGCGCCCTGGACCAGCCGGTTCGGTCGTGGTTTCTCCAATTTCTGGATCCGCTGTTCCGGCGGACCGGCCACAACCGATACCCAAAGCGGATTTCGCATCTACCCCCTGCCCGAGGTGCTGACCCTGAACATTGCCGCCAGACGTTACCAGTTCGAACTGGAAATCCTGGTCAAGGCCGCCTGGCGCGGGATCCCGGTAATCGAAACGCCCATCAGCGTGATCTACCGTCCCGACGGCGGGCGAATTTCCCATTTTCACCCGTTTCTCGATTTTTTGCGCAACACCGGAACCTTCACCCGCCTGATCGTCGCACGGGTATTCGGCCGTGCCCGACGGAGCCGCTGATCCGCCCATGCAACGCCTCTTCTACCACTTCCTGTCCCTGACCGCCCGATTCATCGGTGACTGGTTTTTCGTGCTCCTTTCCCGGTGCGTGGCCGCCGGCTATT
Organism: Desulfosarcina cetonica JCM 12296; assembly: GCF_001311845.1. Classification (GTDB taxonomy): domain Bacteria; phylum Desulfobacterota; class Desulfobacteria; order Desulfobacterales; family Desulfosarcinaceae; genus Desulfosarcina; species Desulfosarcina cetonica. The sequence goes on along the minus strand of NZ_BBCC01000018.1, from coordinate 12,677 downwards.
TCATCCTTTTTCCCGGCCGGGTTAGGATCGGCATGGACTTTTACCGGGCCGTCTTTCCCCATCGCGGGCGTTTCTACCACCGGTATTGCACCTGGCGGCAGTTCCAGAATTTCACCTCCCTCTTTCTTGACCGCTTCCTGCTCCAGACCGGCCGCGAGATCGCCTACACCTTCGCCGGTCGTGAACATCTGCTGGCCGCCCTGCAAAATGGCCGCGGCGGCATCATCCTCATGTCCCACATGGGCAACTGGGAGATCGCCGCCCACCTGCTTCGCCGCAGCATTCCCGATCTGCCCCTGATGCTGCTCATGGGCCAGCGAGCCCGGGACGAGATCGAGCGGTTGCAGAAAAAGGATCTGGCCGCCTCGGGAATCCGAATCATCGCCGTGGACCAAACGGCCGGATCGCCCTTCAGCCTGGTGGAGGCCCTGTCGTTCCTCAGAAGCGGCGGGTTCGTCTCCCTGGCCGGCGACACCACCTGGCAGGCCGACGAGCGTACTGTAACGGTCGATTTTCTGGGGCACACGGCCCGGTTGCCCGAAACGGCCCACACCCTGGCCCTGGTATCCGGCGCGCCCTGTTTTTTTCTTCGCCGCTAAAAGAGACCATGGCGATTATCATTTCAGCGTGTCGGCCCCCATGCATGTCAACGCCGCGTCCCGGTCGGACCGCCGCTCCGCGATCCAGCGTTCGGCCCAGGCCTACGCCGATCAGATGCAGGCCCATCTGAAATCCGCGCCGTTCGAGTGGTACCACTTCGACCGCTTTCTCGAAGATCCCCATAAGGATGTAGCGGCAAATTGAAATACTTTGAATCCAAATGCATTTTCCTGTATATCACCCCGGCAGGCAATGCCGATTAAGGTCACATTTTCAAAGGATGAACAGGAGACATGACGCGTAGCGAAGTCACCGGGAAACTGCTGGAAATCTTCTCCCGGCAATTTGAGATCGACAATCCCGAATTGGACGTCGATCTACGGGAAGCCTACGAGTTCGACAGCATCGATGCCATCGAGCTTTTGCGGGAGATCGAGATCCTGCTGGGCGATCCACTGACCCGCGAAGAGAAAAAAAAAGCCATGGATATCCGCACCCTGAGCCAGATTGTGGACTATGTCATGGATTTGGCCGCCACCCGGCCCCCCGCCGAAGCGTGAAGCCCGCGTTCAATGGATGTTGCAGATGAATAGAAGAGTCGTCATCACCGGGTGTGCCGCCATCACGCCCATCGGCCATGGCAAGGCGGATATCGTCAGAGCCATGCAAAACGGTGTCTCCGGGGTCAAGCCGCTACGCAGCGACGGGTTGCTCACCGACTATATCCACTCCGGGGTCTACGGCACGGTGGACTACCCGATCGAATACGAATTCAAGCGCAGCCACCGCAAGACCATGGGGCCTGTCTCCTACTACGCCTGCCAGGTGGCCAAGGAGGCCCTGGCCGAATCGGGCCTCGATACGGCGTTCATCACCTCGGGACGCATGGGCGTGGCCTTCGGCTCGATTCACGGCAGCCCGTCGGTCCAACGCCAAATCTACCAGGTCTTCTTCGACGCCACGGGCGCCCGCCTGACCAGCGTGGGCGCGGTGGACTACCTCAAATCCATGGTCCACACCACGGCGGTGAACATCACGCGCATGTTCGGCATCACCGGCCGGGTGATCTCCTCGTCCACGGCCTGCACCACCAGCAGCCAGTCCATCGGCTTCGGCTACGAAGCGGTCAAGTTCGGCCTGCAGGATGCCATGCTGTGCGGCGGTGCCGACGAGTACGACACCACCACGGTGGCCGTGTTCGACAATCTTTTAGCCTGCTCCACCGATTACAATGACCGGCCCCACCTGACGCCACGCCCCTTTGACCAGCATCGCGACGGCCTGGTGGTGGGCGAAGGCGCCGGCGCGGTGATCCTCGAGGAATACGAATCGGCCAAGCGACGCGGCGCCCCCATTCTCGGCGAGGTCATCGGTTTCTCCTGCAACAACAACGGCGGCGACCTGATTCTGCCCAACAAGGACGGCATCATGCAGACCATCCGGCTGGGCCTGGACAATGCCCAGGTTCCGCCGGAAGCCATCGATTTTATCAGCGCCCACGCCACGGCCACCAAGATGGGCGACGTCATCGAGGCCATGGCCATGGCCGAGATTTACGGCAAGGGTCCCCGGGTGACCGGGCTGAAAAGCTATATGGGCCATACCATGGCCGCCTGCGGCGTGATCGAGACGATCCAGACCCTCTATATGATGCAGGAAGGGTTTATCGCCCCCACCCTCAACCTGGAGACCGTGGACGAACGCTGCAACGGCGTTCGCCATGTTCAACAGCTCCTGGAAGCGCCCATTCGCTTGGCCGCGGTCCAAAACTTCGCCTTTGGCGGCGTCAACACCTGCCTGATCCTGAAGCGGGCCGGGGAATGAACCCGGATTCCCAGGCAAAGAAAAGCCGAGGCCCGACATCCGGCCGGTGGTGGCGATGGTCCATTGACCTTGGGACCACTCTTTTGCTGTGGACCTATTTCACCATCGGGTTCCTGATTTTTTTGCCCCCCTGTACCTTTTCAGCGCAGCCCTGCCCGGCCGCCGGATGGCCATCTGGCAGACCCTGAATCACTTTTTTTACCGGTCTTTTTTTCAGCTCTGCCGGCTGTTGATGCCCCGCCAGCGCTGGCAAATCGACCCCATGGTAAAGGCCGTGCGGGCGTCGGTGATCGTGTGCAACCATCTTTCCTATATCGATCCGATCCTCTTGATCTCGCTTTTTGCCCGGCACACGACCATCGTCAAGGCACGCCTCTTCCGGATTCCCATTTTCGGCCTCATGCTGCGGTTGACCGGCTACATCCCCTCGGCCGCCGACCGCCAGCTGGCCGGCGTGATGGTGGCACGCATGGAAACCCTGTGCGCGGATCTGGCCGGGGGAGCCAACCTGATCGTCTTTCCCGAAGGGACACGCAGCCGGGATGGCGCCATCGGCCCGTTCAACGCCGGCGCCTTCAAGATCGCCCGACGCTGCCGGTTGCCGATCCAGGTGATCCTGATCCGCAATTCCCAACGGTTGTTCACCCCCGGCCGGTTCCTGTTCAACACCCTTTCGGCGAACACGATATCGGTCGTCGCCGTGGGCCGGATCATGCCCGACTACGACGATCCGGCGTTTTCCCTGAGCCGGTTGATTCATGAGGTTCGCGAGCGTATGGTAATGGCGGCCGAAACAGCCTGAAACAACGGATGCCCCAGCGGATCGTCAACCCATAACCTCAGCCAGGAAGGATTTCGTCATGAAAGTGGTCCTGATCTCCATGCCGGATGTCGTCCCCATCATCATCCACGAAATGGCGGTCCACATGCCCGGTCACGGCATCGCCTGCGTGGGCGGCAATATCGACGCGGAGCACGACGTCTACCTGATCGACCTGATCCGCAAACGCCGCAACATCCGTCGCTATCTGACCCGCACCCTGACCCGCATCCGGCCGGAGCTGGTGGGCCTCTCGGCCATGGCCTGGCAGTATGACACCTGCCTGAAGCTGGCGCGCCTGATCAAGAGAATCCTGCCTGAAGTAAAAATCGTCATCGGCGGCTACCACGCCACGTTGATGAGCGAGGAGATCGCCGCCTCGCCCGAAGCGGCCCTGATCGACTTCCTCATCCGCGGCGAAGGCGAGGAGGCTTGCCGGCGCCTGGTCAACGCCCTTTGCGGCAAGGACCGCCTGGAGGAGATCCCCTCCCTCTCTTACAAGGTCGACGGCACTTTCGTGCATAATGCCTGGGGCGGCCCGCTGGACCTTTCCACCCTCAAACTGCCCATCCGGGATAAGCGGCGGCTCACCTGGGGATACCACATTCTCAATTCCAAAATCGAGCTGATCGAGACCTCCCGCGGTTGCACCCGCGCCTGCACCTTCTGCAGCATGAAACACATGTACGGGCGAACCTTTCGCACCTATCCCATCGAGCGCGTACTGGCCGACCTGGACGACATCTATTACCGGAAAAAGGTTCGCTGGGTCTTCATCGTGGACGACAACATGGTCCTTGACCCCCAGCGGGTCATGACTTTGTGCGACGCCATCATCGCCCGCCGCTACCACAAGCTCAATCTGGTGGTGCAAGCCGATTGCATTTCGATTTCACGCAACGAAGCGATGGTCGAGAAGATGGCCCGGGCGGGTTTCCGCTCGGTCTTCCTGGGCATCGAGAATGTCTCCCCCAAGAACCTGGCCGCGGCACGCAAGGGCGACATTGTCACCGCCTCCCAGGAAGCCGTGGAAATCTGCCATCGCCATGGGATCATGGTAATCGGCGGACTGATCTTCGGATTCCCCGATGATGACGAGGCCGCCATCGTCAACAATTATCAATTTCTCAACACCATTGACGCCGACGCGGCTTACTGCCAGATTCTCACCCCCTACCCCAAAACCGAAATGCGCCGGCAGCTCATCAATCAGGGGCTGGTCACCAACCCCAACAACCTCAGCCGCTACAGCGGCCTGTGGGCCAACGTACGCACCCGACACCTCTCGCCGGCTCGGCTCCAATACCTGTTCTGGTATCACCGCCAAAAGGTGCTCGGGTGGTGGACCCCCTCAAAGCGCGTGCGCAGCCAGGGCAAGGCTGGACATCCATCTGGATCTATGCCTTTAAGCCCTTTCTGAAGCTCTACTACGACCATGTCCTCAAGAAACAGGGCTGGCACGGCCGCTATGAATGCGAGTTGGAGCGGCTGGCCCGCATGAACCATTTTCCCGATCTGGAGAACTGAGAAGTTAGCACCCCATGACGACTTCCCCCATCGACACCCAACAACCGGCGGTCTACCTGTGCCAGGTGGGCGCCAACGTCTCCTGCGGGGCGTGTTGCGGTCTCTACAACGTGGCCGACGCTTCCCCCGAAGGAATAGAAGCGATGCTCGAACGGCGCACGCGCTGGTTTGCAGCGGTGCCGCGCACCGTGGCCGGGCTGGATGCGTTTGCCGCGCAGGTGAAGGCATCCGAGCCCCAAGAGCGGCCCTTCCCGGATTTTCACCACTGTCCTTATCTGGGCCTGATCATCGATGACGGGCGACGCGTGGGCTGCCTGCTGCACCCCTGGCCGTGGGCAACGGCGGCGTGGATTGGCGCGGTCTGAGTTATTATGGCGGCATGGCCTGCCGCACGTACTTCTGCCCCAGCGTGCGCCAGTTGCCGGCCCGTTGGCTGGCCGCCCTGGGTCAGAGCATGGACCACTGGCACCTGCACGGGCTGATCGTCACCGAACGAAAGCTCTTGGCGGCATTTTTCACGGCAGTGGAAAAGCGACTCGGCCGGCCGGTCGAGGCGGGCCGGTTTACGGCGGGAAGCCGGGCGGCAACATGGCTCAACCAATTCGCCGCCCTGAAAACCGACTGGCCCCATAAACGCACGGGCGCACCGGGGCCGGGCAACTACTTCTTCGAGGATGGGCGCTATCCGCGGCCGGGGGTGTGGCGGGAAAATGATGCCATCCCCGCCTCGCCTGTTGAAACGATCCTGGCCGAGCTCGATTCGGGATTCGCGTCGGCGGCCGCACTGGAGAATGCCCAGGACCGCATTACTTCAATCATCGATGGGCTGGCGGCAGAACTCATGCCGCGATGATGGTCGCGAGATAGCGCGCGGGATAGCGGAACGCCTTAAACTTCTCAACTTTTTAAAAGTCTGCTCTTAGCGGAGAATAAGGATTCAAACGGCTTCTTCGAATTCAGCGATGGCGGCCATCATTTGATCGAACTGCGGGTTTTCGGTCTCCAGGATTCTCGTGTCGGCGGCAATGGCGGCAGATCGTACACGTGCAGGTTGTGCTCGTAATCGGCGATCACCAGGCATCGACCATCGGCTGAAAGTGCGGCGCACGCTGCCCGTTCGGGTGCGATGCGCACCTCGTCCAGTGGCTGGGTGTAAGGGGCGTCGAACACCCGGAAAGCGGACTCACCGTCTGTGGTCAGCACGCGTCCGTTGACCGCCTCGGCCACCGGCCATTCCGTCTCCAACGTCTGCTGAATCGTGTTTTCCCGCAGGTTGAGAAATTGCAGCGGATTTCCGAACATGGCGATGCTGTGCTTGCGATCTAAGGTCAAGGGCGTGCGCTGCATGAACAGTGCGGGTTCACCGATGGTGGCGTCAAGACGCCAGGAGATTCGGATTTCGCTTGGTGATCCGCCGACGAAGACATTTGCCACCCCCGAAGCGCCCAGGATCAGGGCCTCTCCCTCGTCGAGGGTAATACGCTGCACCGCACCCTCTGCAACAGCTGTCTGCCCGTCCCAGTAGATCTGGCCCGATTTCAGATCAACGGCCAGCAGATGCCCCTCTACCGTACCCACCAGTACGCCGGTATCATCGAAGAATGCCACCGCGGTGATTTCCTCTTCGGTAGCGCGAATCTCATGTACCATCTTGCCGCGGCCGAGGTCCAGAACGCGCAGCAATCCCTCGTAGCCGACAACGGCCAGTTGGTCATCGGGCGAGAAGGCGATGGGTGTGCGTCCACCCGGGAGGGCCTGCCCCTCGAAGGTTTGCACCAGCACCCCGCGATCGAGATCCCAGTATTTGACACATTGATCCGGATGCGAATTGCCCGCCGTCAGCGCCATTTTTCCATCTGCCCCGAGAACGATGGAACGGACCGTTCCGCGGTGGCCTTCCGGCGAATCGCCGCGAAAACGGCAGCGCAGGCGAATGGCGCCATCACTCGCCGCTTCCGTGAACTGGGCCGTGAAAGCGTTGAGCCGATCCACGTCGGCAGCACTCAATTGGGGAATACTTTGCAGACGTCGACCGATATCCCCCGGCGCTTCCATGGGGCGTCCGGTGGTGAAGGTGAGTTGTAGCAGGGTTTGCGTGGCATCGTGCAGGGGGAATTGCAGCACGTCTTGTGCCGTCGGTGCGCGGACGACATAGTCACGGGCAATGGACGCCTTCGTTTCCACAGGCATCGGGCGGCTGACAATTTCGACGGCTTCGAGACGGTAGGCCAACTGATAGCGGCGGTTCCCGTCGGCATCCGTGCGGCTGGTGACGACCCACAGCGTCCCGCCATTGCCCACGAGCCGGGCCAACCGCTCCTGGCGGGACCGATAGGTGTCGAAATGCCGCGGTGCATCGGCCCCCTTGGGAAACCATGCGTCCCATTGGATCATGACCATGGCGTGGGGCGGATCGCTGGGCGTGCGAGCCCGCTTTGCATCGGCCAACCGGGACAGCCACACCGATACCGCTCGCCGCTCGCCGTCGAGCAACCCTTCCCGAAAAATCCGCCGGGAATCAGCGACCTCGGCCATCTCTCCGGTAGCGCTGTCGACAAGGCGATCGAGCGCATCGACCAGTTGGTGAAACCGCCCGACCGCCGGGTCGCTGGCATCCGATTTCGTAATCGGCCCTTGCGTGTAGGCCAGCCGTCGAATTTGATCACCCACCCGCGCCATGATCGGGCAGCCGGCACCGACCAGCACATCAAGTTCCGGCATGAGGCGTTGATCGCTCCACTCAAGCCGATCCAAGGCTTTTCGGTACTGCAGCAGGCTTTTAATGTCATTGAAGACGAGCAAACCGGCGGCAGCGGTCCCGTCGGTGCGATCCCCGAACCACGCGCTACCTAGTGCACTGATAATGTCCGCAGGATTTTCAGCCCAGTGGATGTCTGCCAACCACGCCAATTCGCCCGTCAGCATGCTTTGCGCTGACTGCGGATCGACGCCGGGCGCCAACAGCACATGGACCGGCAACGACGCGTCGGTTTGTTTCCGCTGAGCGATACGGTTCAATTCGACAGGAAACCATTTGCTCTGCATCGATGCGTCCGACAACACGACCACCACGGCATGACATCCGTCAATCACCCGTATCAGTTCGGCCGACCAGTCATCTCCGGATCTGAGTGAGTGCCGGTCGATCCAGGGATTGAAACCCGCCTCCCGCAGGTCATGCCAGAGGGCGTCGACAACCTTTCCTTCGGAACCTGTGGCCGCAGCATAGGCCACCCAGACCAGGGGACGCGATCCAACCCATAACGACTCCCAGCGCGCCTGCCAGGCAAGGTCCGTCAGTTGAGCCTCGATCATGTCGCCGGGAGCAGCGGCCGGATCGTGGTTGAGTCCCAACAGCCGGGGCCGCAGCCGGTCGAAGGGGCCGTCGACCCTGAGTTTGATTTCATCGCCGTTGGTGCCACGCAGCCGCACCAGGCCCACTGGCGCATCCGGTATCTCCACCGCAGGATGTTGATCACGGACCTCGACCAAGGTGGTCTGCCAGCCGCCCGGCACCGGCCATCCCACGTCGATGCTCAATGGAAGCGGTCCGGGCATCTCCAGGGCAAGCCAACCCGTCGCCGGTGGGAAGCTGAGTTCGATTCCTTTCGGCCCGGTCCGGAAACCGATGGTCACTGCCGACGGAAGGCCCCCTACCCCAGGCAGATCGGAAGATGGCGTTCCACCGCGCAGCAGATCGATGTGGTGGTCCAGTGTCCGCATCAACGTTTGTCCGGCCCTGGACTGGCGGGCGCGATCGGTCAACCGGAGAAACGCCCCGGCTGTCCAGCGGACCAGATCCGAATCGACCGAATCCTGCGTCAACGCCTGAAACAGCGTCCCCAGTTCGATCTGCATGTTGCGGTATGCCTCCCAGTCGCCGCGCAGGCTGTAGTACACCACCGCTTCTTCCAGGGAAATGACGGCATCCATATCCCGATGCGCCGCCGCAATCACATGGTGAGCCAGGTCCAGTTCCGCCTGCCGGTGGGACAGCTCATCGTGCAAGCAGCTACGGACCTCGGGTATCAGCGTGATGGCACTGACATCGCGCGTCTGTACAAGGCTGCTGAAAAAAAGGTCGGACTCCACGCCGGCCTCCTCCCCCGGCATCACGCGCAATCGCATCGCCCGGATCAGTTCGGTTTCGATTCGAACGGCGATGGAGAGGTGACGGGCGAGGACAACCACCGCGGGACAAAGTTCCCGTTCGGCTTCGATCAGTTCGCAGGCGGTTTGCCGCTTCACGATACCCTCCTGGCGACAAGGCCGTAGCCGACGGTTTTGCGGATGGTGGAGACGGTGGTACTGCGGTCCCACGACAAGATGGTCATGCATTTTTCCAAGCTTGCCGGCCAGCGAGTCGGTCCATAGGGCACCAATGCGAGCAGCGGACAACCGGCGTCGCGGACCCGGTCGGCGAACACGGACCAGGTCTCTGCAGAAGCACCGACACCCAAAGCACGCCGCCCGGCGATACCCAAATCGGTCAACAAGACAACCGGCGTGCCGGTGGCCGGCGGTGTGTAACGCCGCCGCCAGGTCCGGCGGCTTCCCGGCCCGATCCCATGCAGCGGCAGGTCGGCGAAAAAGAGGGTTTCCACCCGGTCGCGTCCCACTACCATTTCGATCTGGCGGCGCAGCAATTCCTGGTCTCTGTAAAACGGCCAGGTTCCCGCCCCCCGATCGACCAACAATTGTACCCCGAACCTTAAGGTCGATAGGGTCAGATGGGGTAATGTGGCCAGCGGTCGCAGACGGGCTACCTGATCGAGAATTTTCTGGATATCCACGGCCCCTTCCCCCTGCGGTGTGGCCATGGCGGTACTGATCAACGCCCTGGCGGTCCGCGGGTGCCAAAGCGGTGCCAGTGGTGGACGAACCATGACCTGATCTTCGGTCGCATCGGGAAGGGCCGGCGCAGCTTCCAGCCATGCGGGCTCCCCATGCGGATCCGTTGCCGGACGGGTTTCGACCACTGCGTAGGGGATCGTTGTGTCCGCTGGCAGATGGTCCTCGGGTCCGGGGACGCTGATCGTCCGCCGATCTGCAGGCTTCACAACGCCGTCGTCCATGGGCGACAACCGCTGTTCATCCGCTTCTGCTTCGTCCGTCGCCGCTTCGGCCTGGATACGATCGGTAAACGTCAGCAATTCGACCGCCCACCGGCAACGATCGCTGTCGGTCCCGACCGTGGTGTGCGCAAGTGAAGCGAGAAGATCGCCGAGCCATATATCCCCATAGCCGGTCCGGAGATGATCGCTATTTCCTGAATTGGGCATGGTTGCCTTTCATGGACGCGCGTGAAACACCCAAAATATGTCAGCGGGTTTGCTGTTTTGGGGCAGGTCTTTTGGTCAGGGTCATTTCGACCAGATCGTCCCAATACTTCCATGCCGGTGCGGATTCGGCGTCCGCGTTTTCTTCGCCCGCCCCCGGCCGCCGCACCTGGATGTCGAGATCGATACAGGCACGGATGGCGTCCAGAAATTCTGCCGTGCTGGGCGGGCGATGCCCCTGGCCCTCTGCCTCGTGGCGCAGTTGCACCAGCGTCTGGGCCACGGCCTCATAGAGCCCGCTGCGCTCACCGCCATAATGCTTTTCAGCGATGGTGACCAGCTGGTCGCAGTCTTTTCCGTCAGATGCAGGACCACGCAACGTCGCAGAAACGCCCCGGGCAATTCCCGTTCCTCGTTCGTGGTGATGATGACCAAGGGCGAACGGCGGTCTCGGATGACATCGCCGGTCTCGTGTACCGTGAAGCGGTGCGATCCCAGGACTTCCAGCAAGTTGTTGGGCACGTCGGGGTCGGCCTTGTCGATCTCGTCGATGAGCACCACCGCGCCTTTGGATTGCTTCTGACCGGCCGGGTCTTTGGCCGGCGGTACCGGCGACGTCTCGGCACCGGTGGTTCCGCGCCGGCTGGCGTTCTGCGGATCGAAAGCCCACCACAGCGGGCCTGGTGTCAGATAGTTGCGGCAATCGGTCACCCGCTTTTGTGCGTCCTCGTCCACGCGGCTGACATTGGCGTCGTTCAGCCGTCCCAGGGCATCGAAACCCCACAACATGTCACGCGCCTGTGTCCGCGCTGTCACGGTAAACGGATAAAACGCGTGATCCAGGGTGATGGCCACGAATGGGGCCAACGAAGATTTGCCTGAGCCGGCCGGACCCCGTAGCAAAAGGGGACGTTCGGTAATCTGGGCCACCTGGACCGCGAAAACGGTTTTTTCGTCCCAGACATAGATTTGTCCTTTGCCCCGCTCGCCGAAGTCGACCGTGGATTCGGGGGGTAGGTCCTTTTTGTAATCCTCCGGCCGGAACAGCTCCTTTTTCTTTTGCATTGGAAGGGTCTCCTTTATTCAGTGCGAATCCCCAACCGCTTCAGTCGCGCAGGATCGCAGCACTGAAACGCCACCTGCTCGTTGTGCCGGGTTTGGGTTTCATCGTGCTGCAGTTTCGGCTCGATCACCTGAACCCGATCGGCCAGATCGGCCGGAATTTCGGGGATGGTCTCACCTGTCATGGCAACAAAGGTGATCCTTTTGAAGCTGTTGAGCAGCGACTTTAAGAGAGGCAGATCGAATTCAGAAAGTTGCACGGCTTCCACCGGTCTGAAATCCATGTTGGTTTCATCAAAGGCCATCTCCCGGTCGATCGCCTTGTCGATATCCTCGGCACTGGCTTGAAGTGATACCTCGTATTTCTGGCACAGCGCCCGGCGCAGCTGTTCGACGAGGTCGGCACCCGCCTGACGGCCTGCGGCACTGCGTGCGCCCACGGCAAGCGACGGCAATGGTGCCGGATCGGAAGATGCGGCGTCCTGAAGGTCGAGTAAATCCGGATCCTGCATTGGACGGGCTCGTCTTAAAAACATGTCACAGGTAAAATTCCCGTGGATTGCGTTGATCACCGCAGCGCGCCTGGAGGGTTCGCGAAAGGAGACCGATGCAAGCATGCGAGCCGCATCCTCATCCACCCAGAAGGGGAGATCATTGAAAACACCTTGAATGCGGAACAATCTGGCGGAATGGATTTCTTGATGAAGCGAAGCGCTTTGATCTGGTCGGGGATTGACGCGGCCAGTAGTCTGCGGACGAAGTGGAGTGATTCGGCATCCGCAAGGGTTACATGGGGCCATGTCGCCCAACCGAGATTCACGGCTGCCTCGCGAATGGCTTCCGGCGCCATGCGCCGAAAAATTTCCAGCAAGGCGCCTTCGATAGCACTGACCGGTCGGCAGGATTTTAGGTCGAGTGCTCTTAGCTTGCCAATAACCTCCTGCTCTTTTTCATCAATGGTACCGATCTGGTAATCCCCGAATTGGATGGCACCGAAAAACCCGTCCAGGATGGTTTGAATGGGCGTTTCATCGAGGATCAGCGGGAACAGGGCAAATCCGGATTGGGTTCGCTTACGGTAAGCCAGACAGCTGACTTCATACTTGACGAAGTCACTTTGAAGTGCCTCCTGGGAAAAAAGCACCACAGCGCCGTGGCAATCCTGCAATGCCTTGGTAATCGCCGGATTCCAGGCATCACCGACCCCGATCCGCTGGCGGTCAACCCACGGGTCGAGTCCGCTGTTAGAGAGTTGCTCGGCAAATTGCATCAGCCGGCTTTCGTGCGCCTTACTTTTGGCACTGTGGCTGATGAAAATTTTGGGTGGTTTCGGCTCGGTCATGAATTCAGCTCCGATAAAAACGTGACACGAGATCCCGTGGGGCCATGCCGCTGGGTTGACCGCCAAAGCGGATGCAACGGGGGCGGCCAACTCTTTATCTTGACTACTATATCATCGCGTCGATAGCGGTGTAATCCAGCCCAAAGGCCTCGGCCACGGCCTTGTAGGTGATCTTGCCGTTCACCACGTTGGCGCCTTTGCCGATCTCCGGATTTTCCCGCAT
>NZ_BBCC01000017.1 GCF_001311845.1 Desulfosarcina cetonica JCM 12296 | reverse complement strand
TGCGATTCGAATACCCTGTCAAAAACGCCTTTCGTGGAAGCCCCTTGCCTTCCCCCTTTCCGCACGCTGAGTTAGCGGTCCAGTTGGCCATCCAGCATCCGTCTGACCTGGTTGCGAGCCTGTTTGGCCTGAGCCAGTTTCAGTTTTAACCGATCGATTTGTGCCGGCGGGCACGCAGCCAAATCCTTTTCCAGTCGATCCACCATCTGCTGAAGCCGATATAGGTCCTTGGCGATCATTCTGAGGGACATCCGTGCGCATTCCTTATTTGTTGGGTAGCTTGAGGGACTTCAGGACGGCAAATGGATTGTTGGCAGCATCCGACTGACAGGTGCAGGTGCTTCGGTTCAGATTGGTCCCGCAATGGCTGCAGAGCCCTTTGCAATGTTCTTGGCAAAGGGGTTTGAATGGCAGCGCCATGATGATTTGCTGGGCGATTTCATTGCGTAAATCGACACTTTCGCCCTCGTAGGGAATGACATCGATCCCATCACCGGATAGTTCGATCTCCTCCTCTTTGGGGATCGATGCCGGCACCACTGGCCGCTCTGGGACGGCCGTGGCTGAAAAATTGGTTTCCACATCGGATTCAAAATGTTCCAGACAACGGCTGCAGGTGAGGACCACGGTGGTTTTAACGGTACCGTCGATGGCGACCTGGTCACCCAATCGGCGTGCATGAAGTTGGGCCTGGACGGGGCGGGTAAAATGGATAAGCGTTTCGCGGGACAGGGCATGAAGCAGGGGAAGCCCCTCGGCATCGGCCTGCTCATTTAACGCCCACCCGGATGCGGATATGGATTCGATATGGAGGATAAACATGTTATTATTGACCGATCAGCAGGGTTTGGGATGCGCGCCACACCAGGCGGAATCGGCTTTGCTGGCCGTTGGTGATTGGGGATCTTTTTTAAAACACGTGAGTTGCCATTCATCTATGTAGGGATCATGGCGGACGATGTACAATCCGCCATCATCCCCCATCAGTTTGAAATATCGATGATCCGGTGCCAGCCACCGATCCTGGACCGCGACAACCGCAATGCAGCGCTGCCCCATGAAAAATCGCCGCGGTGTTTCTTCCCCGCGATAGCCGGCATAACACTCAACCCGGATGTTCATCGCTTACCGGCCGGGCACGATGATTCGAGAATCGTTTTGGCGTTGCGTTTTTTGCTCTTCGGCCTGCATTTTCTGAAGCTCTTGGACGAGCCGGGCCATTTCCGTTTCCATCGCCTGGGGAAAAGTGGCGATGGCTTCGGTCAGGTTGTTGGCCGGCAACTTGGCCTGCAGTGGAATTGGCCCTGGGGCGTCATGACCTGGGTGTGACCGAAAAAGACGGGTGAACGGGAAGAATCGTCCTTGCCATCGGCCGTGATGGGAATCATGCGCCGAATGGAGGCCACCTTGAGATCGGTGATGGCTTCCTCACGGTAAAGGTTATTGGCATCAACTGTAAAATCAATCTGTTGTTTGTCAGACATGCAAGTTCTCCATTCATTTTTTTGGTAAAGGAAATAATTTGTCGCCGTCCCTTACCTATCCGATTTGTCAGCCGGTGTCACGGGGTTTGTCGGTCTGTTTGCCTCGATTCGGCGCATGCATGGTTGCGGATTCAAAATGGCGAGCATATCATTACCGTTCATGAAAACACGACGCCTATCCAAGCCTTCATCCACCACCCCCTTCAAACACCGCATGCTGGCCATCGGCAGTTCTCTTTTTGTCGCCATCATCCTCATGGCGGCCAAGTTCTACAGTTACCATTTAACCCGTTCATCGGCAGTGCTTTCCGACGCCCTGGAATCGATCATCAATGTCGTGGCGGCCGCTTTTGCCGTGGTCAGCATCTGGATGGCGGCCCAGCCTGCGGATCCGGGGCATCCCTACGGTCACGGCAAGATTGAATATTTCTCCGCCGGATTCGAAGGTGCATTGATCATCCTGGCCGCGATCGGGATTTTTAAAACGGGTGTCGACCAGTTGCTGTCTCCCCACGCACTGGTGAACCTGCAGGCCGGTCTGATCGTCTTGATGTCGGCAACCGCAGTCAACCTGATTCTGGGCCTGATCCTTGTCAGGATTGGGAAAAGGGTTTCATCCTTGACCCTCGTCGCCGATGGCAAACATGTCCTCACCGATGTCTATACCTCCGGTGCCGTGATTGCCGGACTGGTGATGGTAAAATGGACCGGCTGGTTGTGGTTGGACGGGTCCATCGCCTGCCTGGTTGGTGTCAATATCCTGCTGACCGGTACCCGCTTGGTGGGTGAGAGCTTTTCCGCCCTGATGGATGCCTCCGACCCGGAGCTTCTCGACCGGATCTCAACAATTATCCAGCGCCATCGTCAAAAACATTGGATCGACATCCATCAGCTGCGAGCTTGGCGTAGCGGTAACTTCGTGCATATCGATCTGCACCTGGTTCTCCCGCGCCAAGACCGGCTTGCGGAAGCCCATGCCGATGCAAAGGCATTAGAGAAAATATTGATCGATGCATTCGATGGGAACGCCGGTGTTCTGGTTCACATGGATCCCTGCGAGCCCGAGGAGTGCCCCGTCTGCCAGCAGGCCCTGTGCAAGTTGCGAAGCCGCCCTGGCGAGGATGCCCGTCCATGGGACCGGAAGACGCTTACCGCCAGCAAGGCTGACCATTTGCAATCTTGAGCAGAAACCGTAGCTATTTAAGTAGGATGGGGAACCGATAGGTCAGACGTACATGCGGACGGGCTTGCGTCTATGCGGAGTGGTTGGCGGACGCGTCATCCAGCGGCAGGCTAAAATAGAATGTCGCCCCTTTGCCCGGCGCACTGCGGACACTCAATTCGCCGTGGTGATGCTCGATGATCTGGCGAGTGATCGCCAGGCCCAGGCCGGTGCCGGCGGGCCGGCCGCGCACCGGATCCACCACCTGTTGGAACTTATCGAAAATTTGCTTCTGATCGCTTCGCCGATCCCGATACCATTGTCACTTACCGAAAGGGTCAAGTGGTCGGCGCTGTATTCCAGGCGAATGTCGATGCGCCCGGTCTGGGGATCGCAAAATTTGACGGCGTTGGAAATCAGATTGATCAGCGCCTGGATCAATTGATCGCGATCCCCCTTGATGGGGTGCGATTTGGCGGGCAGGTGCAGCCGCATATCGATATTTTTTTCGGCGATCAGCTGGCCTGTCGCGTTGACCGAGTCCTTGATCACCGTTTCCAGGTCCAAACGGGTGATCTGCCAACGCGTCCTTCCGGACTCCAGCTTTTGGAAATCGAGGACTTGGGTGATCAGCCGGGTCAGCCGCCGGGTTTCACTGATGATGATACCCGAAAATTCGCTTTGCCGGTCGGCCGGCGTCTCCGGGTAGTCACGCAGAATCTCAGCCAGTGAGCGGATGGCGGTGAGCGGCGTGCGCAGTTCATGGGAGACGGTCGAAATGAAGTCGTCCTTGAGCCGGTCCAGTTCCTGAAGCCGCTGGTTGGCCGCCCGTAACTCGGCAGTGGTCCGTTCCAATTCATGTGAATAGAGGATGGCTTGACGGGTTTCATCAAGGATGTCCATGACCTCTTCGAGTCCCAATGGCTCTTCCTTGACCAGGGACGCCACCATGACCCGGGCGGAGGCGGAGCCGATGGCGCCGGCCAGCAGACGTTCGATATGATTGACCAACCCCGAATCACGGGTCAGCGCCTGCTCGCGATTGATTCCATGGGTCATGGCGTAGTTTTCCAGGGCGGCTTCGGTGCGTTCCTTGCCGAGAAACCGTTCCAGCAAGAGGACCAGATCCGGAAGATAGGCGGTGCCGCGCCAGACCGAAGAGTCATGTACGCGCCCCACATAGCGATAGATATCCACAAACATGGCCGCCTGGGTATGTTCCATGACCGACTGCCGGCTGAAAAGAGACCCGGCCAGGTAACATCCCACGTTAGCCAGCATGCTCCAGAACACGGCATGGGTGATCCGGTCGAACACTTTCAGCCCAAAGAGCTCGAAGGGCCTGAGCATGCTGATGCCAAACGGCCCATTGACTAGGAAATCCCTCGGAATCAGCCCGGCTCCGGCCAATGAGGGAAGAAACAGGGTATATATCCAGACCGTGAATCCGGCGGTCATCCCCAACAAGGCGCCCGTGCGCGTGCCGCCTTTCCAGAAAATCCCAATGAGCATGGCCGGGGCAAATTGGGCAACGGCGGCAAACGAAACCAGCCCAATGGATACCAGGGTGTAGTACTCTCCGGCAAAATGGTAATACGCGTATCCCAAAAGCAGCACCAGGACGATGCTCAGTCGGCGGATGGAAAGCAGAATGACGCTTAAATTCTCTCGTTGGGCCGGTTTCAGAAATGGCAGGTGAAGCAGGGCCGGCATGACCAGATCATTGCAGATCATTGTCGACAGCGCCACGGTCTCGAGAATAACCATCCCGGTCGCCGCCGACATTCCGCCGATAAAGACCAGAAGCCCTAATAAAAACTGTTGATTGGCCATGGGAAGGGCGAGCACGAACATGTCGGCTTCCAAATGGGACGCGCCAAATGTCAACAGACCGGCAAAAGCCACTGGCAGAACAAAAAGATTGATCGCCAGAAGGTAGAGGGGAAACATCCAGATGGCCTTGGTCAGGTGGGTTTCATTGACATTTTCCACTACCATGACCTGAAACTGGCGGGGAAGAAAGACTATCGCCATCATGGAAAGAAAGATATGCGCCAGCCAACTCGAGAATGCGCCGGCGTTCTCCGGCAGCGTCATCAACAGGCGCAGTTCCGGAGCGGCCATGGCCTGGGTGGCGATATCGCCAAAACCGTCGAAGATGAAAAAGGTAATAAATATTCCGACGACTAAAAAGGCCACCAATTTGACCATGGATTCGAGCGCAATGGCCGCTACCAACCCCTCATGGCGTTCGGCCGCTTCGATGTTGCGGGTGCCGAACAAGGTGGCGAACACCGCTAAGAGCAAGGCGACATAAAAGGTGGTGTCACTCCAGATACGGATACCGCTCGGGTAGCTGTAGGGCTGGATGGCCGGGTATTGATGGATCAATGAAAAACTGGTGGAAACGGCTTTGAGCTGCAGGGAAATGTAGGGAACAATGCCCAACACGGCGATCATGGTCACGACGCCACCGAGGGTCATGCTCTTTCCATAACGGGAGCCGATGAAATCCGCAATGGAGGTGATGCGGTGGATTTTCGAAATACGGATGATCTTCTTCAGTACCAGCCAGCCCAGGGTCATCATGAGGGTCGGACCGAGATAAATGGTCAGAAATGAAGGTCCCGCCGATGCCGCCCGCCCAACACTGCCATAAAAAGTCCACGCCGTACAGTAGACCGCCAGGGAAAGTGCATAGGTATAGGGGTTGCTGATAATACTGCGGCCGCTGTCGGCCCGCTTATCACCATAGTAGGCGATGCCGAACAGAACACCGATGTAACACAGGGAAACAAAAATAACCGTTTCGGTAGCCAACATGGCGAAGGCTCATTTGGAGGCTGTCTGAAGCGTTTGAATCCGGTCCGCAAACGTCCCCGGTAGTGGGGGCTTAGACGGACTTTTCAAACAGCCTCTCAGCCGTGTTCATCCGTCAATGACGGCTCGGATCGTGCCAGGCTGATGACGATCATCAGCAGTATCATCACGCTCCAGACGCCAAAAAGATACAGGTAGAAAAGGGGAATGCCGAATACCAGCACAGGCCGGTTAAATAGCGAAAGCAAAGGAAAGTTGAAAAGCAGCAGCCCAAGCAGGAAAAGGCCCACTAGGCGCCGGCCGTTGATCTTGTCGCGGGTCATGGATGCGTCCCTTTCCACCTTGGACCGAGGGTGCCGGTTACTGAACCTCGACCTCGGCGGGTGCAATGATCGTCGGATTTTCCATTTCGGAAAGATCGGGTATGGACAGGCTTTGCAACTGCCAGCCCCTATGGCGCAGGATACCACTGAACGGGGGTTCTCCCACCACATTCCCCACCAGCTTGATGGCATGCGGATCGAAACCGGCATCGATCTTGACCGTTTCACCCTCCGCCTGGGTAATCACCGGCACCGGCTTGAGATACCGTTCGACGGTTTTTCGACAATTTTCATGGATACTGCGGACAGCGGCGCCAATCTGCGCATCTTCATACAAGTTGAGATCTTCCTGAAGAAAATCCATCAGACGCCCTTCACGCTGAAGGACCGCAAAAAGATGGACAAATAGGCGTTTTTCTTGGTTCTTGCGTTTGATCCGATCAGATTCAAGCGCCTGGCGATCCGGGCTTGTCGGCGCAGGTGTCTTTTTCCCTTTAGATTCATCCAATTTAGTGGATAAGCGGGAAAGACTGTTTTTCAGAAACAGCCACTGGAGAAGGCCAAAACCGATGATGAATATAGCGGCAAAAAGATAGTCATTCATTCTGAGCGGTAGGCCCAGTTCTTGGAAACGCCATAAAAAACAAGTCACAACAGCCGATAAAAGCAACGAAAAAAGAATGAATTGAAAGAATGAACGGCGATAGAAAGACTTCAGCATCGAAAAAAGGTTCATCTTGTTTTTCCCTGTCGGTTGGTGTTGAAGGCGAAACGCAAAGCAATCTAAGGGTAAATCAATGGCTCTGTCAAGGGGATGAAGGCGCCTGTTTTGCCTTGTGTGTGACCGCAAGGTTGTGCTAAACAAAAAAAACTGTTCAAGGAAGCGATCCGGATTGACGTGATCAAACCTGATCAAGCCCAATCAAAATGGGACGCCACCAACAGATGACCTCAAACCCTTTGCCGATGCCCATGGCCAACAAGTACAGACATCGTTTTGACTTCGATATCGGCTACCTTGTCAAGAGCCCGTGCCGGGAGTGTCTCGACCGGGATCTTTTCCCGGGTTGCATGGACGCCTGCCTGCCGCTTGACCGGATTCACACGGCGTTGACCAACAGTATTTCCTGTTCAAAATCCACCTCGTCTCTGGAATCCCACGCTATCTTTCAGGATACCGGTGAAAAAGATTGACGGATCCGTAAAAAGCCCGATATCGGCGTTACGCTTCATCCTTAATCCTGCCCTGTTTCAGCAACGCCAATTCCAATAAAAACCAACGGATCCGGTAAAAGAACGGCGTCGTGCCGTTTTCCATGCCACGCCCACACCGAATCCAGGGAAGATTGCTGTGCGCGCCGGTCTTATCCCGCATGCCAAGTTCTATGAACCCCTTAAGTTTGCTGCCCATCCGTCGATATTTGAAACTAATCACAAAGCACCATCGGCATCCTAAAACCGGGGATGCTTCATTAACCGGGCAATGCCGTTACTTGGGGAACCATAAAATCACAGTGGGCTATGGGCAATGCAGGAAAAAGCGGACAAATCGTCTAAACGCCATCCAACTTCATCCGAGCAAAACGCCGGCCTCGGTACTCCCGCTGGAGAGGATTCGGCTGCCGAAAACGAAACCGATGCATTAAGTGACGATGAGCTTGCCGTGTTTCGAAAAATCATGGGTGAAATCGAGGGTCAGGAAGATGGGGACGACAAACCGGCGGACAACGCCGATTTGAATGCCGAAGAGCAGGAACGACTGCAATCCATACTCGAATCGACCGAAGATGTAAAAGAAGGTGCGAACACTGCCGGTGATGCCGATGATGACGATGATGATCTGGATGCAGATCAACAAAAAGCCTTCGAGAGTATCATGGCCCAAATCGAAGGGGGCGCAGAGGAAGAACCGCCGGCCGAACCCGTAAAAGCGGAAAGCGATCCGGCGGAAGAAGCAGATGACGAGACCGATTTTGCCGCCGAACTGGAAAAGGTTGCCAAGCTTGCCGATAGCGGCGCTTCCGAGGATGCAGCCGATGCCGGTGATGCCGATGATGACGATGATGATCTGAACGAGGACCAGCAGAAAGCCTTCGAGAGTATTTTGGCACAGATCGAGAGCGGCGATGATGGTGATGGTTCGGGCGAGGCCAATATCGATAAAGCAAAAACGGATTTATCGGCTGAAGCCGAAGAACAAGCACCTATCGCAAAAGATGTTCTGAGCGCCGATGCAGAAGCGGAACCTTCTTCGAATGATGCGCATCAAGCAGTCAACGCCAAACTAACGGATGAGACAAAAAAAACAGGCATTACCACCCCTTCCAAAAGGGAACCCAAAGCAGCTCCGGCGAAAAAAGATGATGTGCCGCAACCGGATAAAGAAACCCTCATGGCCGATGATTCGACGGTCATCGGCAAATCCGGCATAACCCCAAAGAAGAAAAAATGGTTGTTATCTGTCGCGGTCATCTGTGCTTTTTTAGGCGTTGGTATTGGGGGAATTTTCATCTGGCGTGGTCAGCGCAGCGATCACCATGATGCCCAACCACCGGTGGCACAGCAACCTATGGCAACGGCCTCTACCTCTACGGAACCGGCGCTTCCCGCAGTGGCGCCACCTGAGCCCGAAAGGCCTGAGAATACGGAAGCCACGGATGTGGCTCGGCTCAAGCAAGTTGCTGGCGCCCTTGACCGGCTACGGGGAAAACTGGTCGCCAAACAGGGCGAAATCGACGAACTGAGAGCTTACTACCAGTCCGGTATCGACGCCGAAATGAAGCGTATTCTCGATACGGTGAGAAAATCCGGCAACAGCACGATTTCCTTCAAAGCGGCAATGGCGGATGCCCATATCAGCCTTGGGCTGTCCGCCATTCAACGCCGGAATACATACATTCGACGTCTGAAAACACCTCTCAAGGCCCTTGATCGGGACAGCGAGGAGTTACTCTATCTATCCAGAAAAGCAAATATTTTTGCGATAATGGCAGACAAATCCAGCGATATTGATGTGGAGGGATTTGTCAAACACGCCACGGATGTCATGGATGCCCATCGCCGACGGCTATCCCAATTGAATATTGATGCTGTTGACGTCATTCCAATTTCCCTGAAGTCCCTTTGGCAGGAGATTGCCCAACGTCTGCCGGTCAAACCAGCGACGTCGGCGCCGTCCGCTTCAGCCCCACAAGTAGACAATTCCGCCATCTGGAAGGCGATCTGCGCGGGTGATTATTCACGAAAAGACCACCTGACGGCACTCTCCGCCGAAGCGGCGCGTTGCCTTTCGGCCTGGAAAGGCAAGGATCTGTTCCTCAACGGACTCAATGACCTTGATCCGGAGGCCGCGCGTGCGTTGATCAATTGGAAAGGGGACTGGTTGGGGTTGAACGGCCTCACGGAGCTGACACCTGAAGTCGCCAGCTACCTGGCCCGGTGGAAGGGGAAGACGCTTTCCCTAAACGGTCTTTCACGGCTCTCGCCCCAGGTGGTGGCAATCCTTTCGGAGTGGTCGGGTGAACAGATCGAGTTGATCAACGTCAAACATTCGTTGGATTGGGACAACCCACGCATCCGAATCTTTTTTCGGAAGAACTGCAACGCAAGCAAAAAGCGATGGAGAAATAGATCGTGAACAAAGCCATACCGCTGCTCAGCCTTGCCATTGGGGGGCTGATCCTGTTTTCGGCCATGACCGTGATGGCCAACGATAAAGGTGACCAGTTGTATCGGACCATGGCGGATATCTCCCTGCTTAGCAGCCAGATGTCCCAACGCAAAGAGGATGCAATTGAAACCCGCGATCAGCTGATTGCCCAACTGAAAGCCATTTCGGAAGAGGCCAAACAAGAGATCCAAGACAAGAAAATTGAAACTCAGGCACAAGCGCTGGAAAATTCAAGGATTTTTTATGACATGCGGCTGATGGCGGAAATCCAGGCATATGTGGACCGTTATACCCAGCGAATCAGATATTATCGCGTGGCCTGCGATCGGTTGGGATACCTCTACCAGCAAGCCGATGATGATCTCAAAATCATCCACACCCTTTCGGACCTTAAAATCGAAGCCTTGATCAACCAGGTCGGCAAGGTGCTGGATGGCTACCTGACCGATGCGCAGACCCTGGTCATCAAACCGGAAACCCTGTCTATCGTTCCGCTGGAACAAATCTGGACGCGCCTGAATCCGGCCCGCTAATCCCTGTGATGCACTATCTTGGTGGCCCACCCCCGATCATCGGCATCAGTGCCCAGCGGATCACCGGGTTTTCCACGCCGTCAACCCGATCGACGCACACGATGCCGCTGTTCTGCAGCTTAAACACGATCTGGTCCGGATTTCCACAAATCAAGAATCCGAGCATTCGTTCCATAAATGGCAGATGCCCGACCAGCATCGAATTTTGATTCAAATCGATCTGTTGGGCAAATGCACGCACATCGTCCAACGGATTCATTCCCTCACAGAGATCCATTCCGTCCGGTGGCGACAGCTTTTGGAATAAAATTTCAGCGGTTTGGCGGGCCCGCTTTTTACCGCTATGTAAGATCCGCTGGACAGGCACCCGATACCCTGCGGCCACATCGGCAATCCGCTCGGTGTCGGCAACCCCTTCGGTCGATAAACCCTTTTGCGGGTCCTGGTCTTTGGTCAGGCTTTTTCCGTGCTGGACCACATACAATGCCATGGCTTACCCCTGTTTTGGTGTCTGATGGCGATATCGCCGTTGATTGAAAATCCGGAGCCAGCTTTGTCCGGAGTATATCCTATCTCTCATATGCTCTCAACCTTTCCCGATCCGCCACGGGTTGCCGGGTTGGGGTTGCGCTTGATGATCCATATGGACATGTTTTGGGGGCCGTGATAATTCATCCATCGGATTTATGCGAATTCAATCGCCAGTCGGTATTTGATGGCCCGGGAGGGATATATGACTTCAAAGAAAATTGCCGGATACGTCAAATCGGAAAATGTGATATGGCTCGTGGTGGCCGCACTGCTGGTCGGATTTGTCAGTGGCGTGGCGTTTGGTATTTATAAGGTCGGGATGACCGCCGATGCGCGCTTTTCTGCAGAGGCTCCTGGAATGGATGCGGCCCGCCAGCAAACCGTCAACGAACTTAAAACGCGCGTGAAAAAAGATCCCAAGGATCTGGATGGTTGGATTCAATTGGGGCATCAGTATTTTGACACCAACCAAATGGCAGCGGCCATTGACGCCTATCAAAAAGCCCTTGCCCTCGATGATCGCAATGCCAATGTCTGGACCGACCTTGGGGTGATGTACCGCCGCAATGGTGAGCTGCAAAAAGCGGTGAAGGCCTTTGACCGAGCCATAGCGATCGATCCCAAACACGAGATTTCACGCTTTAACAAAGGGATCGTCCTGCTTCACGATCTCAAGGATGAAAAGGGCGCCCTGGAGACCTGGGAAGCGCTATTGGCCATCAACCCCCAGGCCGCTTCGCCGGGAGGCCAAACCGTTCGGGAACTGGTCGACCACATCAAAAACAATCATCAGGAAAAATAATGGAAAAAGCGACGGTTAACCACGTGGCCCTGATCCGAAAGGGGCGTGTGTTCGAATTTTATTCAGAGAATGTCACCCTGCCCAATGGTATCACCCTGGACATGGAGATCATCCGCCATCCCGGAGCGGCCGCCATCGTACCGATCATGGATGATGGACGGGTGCTGTTGCTCAACCAATATCGCCATGCCGCAGGCGGTTTTATCTGGGAAATTCCGGCCGGCACGCTGGATCCCAACGAAAATGCCGATACCTGTGCATCCCGCGAACTGATCGAGGAAACCGGTTTTGCCGCCCAAAAACTGGAAAAAATGGGCGAAATCACCCCGCTCCCGGCTTATTCGGATGAACGTATCTATCTTTACCTGGCCACCGGCCTGCGTCCGTCCGCACAGAATTTGGATCCGGACGAACTGTTGTCGGTACATAAGATCGCGCTGCCCCGTGCCATCGAGATGATTGCCGATGGCACCATCCAGGATGCCAAAACCATTACCGCACTTTACTTGGCTGCCGCTCGCTTGAAAGCCTCTTAGGGACGCCGATCCATCGACCCATCATGGCGTTTGGGATGCCATGCGTTAAGCCCGGCCACCAGGCAGAAAATACCCAATAGGCTCAGGCTGCCGGAAAGCATGCCCGTTGCCAGGATGCCGCCCTTTTGCCAGATCATTCCGCCGATTAGCGCACCAACGGCACGACCCAGTCCGGCCAGGGCATAAAAGCCGGCCAGCATGGTCGCGCGAGCGTCCGGCAAAAGCTCGGTGCATAAGGAGAAACTGGACACTAGGGTGAACTCAAAACTGAAAAAGAGGATTGCCAGCCCGGCTATGGCAACCGGCAGAGATCTGTCCAGCCAGGGAAGCATGCCATAGCAAATTACGGATAAGCCGGCGCCGAAAAAGACCGCACGCTTCACCCCCAAGCGATCGGCAACGGCTGCGGTCAAGCCTTCTCCTGCCAATTCAGCAACGCCGATGAGGCTGGTTCCAAGTCCCAAGGCGACCAAGCCCAGCCCAAATCGTTGCTCCAGCCAGGCACCATAAACAACGAACAGGTTGTCATTTGCCATACTGACGAAAAAGGCATAGCCCAACGCCCCCAGTGCCGGGCGACTGCATAGACGCCTGCCATATATTCCGAGATAATGTCCAGCCGTGATCTTAAACACGATATCTCGGGGCCGGCCATGGGGCTCCGAAGGGATGGTGCAAAGAAGGGCAAACGTGGCGATAATGGCAAGCGCGCCGATCCCAATAAACGGCGATCGCCATCCATAGCGGTCCATCATCACGGCCGTCAAAGGGATCCCGATCAGGGTGCTGGCTGACCATGAGATTTCCATAACACCGATCACCAAGCCCGCCGCCGGTAGGTAACCCGGCTACCCGCCCAAGCCTGGGCGGCCGGATCGAAGATACTTTTACCAAGACCGGCCAACAGCAGGGCCACCAGAACGACGATGTAGAAAGGAAACAGACCGGCGGCCAGCATCCCGAAAGCGAGCATCCCTATTCCCACCAACATCATCCGACGATACCCCCATTGGTCGGAGAGGGGACCGATCAAAATTCCCAGCAGGGAGGTTACCTGGTTGATGGCGATCAACGACGTGACCGCCGTCAGCGAGACACCCAACCCCCGGCTCAATGCCGGTGCAAAGGGATAGGGGAACCGGCGGGCCATGTTGAACAGCCATTTTGAAAACGTGATTCCGCCGATAGACGAAGTAAGAGCTGATGGCGCGTCGTCAGTCATTCAGGTGATTTTCGATTTTGAGGGTATGCGGGTTCTCTATGGTATCCCGGTCAATCGGAAAACCGGGTAGCCACAAGGCGATCGATCTGTTCCCGATCGAAGGAATAGGCAGTATTGCAGTGATGACAGCGGATCTCCAGCGGAAAAGGCCCTTTTTCCTGGATATCCTTAAGCTCCTCAATTGGCATCAGGGTCAGTAGGTTGCGTATCTGATCCCGGTTGCAATGGCAGATAAAGCCGATCTGGCGCCGGTCAATAAAACGGGGTGAGAATGCCTTCATCTGCGTGGCCACCAGATCCTGGGGGGTTGCGCCATCGGCCAAAGCGGTGCCGATGGAGGGCAGCGCCACGACCTGGTCCTCAATCTGGCGGACCACACCATCCTCGGCATCGGGCATGGCCTGCAGGTACAGACCGCCTGCGCCGACGACGCGGCCATGTTGATCGAACTTGACGCTCAGGTTGAAAACCGTCGGAATTTGCTCGGAGGTGAGATAATAATTCGCCAGGTCTTTGGCGAGGTTGCCATGGGCCATCATGACCTGACCGGTGAACGGTTGTTTGGCGTCTTCCAGAATCCGGGTGATCGAAAGAAAACCGGCACCAAAAAACGGTGAAAGATTAAAATCCGTTAGGGGTTTTTCAATGGGGATCGGCACATTTTTCAGGAATCCGCGGACTTCACCAGCCGCATGGGCTTCCACCAACAGCCCCTTGATGGGGCCGGAACAATCGATTTGCAGGCGCATCCGATCCCGTCCCTTGAGGCTGGCGCTGATTAGCGCGGCGCCCAGGTAGGCGTGGCCGAGGACAAGGGTTTCCAGGATGCCCAGCTCATGATTCCAGCGCATCTGGTTGATCATCCGGCTGCCGTCGAGAACCGCGCCCCGGATGGTGTCGTCAGCCATCAGAAAGGTGTGCAGCCCATCTGTATGCGTTTCAAAATTCGCAAAGGGGGTCGTTTCCGGTTGTTTTTTTTCCATGTGCTTATTTCAGGCCCAGTCGGTTACGGACTTCCGCGATGCGATGGTCAAGCTGCCCGCGGTCCCGAATCTTGGAAAGATTGGTGAGCAGCCCCGAGGCGTCGGCGGGCGATTCCTTGCGGCTTTCCAGCAGTAGGCGGTACCAGTGGGGAAGATCTGCGGTGTAACAGGACACGAGTTCCATGCCATGTTGACGGGCCGTACGCAGTGAATTGTCGGTTGCCGCAGGCTGTTTGGAACCGATGGCGGCAGCCTCGTCCAGGGCGGAACCATATTCCTTCAAGGCATGATCCAGCTTACGCTTGGTGATATTGTAGCGTACGATGGGTCTGACCCACAGCCTGGCAATGACATACCCTAAACTGCCGGCCACAAAACTGGCACCTGCGGCGATAAGCAATGATGAATCGATGGAAATCATCCCCATGCGCCTTTCAACGGGAGACGCGTGACCGCCAGCGTTGGTATTCCGCCATGCGGGCCGCGGCCTTCACCGCCTGTTCCGGTGTCTCATAAAAAACGCCTTTGAACGAACTGCCTTGGACAGGATGCACGGTGGCATCTTTTTCATCGGTCAGCAGGCTTACCCCGAAAACCGGTTTGTGATAGCGTTCCATCAAACGAACCGTCTGATCGATGAAATGCTTTTCATAATCTTTGTAGCGTTTCACGACGTCATTTAATTGATCGGAGGAATACCCGGGATCGGCCTGGCCGATGGATTCAGCGAGGTCCTTGATTAAAATCCGGCGTCCCAGAATGCCCAGGCTGATGACGGCGTCGCAGCCATTCCAGGCCAACAAGGCTTCCAATACCGACAGGGGAATTTTCGTGTCGTTTTCACCGACGATGTCGACAGGGTTGGAGCGACTCCAGTACGGCGGCAGAATCTCGTCCATTTGGCGAATCAGGTCGGCCGAGAGTTCCGGAACGTCAAGACCGAGTTGATTGCATAGGTCAGCGGTGACGACGCCCCAACCGCCACCCAGGGTCATGATGGCCACCCGATTGCCCTGGGGGAGGGGCAGGGACGAAAAAGCCGCCGCCAGGTCCAATAGCTCCATGGGCTGGTCGACCTTGACAATTCCTGCCTGCTGGCAAACGGCGTCAAACAGGCGCGCGTCCGAAGCCATGGCGCCGGTGTGGCTGGCCGCAGCCCGACTACCCGCCTGGGTTTGCCCGCCTTTGAGCAGTACGATGGGTTTTTTCCGACTGACCCGGCGGGCGCTTTCGAAAAAGCGACGCCCGTTTTTGACGCTCTCGATATACAGCATCACCGTGCCCGTCAGGCTGTCCACCTCGAAGCCTTCCATGTAATCTTCGATGGTGATCATGGCTTCATTGCCGGAACCGGAAAAGGCACGGATGCCAATCCCCTGCTCCGCGGCATAGGCCAGAAGTTGGGTGCCCATATTCCCGGATTGGGCCACGACCGCCGTGGATCCGGGAATCGGGCGGACCGCAGCGCCCATGCAGTAAAACCGGATATGTGGGTTGCAGATCCCCATGGTGTTGGGTCCGAGCAAAAAAATGCCCGCTTTACGGCATTCATCGACCAGCTCTTTTTCCAGCCGTTTGCCATCGGCGCCGGTTTCGCCAAACCCCGAGGTAACCAAGAGCATGTTTTCTATCCCCTTGGCCTTCATCTGGGGAATCAGGTCGGGGATACCGGCGGCGGGAACGGTAACCACCGCCAGATCGACGGGGCCGGGAATATCGGTAATCGTCTTGTAGGCCGATCGGCCGGCAATCTTTCCGCCCTTGGGATTGACGGCGTAGACGTCGCCCGCATAACCACCGCTGACGGTGTTGCAGATCAGCGTATGCCCCCATTTGCCGACTTGCGAGGAGGCGCCGACAAAGGCCACCGACCGGGGATGGAATAGGGCATGAATGGCTGGCGGGGGCGTCGGCAAAGGACGCGTCGGTGTTTGGCTGGTATCAACCAGGGTGATCAGGGCATCCACGGCGGTGAGCGACCCATCGGGACCGGCGATCAGCGGATTGATGTCCACTTCGGCGATTTCCGGAACCTCCGTGGCAATGGCCGATAGTCCCATGATGGTTTTGACCAGTGCCTCGCGATCGACGGCGGCTTCACCGCGAAAGGCCTCCAACAGGCAACGTGACCGGATCGCGTCGATCATGTTCGATGCCTCTTCACGGGTCAACGGCGCGAGGCGGAAAACAACATCGGAGAGCGCTTCGGTAAAAACACCCCCCAAGCCGAATAAAATCGCCGGCCCGAAGTGGGCATCCCGGAAAAGGCCGACAACCCATTCACGTTTGCCGCGGATCAGCGGCTGCACGAGAATTCGGATGCCCGCAGCAGTGGCCAGGATTTGATCGGCCGCTTGAAGGACGGATGTGTCATCATTGAGGCATAGGTGAACCACACCGCTTTCGGTTTTGTGCAGCAGGTTCTCACCGATTCCCTTGAGCACCACGGGAAATCCCAGCTGTTTGGCGGCCGCAACCGCTTCGTCAGGCGTTGAGACCACGGTTTCCTTAACGACCGGAACGCCATATTGCCGCAAGATGGTTTTGGCTTCGGCCTCTGTTAAAAAGCGTCTGCCCGATGCCCATGCGGTTTGTATCGACGGATGGTTATCCACGTTGTATCTCCTGATGAAACGAATCGTTATCGTCCGGTACACCGAATTCATTCATAAAAATGAGAGGGGCAGGCCTCTATCTACTTGAGGCCGGGCGATCGGGTCAAGCGCTAAAATCGAATCCCGTTACCAGCACTTGCTTCGTGGCTTGGCGGGCCAGATAGCCATCTTTCGAGGACAATCTGTTCCTTTACGCCAAATGCGGAAGTATGTTAATAAAAAAAGTTTCGGTCAACAGGACAGCGGAGTCTTGCTTATGGCGCGGGTGGGATTAGGTTATGATGTACATCGGTTGGTACCGGGAAGAAAACTGGTCCTGGGCGGTGAGGTCATTCCGTATGAAAAAGGTTTATTGGGGCATTCCGATGCCGATGTCCTGGTGCATGCGGCCTGTGATGCCCTTTTGGGTGCCGCCGGCATGGGGGATATTGGCGAACATTTTCCCGATACGGATCCAGCCTATCGCGGTATTTACAGCATTGAACTGTTGACGCGGGTATACCGCCGGGTCCGGTCCATGGGTTTGATGCTGGTGAATATGGATGCGACGATTTTTGCCGAAGCACCCAAACTTTCCCCCTATAAGTCGCAGATGGCCAGACATATGGCCCAAAGCATGGCTGTCGACCAAGGGCAGATCAATATCAAGGCCACCACCACCGAAGGGCTTGGTGCGATCGGCCGGGGCGAGGGCATTGCTGCCATGTGTATTGTTTTCCTCCAATAACCCCAAATCCTGCCGCCATCCGGCAGCGACTAACCATCGAGCGAGCGATTTTAATTTATGGCTATGCGGATCTATAACACCCTGACCAAATCTAAAGAATCCTTTGAACCTATTCTCCCCGGCCAGGTTAAAATTTACGTTTGCGGCCCCACGGTTTATGATTTCTGCCATGTCGGCCACGCCCGATCGGTCGTGGTTTTTGATGTGGTGGTCCGCTATTTTCGCGCCTTGAATTATCAGGTGACCTATGTGCGTAATTTCACCGATGTGGATGACAAAATCATCAAGCGGGCCAATGAGGTCGGAATGCCGGCAATCCAGCTCGCGGATAAATTCATCGATGCGTTCTATCACGACATGGATGCCCTGAACGTCATCCATGCGGACGTGGAGCCCCGGGTCACCGCGCATATCGATGATATCATCGATATCGTTCAAACCCTGGTTGATAAAAAAGTCGCCTACGTTTCAGGTGGAGATGTCTTTTATTCGGTGGAGGCTTTCGCCGACTATGGCAAGCTTTCCGGTCGCAAACTCGATGATATGGTCGCCGGCAGCCGGATCGAGGTGAATGCCAGCAAACGCAATCCCTATGATTTCGTGCTTTGGAAGGCGGCCAAGCCGGGTGAGCCGTCCTGGCCGAGCCCCTGGGGGGAAGGCCGTCCCGGTTGGCATATTGAGTGCTCGGCCATGAGTCGCCGCTTTCTTGGGGAAACCTTTGACATTCACGGTGGCGGCAAGGACCTGATCTTCCCCCATCACGAAAACGAAATCGCCCAATCCGAGGCGGCCCACGGCAAAACCTTTGCCCGCTATTGGATGCATAACGGATTTGTTAATATCGACAATGAAAAGATGTCCAAATCCCTCAACAATTTTTTGATGATCAAGGATATCTTGACGTCGTACCATCCGGAGACCGTACGGCTTTTCCTGCTTTCCAGCCACTACCGCAGCCCCATCGATTTTTCGGATCAAAACCTGAAGGAATCCGAAAAAGCCTTGGATAAGATCTATGGTCTTGTTCGACGGTTCGACGAGGAGGCGGATATTCGGGGTGGCGATCGAGATGAGGCCGGTGGATCTTATTGGCAGGCCTTCTGCGCGGCCATGGATGATGATTTCAATACCGCCAAGGGGATCGGAATCCTTTTCAATCTGCTCAAAGAGGGCAATCGCCTGCTGGATGACAAGGATGCCGGGACGGATGAATCACGGAAGCAGCTTTTCAGTGACCTGAGGCGCATGGGCAATATTCTCGGTATCCTGCAGCAGCCCTGGCAGGCTTTCTTTGAAAACCGCACCCAGAACCAACTCCAGGAAATAACGGTTTCAGCCACGGAAATTGACGCCTTGGTGACGGAAAGAACCGCTGCCCGGAAAAACAAGGATTGGAAGCGAGCGGATGAGATCCGGGATCAACTACAAGCGCTTGGCGTCCTGTTAGAGGACAAGGCCGACGGCACGCACTGGAAATTGGCAACCTGATCGGCGTTATTTGAACTTTTATCCTTCTTGATTGGCGAAGCATATCAATGCCAGCGTTTAAGCTTGTTTCGGATTTCACGCCTTGCGGCGACCAGCCCCAGGCCATTGATACCCTTTCCCGGAATATCCTCTCAGGCACCCAGAGTCAGGTCCTTTTGGGGGTTACCGGATCGGGTAAGACATTTACGATGGCCAACATCATCGCCCGCGTCAACCGGCCGGCCCTGGTGCTGGCCCCCAACAAAACCCTGGCCGCCCAGTTGTTCAACGAGTTCCGGCAAATCTTCCCGCAAAACGCCGTCGAATACTTCGTCAGCTACTATGATTACTACCAGCCGGAAGCCTATATCCCCACGACGGATACGTACATTCAGAAAGACTCGTCGATCAACGAGATGATCGACAAAATGCGCCATTCCGCCACGCGGAATGTCCTGTCGCGGACCGATGTGGTGGTTGTGGCCAGTGTTTCCTGTATTTATGGTCTGGGCGCACCGGAAGATTATCTTTCCATGCGCATCGATCTGTCCGCCGGGATGGAGCTCCCCCGTGAGCGATTGCTTTACCAGCTGGTTTCCATCCATTACCAGCGCAATGACATGGATTTCCATCGTGGAGTGTTCCGGGTTCGCGGTGATCGCGTGGAGATCTTTCCGGCTTATGAAGAGGATAGGGGGATTCGTGTCGATTTTTTCGGTGACGAAATCGAGTCGATTCAGGAATTCGATCCGCTTAAAGGAACGCCCCTGGCAACGCTTGACCGCGTAGCCATTTTCCCGGCCAGTCATTATGTCACCCGCAAGGCCACCCTCGAGCGGGCCACCCACACCATCGTCCAGGAAATGAAGGAACGGGTCGAATTTTTCCGTCGCGAAAACCGACTCATCGAAGCCCAGCGTATCGAGGAACGAACTCTTTTCGACTTGGAGATGATTCAGGAAATCGGTTATTGCAACGGCATCGAAAATTATTCCCGGCACCTGACCGGGCGGCTGGCCGGGCAGCCACCGCCGACCCTGCTGGATTATTTTCCAAAAGATTTCCTGATTTTTGTTGATGAGAGCCACATCGCCATTCCGCAAATTCAAGCCATGTACAAGGGCGACCGTTCCCGCAAGGAGACTTTGGTCGGTTACGGTTTCCGCTTGCCATCGGCGTTGGACAATCGGCCGCTGAAATTCGACGAGTGGTCCCAACGGATCCATCAAATCGTTTATGTCTCGGCAACGCCGGCCGATTACGAACAAACCGCCGCTGCCGGTGCGATCGTCGAACAAATCGTTCGGCCGACGGGATTGATCGACCCCGTGATTCATGTGCGCGGCGCGCGCAACCAGGTGGATGACCTTTATCAGGAAATCCGTGAGCGGCAGCAACGCGGGGAACGCATCCTGGTGACCACCCTGACCAAGCGCATGGCCGAGGATCTCACCGAATACTACACGGATCTTGGCCTTTCCGTCCGCTACCTGCATTCCGATATTTCAACGATGGAACGGATGGACATCATCCGGGATCTGCGGGTCGGTAAATTCGATGCGTTGATCGGCATCAACCTTTTACGTGAGGGTCTGGATATTCCCGAAGTTTCCTTGGTGGCCATCCTGGATGCCGACAAAGAGGGGTTCCTGCGCTCGACGCGATCGTTGATTCAGACCTTTGGTCGGGCCGCCCGCAATGTCAACGGCACCGTGGTGCTCTACGCCGACCGATTGACCCCATCCATGCAGAAGGCCATCGAGGAGACCGATCGACGGCGGGCCATTCAGGCCGCCTATAACCAAGAACATCATATTACCCCGCGGACCATCCACAAGACGGTGAGCGATATTTTTGACCTGGCCTATGGGAAGCCGGATGACCGTGAATCTGCTCAGGTTGCCGAGAAAAAGGCGGATTACGAAACCATGGATACGGTCGAGGCAACCGTCGAAAGCCTTGAAGCACAGATGCAGGCCGCAGCCAAAGAACTGGCTTTTGAAAAGGCCGCCCAGCTTCGTGATCAGATCAGGGCACTGAAAAAACGCCTGCTTTTTGAAGCCTGAAAGATTTGCTGCCAACCCCTCCCAAACCGACTAGTAATATGATGGATACCCCACAGACGTCTGATTCGCCAAACCCTTTGATGGCCGTTGTTAAGGGGCTTCCCGAGAAGCCCGGGGTTTACCTGATGCGCGATGCAGACGGCATCATCATCTACGTCGGCAAAGCCATCAATCTGAAGAAGCGGGTGACCTCCTATTTCCAGCGCCAGGATGCGCACAGCCCCAAAACCGCACTGATGGTCAGCCGGGTGGCGGATATCGAAACCGTTGTGACAACATCGGAGAAAGAAGCCCTGATCCTCGAGTCGAACCTTATCAAACGGCACCGTCCCCGATTTAATGTGGTTCTCAAGGATGACAAACGCTACCTTTCCATCCGTATCAATGTTGCCAGCGACTACCCCAAAGTCGAGCTTGTGCGTAAGACCCCAAAAGACGGAGCGGTCTATTTCGGTCCTTTTTCCTCGGCTCTGGCCGTCCGCCAGACGCTCAAACTGATCAATAAAACTTTTCCCTTGCGCAAATGCAGCGACCGTACCATGGGCCAGCGCACGCGTCCCTGCCTGCATCATCAAATGGGGCGATGTCTGGCGCCCTGCTGCCTGACGGTCGATCCCCAGGTTTACAAGGGAATCGTCAAGGAAGTGATCCTTTTTTTGAAAGGCCGGACCCCCGAGTTGATCAAACGGATTCGCCGACATATGCTCAAGGCGGCCGCCAATGAACAGTTCGAGGTCGCGGCCGCTTTGCGTGACCGTATGTTTGCCCTGGAAAAAACACTTGAACGGCAGGTCAGTGTGACGACCGACTTCCTCGATCGGGATGTCATCGGCATCAGCGGCAACCCGGATTTTAAATTGATATGCGTGATGACCTTGCGGCGCGGATACCTACAGGGCATTCGATATTTTGAACTCCTCAACGCCGCACCGGAAGCGGGCGAATTGGTCGCTCAGTTTTTGGGTCAGTTTTACCAACATACCCGGGAGATTCCTGTTGAGGTGCTGGTTCCGGTGCTGCCCGAAAACACCGCCTTGGTTGAAGAGGCGCTGTCGGAATGGAAGGCCCGTCGTGTAAGGGTGCGTCAGCCTATCCGGGGTGAGATGTACCGGCTGCTGAAAATGGCCGCAACCAATGCCGAAAACACGCTTCGCGAGCGGCTTCAGCGCGCCTCGGCCGAAACGACGGTTCTCGACGGGCTCAAGCGGCATCTGAACATGGATCGTCGACCATCCCGCATCGAGTGCTTTGACAATTCGCACCTGGGCGGTACCAACCCGGTCGCGGCCATGGTGGTGTTTGTCGACGGACGCCCCCATAAAGCGGGCTATCGTCGCTACGGCCTTCGCCAGGTCACCATCCCCGATGATTATGCCAGCATGGCCGAGGTATTGGGGCGGCGCTATGCAAAGATCGACGAGACGAACCCCGTACCGGATTTGTTGCTGGTCGATGGCGGCAAAGGACAGCTGAACATCGCGCTAAATATCCTGGACCAGTTGGGCCTCGACGGACAATTTGCCGTTGCCGGCATTGCCAAAAAGGATGACCTGAAAGGTGAGGATGCGGATAAAATCTATCTGCCCAATCGCAGCAATCCGGTAAATTGGGGAAAGGATGGTCGCTTGTTGCTGTTGCTCCAGCAGATCCGGGACGAGGCCCATCGTTTTGCCATTACGTTCCAGCGCAAGCGCCGCAACCGGTCAATGGTCTCCTCCGCCTTGGACCCGATTCCCGGTATCGGCCAGAAACGAAAGATGATGTTGCTGAAACACTTTGGCAGCATCAAAAAAATCCGGGCAGCCACCGAAACGGAACTCAGTGAACTGCCCGGAATTAATCCTACAATCGCCAAGGCCATCAAACAGACCCTGGCGGATTCGTAAAAGGCCCGATATCGGAAGGTCCGTCTAAGCCAGCTTTGCAAGCACATCCTTGAGCCCCTGGACGGCAGCGGCGGATTTATCGAGCGCTGTTTTCTCGTCGTTGGTCAGGGTAATTTCAATGACTTGTTCGACACCATCTTTGCCCAGTTTGACCGGCACGCCGATGAAAAGGTCGTTGATGCCATACTCGCCTTGCAGGTAGGCCGCACAGGGAGAATCTTCTTCTTGTCTTTCAAAATGGATTCCGCCATCTCCACCGCAGCCGAAGCCGGCGCATAATAGGCACTACCGGTTTTCAACAATCCGACGATTTCAGCGCCACCGTTGGCCGTCCGATCCACCAGCGCGTCAATGCGCTCCTTGGGCATCAATTCGGTGATCGGGATACCGGCCACCGTGGAGAAACGGGGCAGGGGAACCATGGTGTCGCCATGACCGCCCAAAACAAAGGCATGGGTGTTTTCGACCGAAACATTCAGCTCCATGGCGATAAACGCCCGGAAACGGGCTGAATCCAAGACGCCGGCCATTCCGATGACGCGGTTTTTGGGAAATCCGGAAGCCTCAAGGGCCACATGACACATGGCATCCAGCGGATTGCTGACAATGATCAAAATGGCATTCGGGGAATATTTCACGATCTGCTGAGTGACACTTTTGATGATCCCGGCATTGGTGCTGATCAAATCATCCCGCTCATGCCCGGTTTTCTGGGGATGCCGGCGGTAATGATAACGATGTCGGAGTTGGCGGTTGCCTCATAGGAGTTGCTTCCGGTGAGCTTGGCATCGTGTTTTTCGATGGGTGCGGCTTCCATCAGATCAAGGGATTTTCCTTGAGGCACACCTTCGACGATATCGACGAGCACCACATCGCAAAGTTCCTTTTCAGCCAACCGCTGGGCTGCAGTGGCCCCTACGTTACCAGCGCCGACAACCGTTACTTTTTTGTCCATAACATGCTCCTTTTGGGGGAAGGGTTAGTAAGAAAGCCGGCAAGAAATAATTACACCCTCCTGCCTACTGTTGTGTCCGTCCATGGCATTGCCTTCACCGGCACCTACTCCCGGGTAGCCACCGTTGAAGCTGCCTGGTAGACGAATCCAAATCCGGCACGATCGGTGTAATTCTTTCTTGCCGGCCCCCTAAAACGATTATTGGAAATGGCTGAAAGAGTAAAAGACTTCTTGATAACATACCCCGGGACAATGTCAATATGTTTGTTACACCAAGTTTTAGCAGAGATCAGTTCTCAATTATTGACAATAAAAGGGCAAACAGGATAAAACACCAACTATGACAAAATATTGGGTTCTTTACGAATCCGTCAAGCCCTGAAGCCGTTCTAGCCCGTTAACCACCGATACCCGTCCTTGATCGGATGCCGACCGGGAAATATATTAATTAAGATGGGTTGTGAAAAATAGGATTGTGAATGAATATCAGCTTGAAAATCAAATCCCTGCTGAATGAAGCCGAAGTCTATCGTTCCCAGGGGTTGTTAAATGAAGCCAGGGAAAAATATCAAGCGGCATCAGGCCTGATCACCAAAATCGATAAGCTGAAAAACAAGGATAGCCTACTCCGGGCCATCGCGGAAAAAATCCAGTTCATCGATAAAAAATCTGCTAAAACGGGAACAGCGCCTTCTTCGCCGGAATTGTCGGAGAAAGGACAAGACCTGATTAAAAATCTGTTCGGCGAAAATGATTTGGAAAAGGCCGTGGCCTTGGCCAAATTTGGCCAATTCGAGCGGGCGTTGGCTGAGTTTCAGGCGCTTTTAAAAAATGAGGCGTACCGACTCGAAGCCGGAAAAAACATCATCCGCTGCAAATTGGCCACGGCGTCTCTGGATGATGCCGTGGCCCAGTACCAGCAGTGGTTTTCGCAGGATCTGTTTTCTGCCGTTCAATTGGAATCCATCCGTGTGTATCTGCAACCCATTTTGGATAAAAAAGGGTTTGGTACGCCACTGCCGGTTCCTGTTGGAGAGAAAGACGATGCTGACGGCATTGAATTCAGCATGCCCGAACCTGAAGAGGAAATGCTCGATATCACCTCCATTGGCATAACTTTTACCAATGGCACGCATAAAGGTAAAATGGTCGAATTTGATGTCAATTTTCAATCTGGCGACATGTTGAGCTTGATTGTGGCGAAAAATGACCGAGGAATGATAGAGGATTTGAACGAAGGTGACGATATCGAGGATGTTCAGTTCTATTCACCCATCGCCATGTTCAAGGGAACTGCCGTGGTCGCCACCAAAACAGCAATTCAATCCGGACCCAAGCAGGGTGACTTTTGCCTGGATTTGAAGATCTTAACGGCTTAGGTGGATGGCTGAAGAGGGGTTGGAAATATCAGCTCGGTGGGGATATCCATACCTCCAGAATCTTATTTTTATATCAGCTAAGGACATAGGTGTATGGCCATATTCAACCTGAAGAAAAAGGAAATCGAATGCAAAGTCGTCTTTTACGGGCCAGGCCGGTGCGGCAAAACCACCAACCTTGAATATATTTTCAAATCTTATAAAAAACAGATCACCGGCGAGATGGTATCCATCAATACCGAAGGTGACCGAACCCTGTTTTTCGATTTTCTGCCGATGGGGCTTGGCAAAATCAAGGGCTGCGACGTCAGGGTGCAGCTCTATACGGTTCCTGGCCAGGTTAAGTACAGCTCGACCCGCAAACTCGTCCTGCGTGGTGTTGATGGCATTGTCTTTGTCGCCGACTCGCTTGAGGTGCGCCGAGAGAAAAACATGCTGTCACTGAAAGATCTTCAGGCAAACCTTAAAGAGTACGGCAAAAGCATATTCAAGGTTCCCCTTATCCTACAGTATAACAAAAGGGATCTGGCGGACGAGGGGATCCCATTGATGAGTACCGAACAAATGGAAAAGGACCTTAACCGTCAGTTAAAAGTGCCTTCCTTTGCGGCGAGTGCTGTGAAAGGTGCCGGTGTGGGCGTGACACTTAAGGCTTGTCTGATGGAAACGCTTAAATCCTTGCAACGAGAATTCAAATGGGCCGAGTAGGGATTGGTTTCAATAATGAATGAAAGCGTTGTACTATCGGGCAGTTTAAGCTTCATGCCCCTGGGTGATATCCTTCAGCTTTTAGGGGCTACGAACGGTACGGGGGTACTTCGCCTGATTAACCGGTATGCACCCGAGCCTGGATTCATTTACTTTATGGAGGGAAATCCGGTTAACGCCCAAAACGGCAGCGTTGACGGACTCGAAGCCCTTTACTCGCTGTTCGGTTGGCTCGAGGGGTCATTCGAATTCACCCGGGAAGCGATTTTTGCTGACCGGCAAATCACAAAAAGCCGTATGGGAATCATTCTCGAGGGAATGAAACGGCTCGATGATGGTGTCACAAAGAAAATCGGTCCGGTAACAGCGGCGGAGACGATTGCCGAAACCAATCGATCCGGAGGGTCGGGCACCATCATTAAAGGACCGCTCGTCG
Organism: Desulfosarcina cetonica JCM 12296; assembly: GCF_001311845.1. Classification (GTDB taxonomy): domain Bacteria; phylum Desulfobacterota; class Desulfobacteria; order Desulfobacterales; family Desulfosarcinaceae; genus Desulfosarcina; species Desulfosarcina cetonica. The sequence goes on along the minus strand of NZ_BBCC01000017.1, from coordinate 36,598 downwards.
ATTACATGTATGTGGTTGATGAGGAGGATTTCTTCAACGGTGAACACATTGTGGAGGAGGGAAAACACGGCAGTTGGATGTGGGTTATCCTGGAAGGGGTGGTCGATATCGTAAAAGAGGCCAGCCCCGTGCCGGTTCATATCCTCAGAATTGGTGATGGCGCGTTTATTGGCAGCATGGCTTCCTTTTTGCTGCAGGGGCATATTCGAACTGCCACGGCCGTTGCCGTCGGAAATGTACAACTGGGCGTTCTTGATTCACAACGCCTTGCCCAAGAATATGCAGGAATGTCTCTGGAATTCAGGATTTTTCTGAGTAGCCTGGACAAGCGTCTTAAACAGCTCACCGATCAAATTTTGGAGCGCCATAAGGGCAAAAACAATGTGGATGATATTTTGAAGGGTAAGAAGATTCTGATCCGTCAGGAAAAAAGCGATTCGAAACAGTTCTTCATGATAAAGCAGGGCAGGGCGGTGGTTGTCAGGAACACGCCAAACGGTCCAATCGTACTTGGCCACCTTTACAAGGGCGATTACTTTGGCGAGGTTCCCTTCCTCCATTTAGGGCAAGAACCGGAAGGTGCTGCCGTTTATGCTTCGGAAAGTATCAAAATTGTAAAGATTGAAACCGAAGGTCTTCAACGAGAATACTTTCATCTCTCGACGACGTTTAAAAATATTGTCGACAATATGGCGACTTGCATATCCGTTACCTCTGATGTGGTTTGCGGGGCCTGTTCAATAAAAACACTGCCCGCTGATGAGTCGACCTTGCGCCAGGATACTTAAGGGAACCCAATCCATTTTTGAAAACCTTTACCCGCCGGACAAAGGTGACCAACAATGACTGATAAGAGAAAGCATTCCAGAGTAGACTCCATCTACTTGCTAAATTATGTATATCTCGACGCTGACGGCAAAGAATTGCTGCAGGGAATGGGGCGCACGATCAACGTCTCGGAAACAGGCATTATGCTTGAGGCCCACGTGCCTTTCCAAGAAAAGAATTGTGTCGATGTGGTCGTCGGTCTCAAGGAAGAAATGGTTCCGATTCGCGGTAAAGTCATCTTCACCCGTAGAATCGACAATGGCCAGTATCAGTCCGGTATCGAATTTTTGACCATCGAGCCATTTGCCATCGATATCCTGCGCAATTATATTCAAGCGTTCAATCATCTTTCAGAATCAACCTGAACAGATTCATCCAAAAAAGGACCCCGTACAAGATTTTTTAATTGAAGGAATATCAAGATGACCCGAGTTGTTCGCGAAACCGACTTTCCAACGCTGAAGCTATGCCAACGGGGCAAGGTCCGTGATATGTATGATCTTGGAGATGCCTTCCTCATGGTTGCAACGGATCGCATGTCCGCCTTCGATGTGATCATGCCAGATCCCATTCCTGGCAAAGGCAAGGTGCTGACCCAGATTTCACTCTATTGGTTTGATATCATGGCTTCATTGGTCAACAACCATGTCATCACCGCCAATATTAACGATTACCCGGAAGCAAGCCAACCCTATGCCGCCGAGCTCGAAGGTCGCAGTATTCTGGTAAAAAAAGCCGAGCCATTGCCCATTGAGTGCGTGGTGCGGGGCTATATTACCGGTTCGGGTTGGAAATCCTATTGCAAGGATGGGTCTGTGTGTGGAATCCAACTGCCGGAAGGCCTGGTTGAATCCGATCAACTATCCGAGCCAATTTTCACCCCGTCAACCAAAGAGGCGTTGGGAAAACACGATATCAATATCGACTTTGACGAGATGACGCGTCGCATCGGTGCGCCGCTGGCACAACAAGTCAAGGATCTTTCTCTATCCATATATAAAAAGGGCGCTAACATCGCTGAAGAAAAGGGCATCCTGATTGCCGATACAAAATTTGAGTTTGGCATCTTAGATGGCGAGATTATTCTCATCGATGAAGTCCTGACACCGGATTCATCCCGTTTCTGGCCGAAATCCACCTACGTGCCAGGCGGCCCCCAGCAGAGCTTCGACAAGCAGTACCTGCGAGATTACCTGCTTTCCCTGGATTGGGATCAATCCCCCCCCGGCCCTAAACTCCCGCAAGACGTAATTGACAATACGCGTGCGAAATACGTGGAAGCACTGGCCTTGTTAACCGGCAATCGTCATGGACTTTAGGATCACGTCAGTATCGCTGGCGGAGATTGCCGATACCGATGAGCGTTTTAAAATCAGCACGTGTGTGGATAAAACCGGTCTGAGAGCATCCATCAGCACCATGGGGTTGCTATGCCCCCCGGTTCTGATGGCGGGTGAAAAGGGATATGTCATCGTCAGCGGCTTTCGGCGAATTCAAACGATAAAAGCCCTTGGCTGGGATGATGTTCCCGCCAGGATCCTTTCTGCTGACTTTCCGCTGTCGGGATGCGCTCGAATCGCTATCGGGGATAACAGTTTTCAGCGTTCGTTGAATATTGTCGAGCAGTCAAGGGCCTATGCCCTGATCCAAAACTATTCGGATCCTTCAAACGATTGGCAAGATGTTGCGCGCATGCTTGGATTGTCCGACAGTGAGACGGCGATGCGTCGTCTCATGTCGGTCGGCCGATTGCCGGAAATACTTCAATATTCCATCCTGGAGGGCAGCATTGCCCTGCCCGTGGCGCTCCGGATCAATGCCTTGCAAGACGATGAGCGGGATGTGATCACCACTTTTTCCGGCAAATCAACACCAATTTGAATCTCCAACGGGAACTGTTCGAATTGATCCAGGAAATTGCCATACGGGACGATGTGCCCCTTCAAAGCACGATCGAACGGTCTGATGTCATTGCCATCATCCAGGCCCCCGCGCTCTCCGCGCCCCAAAAAGTCCAACGCCTCCGGCGCTTGCTTAGAACGATCCGCTACCCGGAGCTCAGCCGGGCAGAGGATCGATACAACGATACATTGAAAGCATTGAAGCTCGATCCACGGATTCAACTCCAGCCACCCCGTGAATTCGAAGGTAAAGCCTTTCGCCTGACAGTCACGGTTGAAACCCGTAGGCAGCTAAAGGCACTGCTATCTGAAATCGAAAAAATCCGTTCCGCCACAGGTCTCCTTCCCGAATAGCGACTTTTTCCCCGCCCGTTTTTGCCTCCATCAAGACAATTATATTTAATTATTATATATTGTTAACTTCGCCTCCAACCATCTGTCCCAAACAACAAAAAAAACTTTTACAATAAATGGCTCGTCATCAATCATTTATAGATGATTTAACTTGACAAATAAAAAGTATGATGTCTAGTCTTTTTTAGGAAATAAATGGAATTCATTAATTATGGGGATTCAGGAACGAAGAGAAAGAGAACGCGAACGACGCAGACAACAGATCCTGGTTGCCGCAAAGCGGGTCTTTTCGGATAAAGGATTCAGCAAGGCAACCATGGACGACATCGCCAGAGAAGCGGAACTCAGTCCCGGGACCCTTTATCTTTACTTTAAAAATAAAGATGAATTATATGCGTCGCTCTCTCTTAGAATTCTACAGTACCTGATGATCCGTCTGGAACATGTCAAAGTTGACCCCCCTACGGATGCCGCCCAGCGTCTTAGCGCATTAAAAGACGCCATGTATGATGTCTATGAGTTCGATCCGCTCATCTTGATCAACATGTTCCACATGCAATCCAGCGAAACGCTCAAAAATCTATCTCCCGACCTGCTCAATCAGATCGAAACGCTGAGTCGAGGCGCTTTGCAGATGATGGCCAAGATATTTGAAGATGGCACCCGTCAACGGGTATTCGTCGATCACCATCCCACAGCGGTCGCCGACACGCTTTGGTCACTTTTTTCAGGTGTCATCCTTTGGGAAACCAGTAAAAAGACACTCAACAATCAAAAAAATTTTCTGAAAGAGACCTTTGATACAGCGTTCGAAATATTTTCCAGGGGAATCATGCGTCACTAGATAGCGACGCAATGTTAAATTTCTTAGCAAATCAGGTTGTGAAAGAAAAATAGGAAAGGAGGGAAAAGGAGGGGGCGTTTTCTTTCCGTCACGTCTATCGGCGACGTTATTTCGTCCCAAAGACAGCTTGAAGTGGCTGAAGGAAGCGTCGGTAGGTCAAGGGAGCGTCGATGCGACCCAACTGTTAACCCAATCAAATTGGAGGAACGTAACCCATGGCAGAAAGAGAAGTCGTCGAAACCTCGGAGGCCCAGATTGCCGTTCACTGGCAGGAAGAAGGCTATTACTATCCGTCCACGGAATTTGTCGCCCAGGCCAACATGACCGATAAAGGTATTTACGAGCGCTTCAGCCTTGAGAATTTTCCAAACTGCTTCAAGGAATATGCCGACCTGTTGGACTGGTATGAATATTGGGAGACGATTCTGGATACCAGCGATGCCCCCTGTTACAAATGGTTCAAAGGCGGCAAAATCAATGCCAGCTACAACTGCATCGACCGCCATCTGAAAAACAATAAAAATAAAACCGCCATCCACTTCGTGCCCGAACCGATTGATGCCGGGTATGAGCACATCACCTATCAGGAACTCTACGTGCGCGTGAATGAATTTGCCGCCCTTCTTAGAGATTTCGCCGGTCTCAAACGCGGTGATCGCGTAACCTTGCATATGCCCATGGTTCCGGAGCTTCCCATCACCATGTTGGCCTGTGCCCGCCTGGGTGTCATCCATTCCCAGGTATTTGGTGGTTTCAGCGGTACCGCCTGCGCCGACCGCATCGTCGACTCGGAGAGCAACGTGCTGATTACCATGGATGCCTATTACCGCAGCGGCAGCCTCCTGGATCACAAGCAAAATGCGGATGTCGCCATCGAGCATGCGGCCAAGGATGGCCAGAAGGTCGACAAGGTTCTGGTCTGGCAACGCTATCCGGGCAAGTATTCGGCCGAAACTCCCATGGTCGATGGCAGAGATTATTTTGTTAACGATTTGCTGAAGAATTATTATGGCGCCCGAGTCGAACCCGAACGGATGAACTCCGAGGATCCCCTGTTCCTCATGTACACCAGCGGAACAACCGGCAAGCCGAAAGGTTGCCAGCATGGTACCGGCGGATACCTCGCCTATGTCACCGGCACTTCCAAATTTGTTCAAGACATTCATCCCGAGGATGTTTACTGGTGCATGGCCGATATCGGCTGGATCACGGGGCATTCCTATATTGTCTATGGTCCGTTAGCCAACTGCGCATCGACGGTAATGTATGAGGGGGTTCCCACCTACCCAGACGCCGGGCGTTCCTGGCGAATTGCCCAGGATCTGGATGTCAACATTTTTCACACCGCCCCCACGCGATTCGGGCCTTGCGGAAAATCGGCCTGATGAACCTGCCAAATACAACTATCATTTCAAACATATGACAACGGTTGGCGAACCCATCGAACCCGAAGTCTGGAAATGGTACCACAAGGAAGTCGGGAAGGGAGAGGCCATTATCGTTGATACATGGTGGCAGACAGAGACCGGTGGTTTCCTTTGCAGCACCTTGCCGGCAATTACGCCAATGAAACCCGGTAGCGCCGGTCCTGGCATGCCTGGCATTCACCCGGTCATCTATGATGATGAAGGCAATGTGGTTCCCCGGGGATCCGGCAGGGCAGGTAATATCTGCATCCAGAATCCTTGGCCGGGGATGTTTCAAACCATCTGGGGGGATCGTGATCGGTTTGTGGATACATACTTCTCCCGCTACTGCAAAGACCCCAACAGCAAGGATTGGCGCGACTGGCCGTATCTTACCGGCGATGCTGCCGTTGAAGCGGAGGACGGGTATTATCGTATCCTTGGCCGTATTGACGACGTGATCAACGTTTCCGGCCATCGGCTGGGCACCAAGGAGATCGAATCGGCCGCATTGGTCGTTTCCGAAGTGGCTGAAGCCGCCGTTGTTCCGGTGGCCCATGACATTAAGGGGAAAGAGCCCGATCTCTACGTTTCTCTCAAACCCGGATTTGAAACCAGCGATGCGTTGGCCAAACGCATCTCAGATGCGATTTGCGATGAAATCGGAAAGATTGCCAAACCCCGCAAAGTCTGGATTGTCAAGGATATGCCCAAGACCCGTTCGGGCAAAATCATGCGCCGGGTGTTGGGCGCCATCTCCAACCGGACCGATGTGGGCAACGTCATGACCTTGGCCAATCCCGAGATTGTTGAGGAGATCAAGGCCATGGTTCAAAAATAAAAACTGGAAAACCGGCCGGATCGAATGGGGGCGTTCGATCGGCCTTAACCAGGCGCGCGGGAAGGAGGTGGTAACCCAATTTGAATCGGCAGGAATAACGAAGTCTTTTGGCGGCCGGTCAATCTTATTGACAAAATGGCACAGGAGGAAACGTTATGGGCGGAACCACGTGGGTTTATATCATGTTGGGGCTTTACATCATCTATTGTTTTTATTGGGGGCTGAAAGGGTACTTTACTGAAAAGACGTCCTCCGGTTATGCGATTGCCGGACGGTCGATTCCCTTTTTCGCCTTCCTGTTGGCGGCAACGGCGGCATCCTTTTCCGGGTGGACCTTCATCGGCCACCCGGGTCTTATTTGGCGGGATGGGTTGGCCTACGCATTTGCATCCTTTTACGTATTGACCATCCCCATCACCGGGACCTTCTTTTCGAAACGGACCTGGCTGATGGGCAAGCGCTACGGTTTCATCACCCCGGGTGACATGTACGCCTATTATTACAACAGCGAGGCCCTTCGCTGGCTGGTTGTACTCACCGCGGTGCTTTACTCCGTCTTTTACTCGGCAGTTCAGTTGATGGCGTCAGCGGCCTTGTTTCATATCATTGCCGGTGTGCCGGTAACTTTCGGTGCCATCTTCATGGCATTCATCGTTTGGTTCTATGTCTGTACGGGCGGCTTGAAGGCCAGCACCTGGGTTGGCGTGATCCAGTTCATCCTGCTGGTTGGCGGCATTGTAATTCTGGGCATCTATGTTATCACGGCGCCGCAATTCGGTGGCTGGTCAGGATTTTCGGCTGCAGTCCATAACCTTGACACAAAATTCCTCGAAGTCCCCCGGGTGATCAATTTCGGTTTGGGAGGCGCCAAGGGGGAGGTCGCCTGGACCGGTGTCATGATCTTGACCTACATGTTTGCCTTGATGGGAATCCAAAGCTCGCCGGCCTTCACCATGTGGACCTTCGGCATCAAATCGCCCAAACCCCTGGCGTGGCAGCAAGCTTCATGTCGACGTTTGTCGTCGGTTTCGCCCTGTTCTTCTTTACCGCCTTTCAGGGCATGGGCGCCAAGGTCCTCCAACTGGCCGGAAATGCGGCTTTCCAGAATCTAGCAACGCCACCGTCGTTCCCACCTTAATGAAAGAGTTTCTCCCCCCGTTTATGTTGGGCATCGTCTTCATGGGTGCCATTGCCGCCATTCACTCGACGGCAGCGCCTTATATCGGAACCGGCGGTTCGATTCTGCTGCGTGACGTATACTGGCGGTATATCCGCAAGCAAGAGGCCAGCCATGCGGAACAAATCTGGATGAACCGCGTTTTTGCCACGATACTGACCATCCTTGCGCTGGTGGTCGGCATGACCAGCACAGCGGCACTGGTCATCTTGGGCGCGTTGGCAACCGCCTTTGGTTTCGTGATGTATGTCCTGCTTCTCGGTGTCATCTGGGGTTTCAAGTTTCCGCGTGTCGGGGCGGTGTTGGGGGTCTTGGTGGGGATGGCCGCCGTCTATCTGACCTACGCGATCTGGCCCAATCCCCTGTCCATGCATTGTGCCTTCTGGGGGACTTTCAGCGGTTTGGTCGTGGCCTACATCTGTCGTGGCATCGGAATCAAGGACGATGAAGAAACCATGAAACGGCAGGCCGAAGTCCGCACCTTCCTGGATGACATTGATGAACCCAGCGAATCGGGCAAGCAGTGGCGTAGCGTTATGAAGATCGCCACGCCGTTGTGGTATTTCTTTGCCATTGGGCCGGCATGTATCCTTGGCAACAATGCGTTTTCCTTTTCCGGATTTACCCCACTTTGGTCCTGGCAAATCACCTGGTGGATCGTGGGGATCGTGATGATGTGGGCACTGTGCTTCAAAGCGGAAATGGCAACCACCAATGAAGTCCAGATTGATCGGGCCGAAAAGGAAACCAACATCGTTATCAAAGAAGCCTAATGCGCATAAAGGAGGGTAATCCAATGAAAAAGGAAGATCTTTGGATGATTGGTATCGTGGTATTCAGCATCCTCTGGACCGCATCCTTTGGCTGGGGGCTGTTTGGGTAAAAAGTGGACAAAACCGGTGATCGGGCGGCTCGATTCGGCCGTCACCGGAAACCGATGGATGTGTGAATCATCTGCCTGGATGCATATGGATTGCCTGGCGGGCAGTCCATATGCATCCCCATCTCTTGAAGGCAAGGGGGCAAAATATGGCATTGGAACCTAAAACGGCAATTTGCCGGTGTGGACATACGATGACCCTTACGCGCCATCGCACCTGGTGTGAAAAGTGCTGCGAAGCGGTATATTACCATGAAAAAGATAAAAACCGGCATCGTATCAACAGCATTTATGTCGTTGGCGTCATTCTGGCGGCAATTACTTTTTTAACTTACATCTTCATGGAGATGATCGCCGTTCCGCTGCTGTCTGCCTGATCCGCTCCATGCCCAAAAAGACGGCTGTCCATGATGCCCAAAAAGATTCTGATTGTTGATGATGAACCCAGTATCACCGTGCCACTGAAATTTTTAATGGAACAGAATCAATTTGACGTACGGGTGGCACACACCGGTGAAGAAGCGATAGCCATCATCGACACATTCAGCCCTGATCTGGTGTTGTTGGATGTGATGCTACCCACCGTGGATGGGTTCCAGTTGTGTCAACGTTTTAAGGAAAATCCTCGGCACAAGAACCTCAAAATCGTCTTTCTCTCCGCCATGACGCGGGATATCGACATTGCCAAGGGGAACACGTTGGGCGCTGATGCCTATATTACCAAGCCGTTTTCAAACGCCGAGGTTGTCAAACAGGTCAAAGAACTTCTGGCCGGATGAGACTGAACAATAAATTTTGGCTCTTCGCTATTGTTTGCACGGCGTTCACTACTGCCATCACGGTTACCCTCGCAGTTATTTTCTGGCACCAAATTGACCCTCCGGGCCAGGAACTCCTCATTCGTCTGCTCAAGGAACAATTCTGGTATTTCTTCAGTACGGGTGTGTTTCTCTTTGCCGCGTTCGGTTTCACGCTGGACTGGTTCTTCCGTTTTTATATCATCCCCCTGAACCAACTGATCGAAGAGACCCGAATCATGAATACCGTCAATCCGGCCCACCGCCTGAATATCGATGGCAGCCGGGAGGTCCGGATCATTTCAGCGTTGATCAATACGCTGGGCGATCAGTACCTTTCCGCGCAACATATCATCGATCAGAGTATTGCCGCTGCCAAGGCCAAAACGGAAGCGGAAAGAAACCTCCTTGCAACGATCATGGCCGAATTGACCCAAGGGGTACTGATCTGTAATCTGAGCGGCCGGATATTGTTATACAACCGAAAAGCACAATGGTTGTTGGACAAAGCCAGACCGTCAAATTCCGGGGAAGCCCCGGAGGAGGCAACCCCTTCGGTGCCCAAAGGCTTCATTGGATTGGATCGTTCCATTTACAACCTTATCGAGGAACCGCTGATCCATTATGCGTTCAAGGAAATTCAAGATAAGCGTGATCGACAAAGCAAAAGCGTGACGGCTCGTTTTGTATGGGTGACCGGAAGCCGTCGTCAGGTCGAGGTGGAAATGTTACCGATCCTGGATGAAAACGAGCAGTTTGCCGGTTTCGCCTTGATCTTGACAGACACCACCCAGCAGTTCGAACACACCCGAAGGCTGGATCACCACCTGAAAATATCGATTAAAACCTGCGCTCCGCAATCGCCGCCATCCGTTCCACCGTCGACCTGATGATTCAGTTTCCCGATATGGAGCCTGACCGGAAAAAGACATTTTTAGACATTATTGCGGCCGAGACCGAGGTCTTGAACAGGCTCCTCGGCAGTGGCGGTATCGGCGAATCCGGTGCCGTCTACCCACGCGACTCCCTATCTTCCATAAAAGCAATCGATTTTTTGGCTGGCATTAAAGACGAATCCGCCGATGTTGCCGACCTTCGCATTGAACTTGCCGAATGCGATTCTCGTTGTACCATTCGGGTGGAAAATTATTCCATGCGGCTGGCGGTTGCCTTTGTGCTCGCGCAGCTCAGGGATGAATGCCATGTCCAATGCAAGCGTATCCGCCTGACGGTTCCCGGCAATTTAGTTCAGCTTGACTTTATTTGGCAGGGCCCCCCCGTCAAAATCGAACAATTGCGTCGTTGGTACGACTTGCCTGTCGCCGGTGACCGAAAGGGGTATACCCTGACCTTAAAAGAGGTGCTGGAACATAATCATGCTGAATTATGGCCCCATACCCACAAGGATAATCCTGATGAAGCCTGCTTGCGCCTTTTTATCCCCATGGCGCATTCTGACGGCAAACCGGAGGCGGAGGACGTGCGCACGCTTCCCCAACTGCCCAAGGGAAGACCGGAATTTTTCGATTTCGATCTTTTTCATCAAGCGGGTCAAACCCCTGAAATCGAAAAAAGAATATTGGGTGAACTGGTTTATACCGTGTTTGATACGGAAACCACGGGGCTTGACCCGCGGGGTGGCGATGAAATCATTTCCATTGGGGCCATCCGTGTCGTTAACGGCCGTCTGCTGCATGCCGAAACGATTAATCAGCTGATTTACCCAAACCGTCTGGTCCCTCCGGATTCCACAAAAATCCACGGTATTACGGACGATTTGCTGAAAAATAAACCCACGATTGAAATAGTGCTTCCATTTTTTCACCGCTTCGTTCAGAATACCGTCCTCGTAGCCCATAATGCCGCTTTTGATATGCGGATGCTGCAAATGAAAGAAAAAAGAACCGGTATCCGTTTCATCAATCCGGTCCTGGATACCATGCATCTTTCTGCCATCCTTCATCCTTCGCATGGCGATCACACGCTGGATACCATCGCCCGGCAATTGGGCGTCAACATGACCCGACGACACGATGCCCTTGGCGATGCCGTTGCAACCGGAGAAGTATTTGTCAAGATGATTCCGTTGCTTAATGAAAGAGGCATCTTTACCCTGAAAGACGCATTGGTCGCTTCCCAGCGGACCTACTATGCAAGACTTAAATACTGACCGTGATGATCAAAAAACTGTTTGTCGATATGGATGTCAGGGACCATCCTGAAACCCGCCGCATGTTGCGACGACTGCCCCTTGCTCCTGAATACGTTGCCACGCCCTCATCCATCTACCAATGGATAAACCACAGCAACGACCCTGTGGCTGCCGGGAAATCGGTTCTTTATCTGACCCGTAACCGGGGTGGTTTTCTCAAAGGATGCCCAGGCACCCGGGAATACACCTGCTGCGATTATCAGATTCTGCATGTGGCTTCATTTTGTACCATGGACTGTTCCTATTGCATTTTACAGAGCTATTTCCATCCGCCGATGCTTCAATTCTTTGTTAATCGCGAGGATTTGGACGACGAACTGGACGCATTCTTTGAAAAAGCGGAAATCGGCCGGATCGGTACAGGAGAGTTTTCCGACAGCCTGATTTGGGAGGACTGGAGCGATTTGACGGATCATTTGATCGGTCGTTTTTCCAAGCAACACCGCGCCGTGCTCGAGATCAAGACCAAGACGGTCAATATCGAACGATTGAAGGGGCTGGACCACCAGCGGAAAACCATCATTGCCTGGTCCTTGAATACGCCTTGGGTAATAAAAAGCGAGGAACGTCGTACCACGTCATTGGAAAAGCGCCTTGCGGCTGCCGAAAAGTGCCAGCAATGGGGGTATCCCCTGGCGTTTCATTTTGATCCCATGATTATCTACGATGGTTGCGAGGCTGCATACAAGCAGGTCGTGGAACAGCTTTTCCAAAGAATTGCGGCGGAGAATATTGTCTGGATCAGTCTGGGGACCTTCCGTTACATGCCGGCGTTGAAATCCATTATCGCTCAACGGTTTCCATGTTCCAAAATTCCGTATGGCGAATTCATTACCGGGTTGGACAACAAGATGCGATATTTCAAACCTCTTCGAATCGCTTTGTATCGCCAAATGGTCACCTGGATTCGGGATATCGCCCCTTCGGTGACCGTCTATTTCTGCATGGAAGATGATGCGGTATGGCAGACGACCATGGGTTTTGTCCCCCCGCCCAATGGGGGGCTGGGGCATCTATTGGACAAAAGTGCCATTAACGTCTGCGGGTTACGTCCATGACCCCATGGAAGCCGATGGATAGAAAGGTCCCGTTGGTTTGTGTTGCCGGCATCCTGGTCGTCCTGATTCTGGGGATGCCGCCATGCTTTGCCGAGGAAAACGCCTCGGTGAGGGTTAAATGGATTGCCGACGGCGACACCATCATATTGCAGGACGGGCGGCATGTCCGTTATATTGGTATCGACACACCCGAAATCGACCACCAGAATCACAAAGCGGCACCCTTCGGATATGAAGCCCGCACCGTCAACCGACAATTGGTCGAAGGATGGACCCTGCGTCTGGTTTTTGATTGGGAAAAAAAAGATCATTATGGCCGTGTATTGGCCTATGTTTATCGGAGGGATGGATTGTTCATCAATGCGGAGATTGTCAGGCAGGGATATGCCCATGTGCTTTATCATCCCCCGAATATCGACAAGATAGATGCCCTGATAGCGGCCCAACGGGAGGCCATGCAGGCGAACCGCGGCGTCTGGCAAATCATCGATAAAACCCAAAGAACACAACAAGCCTTTCGGGGCAATCGCCGTTCGCGGCGGTTTCATACCCGTTATTGCCCTAAAGGCAAACAGATTTCAAAGGGTAACCTGATCTGGTTTGAAAATGAATGGTCCGCATTCTGGGCCGGGTATGCTCCGGCCAGGGAGTGTGTTCGACTCCGCACGATGCCTTGAAGGTAAACAAAAAAGGGGGCGGTAACGACCGCGCCCCCTTTGGATCCTTTATCTATCCGTCTGCCGGTCCCGGCAGCAGGTCGAATCTACTCTTCCTGCTCGGCTTTGATTTGTTCGATCACCTTTCCCGAGATCTGGTTGGGAACTTCATCATAGCGTAAAAATTCCATGCTATACATGCCGCGTCCACCGGTCATGGACCGCAGATCCGGCGCATAGGTTTGAACCTCGGCCAGTGGGACCTCGGCGTTGATCACCTGGTTTTTACCGGCGGAATCCATGCCCAACACCCGACCCCGCCGGCTGTTGAGATCGCCCATGATATCTCCCATGTATTCGTCCGGCGTGGTTACCGTGACCTTCATGATCGGCTCTAACAAAACGGGATTGGCTTCATCGCAGGCTTTTTTATAGGCCAGTGAACCCGCCACCTTGAACGCCATTTCCGATGAGTCGACCGCATGGTAACTGCCAAAATCCACCGTGCACGGAAATCGACGCAGGGTGCGCCGATCAGTGGGCCTTTTTGGCAGGCTTCCACGATGCCCTTTTCAACCGCCGGGATGTACTGTTTGGGAATAACGCCACCAACGATGGCGTCCACGAATTCAAAACCGGTGCCGCGGGGAAGGGGTTCCATGACGATCCAGCAGTCTCCGTATTGACCATGGCCACCGGATTGTTTTTTGTGTTTGCCCTGCACACGGACTTTTTTCTTGATGGTTTCGCGATAGGGAATTTTGGGCGTTTTGAGAATTACCTCGACATTGAATTTGCGTTTGAGTTTCTCGATGGTGCTTTCGATGTGTACCTGCCCCAGGCCTGAAAGCAGGATTTCCTTGGTTTCGGCGTTGCGCTCGAGCTTCAGCGACGTGTCCTCTTCGAGCAGTTTACTCAAGGAAATATAAATCTTGTCTTCATCACCGGTGGCCTTGGATTCCAGAGCAAAGGAGATCAGGATCGGCATGGGGGTGGCGCAGGTGTAAAGAATTTTATTGCCTTCATCACACAGGGTGTCACCGGTCTTGGTCTCTTTGAGTTTGGCCATGGCGACGATCGATCCGGGGCCTGCCTCGGTGGCCGGTTTTTGTTCCTTGCCAGCAATGGTCAGCAACTGGTTGTATCGTTCACGGGTCTCTTTGGTCGCATTGTAAAAGGTGCCATCACCACCCAATTTTCCGGAAACCACCTTCAAAATGGTCAGCCTTCCCGCATAGGGGTCCGCCACGGTTTTAAACACAAATCCGGAAAACGGCTCCGAGGGGTCAGGTTTTCGTTCAGCAGGCTCATCTTTGGGCGTCACCCCTTGTTTCGGTGGCATCTCAAGCGGGGAGGGCAGGCAAGTGTTGATAAAATCCATAAGCAGATCAATGCCGATGTCGTGGGTGGCCGAGCCGCACAAAACCGGTGCAAAGGTCCTGGAAAGGATGCCTTTTTTCAGTGTATCGCGAAGCTCCTGATTGCTGATGGTTTCGCCTTCCAGATAGCGCTCGATGAGGGCGTCGTCCGCTTCGGCGACATTCTCGATAAGGGTTTCCCGTTCGGTCTCGACAGTGTCCTGCATGTCGGCGGGAATGTCGATTTCCGAAGCATTCCCACTATCATCATACTGGTAGGCTTTCATGCCGATCAGATCAACGATGCCGTTGAAATCGGCTTCGGCACCGATGGGCAACTGGAGAATAATCGGTTTGGGAGAAAGACACTGAACCGCATCATCGACTGCGCGGGTGAAGTCGGCGCGTTCACGGTCCAATTTATTGATGAAAATCGCACAGGGGAGTCCATATTCTGACGCAAACTCAGCCACTTGTTCTGTCTGCACCTTAACCCCGTCAACCGCATCCACGACAATCATGGCGGTCTCCGCCGCCTGCATGCAGAGTTTGGCATCGGAGATGAAGTTTTGATCGCCGGGGGTGTCGATCAAGCTGATGGTATGCTTTTTCCAGGGCAATTGAAAAAAACCGGTGGAAAGGCTCGCCTGCCGCTTGAGTTCTTCCGGCTCAAAATCCATCACCGTATTGCCATCTTCCACACGGCCAATGCGAGTCGTCATACCGGCCTTATTGATCATAATTTCTGCGAGGGAGGTTTTACCCGCCCCTCCATGGGCAACCAGTGCGACATTTCTTAAGGTTTCATTCATATGACCCACTAAAGCTCCTCTCTGCTTGGAATTTTCTGCCCATCGGGCAGAAATGACGTTATAAAACAGTTATTATTAGATCGATGAGGCGAAAAAATCAAGTTCAAAAACCTGACTTAAAATCAGAATCCACCCGTTGTTTCAATAGGATGATGAACTCTTGATTTCCCTTGGGACCGAGAATGGGGGAGGGGATTACCGGGCCGCAGACCCAGCCCTGATCGGTGAAGAATTGGCGTAAATCGTCGATGATTTTTGGTGCAAAACTGGATCCCGGACAACCCCGCCTTTGCCGACCCTGCCGCGACCGGCCTCAAACTGCGGTTTGATCAAAGCCAGAACAATACCGTTTGGCTTTAGAAACTGCAGCGTCGTTGGGACAACGATTTTGAGTGAGATAAAAGAAGTATCGATGGTTACCAGATCGACCGGTGAGGTAATCCGCGACGGGTCGATGGTACGGATATTGGTTCTTTCGATGACAACGACCCGCGGGTCATTCCTGATGGTCCAGGCCAGTTGCCCATACCCCACATCCACGGCAAAAACGCAGACCGCGCCATGCTGCAGCAGGCAGTCGGTGAATCCGCCGGTGGATGCCCCGACATCAAGGCAGATCAATCCATTACAATCCATGCCGGTGGCCCGCAGAGCCGCTTCCAGCTTCAAGCCACCCCGGCTCACATAGGGCAGGTCTTCTCCCTTGAGAACAATCTCGCTCTCGGAGGGATATTGAGCTCCGGGTTTATCGCACAAACGGCCATTCACCATTACCCGGCCGGCCATGACCAAGGCTTTGGCCCGCTCCCGGCTTTGGCAAAGCTTTTTATCGACCAGTAGCGTATCGAGTCGCTTCTTGATGGCCATTTTGATAAATTGTCGTTGTGGATTCCTTTAATTCGATGGCGGCACGGACAATGGCAGCGGCATCCACCTTATATTTGCGTCGCAGCACGTCCTGGGGACCATGCTCGACAAAACAATCTGGTACCCCCAGTCTTTTTACACTGACATGGGCCATGCCCTTATCGCTGAGCAATTCGAGCACCGCGCTGCCAAATCCCCCGGCAAGGGTGTTCTCTTCGATCGTCAGCACAGTGGGGATGGATCGAACCAGAGAGAGAATAAGTTCATGATCGAGCGGTTTGACAAACCGGGCATTCACCACCGTTGCTCGGATATGGTGGTTTTCCTTTAAAAGTGCCGCAGCGCAGATAGCCTCATTGACAGCACTGCCCACGGCGATCATCACCAAATCCTCGCCCCGTTCAAGGACTTCGCCCTTGCCGATGGGAAGCATTTCGAACGTGTCGTCCAAGTCCACGCCAGATCCCCGGCCACGCGGATAACGCAACGCAATGGGGCCATCGTGGGCAACCGCCGTGGCTAACATATGGCGCAATTCGTTTTCATCTTTGGGCGCCATCATGACCATGTTGGGAATGCTTCGCAAAAAAGAGAGGTCGAATAGTCCATGATGGGTGGGGCCATCTTCGCCGACGATGCCGCCACGGTCCAATGCAAAGACGACCGGGAGGTTTTCGATGCAGACGTCGTGCAGGATCTGATCGTAGGCGCGCTGTAAAAAAGTGGAATAAATGGCCACCACCGGCCGAAAACCTTCGGTCGCCATACCGGCCGCAAAGGTGACACCATGTTGTTCGGCAATGCCGACATCGAAAAACCGTTCCGGATAGGCTTGGGAAAAGGGCACCAATCCGGTCCCTTCCGGCATGGCTGCGGTAACGGCAATGATCCGAGGATCGGTTTTGGCCAACTCAACCATGGTTTTCCCAAAAACCTCGGTGTAGGTCGGCACATTGGTCGCCTTCTTCCGGCAGATGCCCGTATCAATGTCAAAGGAACTTACACCATGGAAATAGACCGGGTTCTTTTCTGCCTGTTGATAGCCTTTGCCTTTTTTGGTGATCACATGCAGGAGTACCGGCTCATCCATGGTTTTGATGTTTTTGAGGATATCGATCAGGTGATCCAGATTGTGGCCATCGATGGGACCAAAATATTCAAAATTGAAGGCCTCAAAAAGCATGCCCGGTGTAACAAAGGTCTTGAAGGATTCTTCGCTACGTTTGGCAAACTGGTACACATTCTCACCGATGCGGGGCAGGGACTTCAGGAACTCCCCGAATTCCTTGCGCATCATCTGAAGCTTGGCGGCGGAAAAGGTCCGGCTGAGCAGGGAAGAGATCGCACCCACATTGGGGGAAATGGACATCTCGTTGTCGTTAAGGATGACGATCAGATCCTTGTCCTTGTGCGTATCACCGGTCTGGTTCATCCCTTCATAGGCCAGACCGGCTGTCATGGAACCATCACCGATGACCGCCACCACCTTGGACGGGTCCTTTTTCAGCCGTTTCGCACAGGCAATGCCCAGGCCGACGGAAATCGAGGTGCTGCTGTGGCCGGTGGTAAAGGGATCATAGTCGCTTTCGCTACGTCGGGTGAATCCGGAAAGCCCGCCATGACGGCGCAGGGTTTCGAATTGGTTCCGGCGACCGGTCAATAATTTATGAGCGTATGCCTGATGGCCGACATCCCAGATGATTTTATCACGCGGGGTGTCGAAGACATAGTGAAGAGCAATCCCCAGTTCGACGGCACCCAGACTGGATGCCAGATGCCCTCCGGAATTGGAGACAACATGAACGATCGCCTCGCGAATTTCCGTCGCTAGGTCGGCAAGCTCTGAGCGTTTCAGCTTTTTCAGATCGTCGCTCGAATTGATGGCTTCGAGCAGTGACGCGGATTGGGACAAGGTTGCGGCTCCTTGTTTGGTCTATCCTTGTTTGATCTATCCTGTCTAATAATCTTTGCTGTTCATCTTTTACGTTCAATAACGTAGCGTGCAATGGCACGAAGGGAATCAGCCTTTTTATCAAAAAGGTCGAGTGCCTTCAAGGCATTGTTGATCAATTGGCAGGCATAAGCCTCGGCATTTTGGAGCCCCATGTGGGCTGGGTAGGTATTTTTGCCACGTATTTGGTCGGTTCCAACGGCTTTGCCCAACTTCTTTGGGTCGCCCTTGATATTAAGGATGTCATCGGCCACCTGAAAGGCCAATCCGATGTTCTGACCGTAAGCCAGAAGGGCGCCTTGCGCTTCTGGTGCCGCGCCGCACAACAATCCCGCGGAAGTGACCGACGCCTCGATCATCCGGCCGGTTTTCAGACGATGCAGGGTTTCGAGATCGTTTAGCGGGAGAACGTTGCCCTCGTTTTCCACATCGCGCATTTGACCCAAAATCATGCCGTTCCATCCGGCTGCCCCAGCCAATTGGCCAATGGCCATGAGCCATCGTGGCGATTGTGTTGCATCGGACTGTCGGCCCGCATCGGATAAAATTTCGAAAGCCAGTGTCAAAAGGGCATCACCCGCCAGAATGGCGGTCGCTTCGCCAAATTGAACATGGCAGGTGGGTTTGCCACGCCGCAGGTCATCATCGTCCATTGCCGGTAAATCATCATGGATCAAGGAATAGGTATGCACGCATTCCAGGGCACAGGCCATGGGCAACACGGCTTTACGCGCTCCGCCTAAACTTTCCGCTGCAGCAATGCAAAGGATAGGGCGCAGACGCTTGCCACCCGCCAATACGGAATAGCGCATGGCTTGGACAATGCGCGATGTTCCGCTTAAATAGCCCTCTAATCGCGCGTCTACCAGTTCTCGGACGGATGCCATATAGGGTTTCAAATTGAACATGTACGGATTCCCGATCAACTTTCCGGATCAAACGGCATTTCTGTCACTTCATCTTTTTCATTGGCCATCAACAAGGTCACCCGCCGTTCCGCTTCGTCGAGCTTTTCACCGCAATAACGGGAGAGACGGATGCCGGCCTCGAATTTTTCCAAAGCTTTTTCCAGTGGTAGATCGCCGGCTTCAAGGGCTTTAACAATCGCCTCCAATTCACTTAGGGCTTTTTCAAAAGTCGGTTTCGCTTTGGCTGCCATGGGTTTGATCAATCCTTTGTCGTTGAAGGTGACGCGGTTGGATGAATGTTTGAGGGGGTCGTTTTTTCAACACGGGCCGTCAGGCTTCCGCTGCCCAGGAGGATTTCCAGCAACTGGTCTTTTTCCACCGATTGGGAATTGCTTACAATGGATTTGCCGGGCAGGGTGCGTGTGATACTGTAGCCCCGCTGAAGGATGGCCATGGGGTTCAGTGCGTCCAGCTTGCCAGTATTGAGCAACAAGGTGTTCCGATATTCCGTCAAAATCATTTCCATCCGGTCAGTCAGGGTTTGTTTCACGCGATGGGTTTGCGAGCGCAAGGCAGAGACGGTTTTCAATGGGGATAGGGATGAAAGCAGCTCTTGACGGTACTGTGTCCGCTCTCTCCTGTGTTTGATTCCATCGGCCATGGATCCCAAAAGTCGTGACAGGTGATCGTCGAGTCGCAATCGCATATCTTGCAAATGGCGTTTGGGATGGACGATTCGGTTTTTTAGTGAATCAAATTGTTTTTCATATATTTTCAAATCATTGGATATCGATTTGTAAAGTTTATATTTAAATGTCGATAATTGACGGGTCAATTCGTTTTTGGCAGGCACAATCATTTCGGCGGCCGCTGATGGGGTCGGCGCCCGCAGGTCGGCAACAAAATCGGCAATGGTATAATCGGTTTCATGTCCCACAGCGGAAACCACCGGAATACGGGAGGCATATATCGCCCGCGCGACGCTTTCATCATTAAATGCCCATAGATCTTCAATGGAACCGCCGCCTCGAGCCAAAACGATGATATCCGTGCGTCCCAAGCGGTTGAGCCATTCGATGGCATGGACCAGTTCCCCTGGCGCATGTGCGCCCTGGACGCTTACCGGGACGACCGCCAGCGGCAAATTAATGAATCGCCTCTGGGAAACATGGATGAAATCACGAACCGCCGCACCGGTCGGTGAGGTTACGATACTGATCTTTTCAGGTAGAAGGGGTAGCGGTTGCTTGTGTTTGGCATCGAACAACCCCTCATCCGCCAGCTTTTGTTTTAATTTTTCAAACGCAATCTGCAAACCGCCGATTCCCTTGGGCTCTATGTATTCAAAAATAATCTGATAGCCCCCCCGGGGTTCATAGACGCTGACCCGACCGATGCCGATAATGGACAGGCCATCTTCGGGCTTGAACTTCAGGTTCGCGATCTGGTTGCGGAAGATGACCGCACTGATTTGCGAGCGGGCATCCTTTAAGGTGAAATAAGCGTGACCCGAGGACGGAATGCGGAAATTCGATATTTCTCCGGATATCCAAATGAAAGGAAACTTTTCCTCCAGTATCGATTTAATTTTTTGATTGAGCTCGGAAACACCAAATATGTGTTGACTGGACTGTGCAGGAAGATGCGAGCTGGATTTTATTTCCATCATTAACGTCTGATAAGATATATTATGTCAAATTAACGATCCGACGTGACATTACTTTCTGTCACGTTCGGTCTCGTGTATTTTCGAAGCACTTCCCGAACGGCCGGCACCACATAAAGCCCTTCGTGTGGCAGATGGGAAATTGCCTGGGCCAACACCTTTATCTTTTTGCGCGTGGAGATACTTTTATCGATGATGCAGTTCATTTTTCCCTTGATGATGCAAAACCCACTTTTTACGGAAATCCCGCTGTTGCGGAAATTTTGTTCCGAAACCCGTACACCCAGTTTTTCAGCCAGGTCCTTGAGCTCCTGATAAATCTGTTCAGACTGCATGGCAACACTCGAATCTTACGACGGATAATATCATTGCTGCGGATCTGTTCTTACCAGCTTTAAACTTGAAAATAAAGAAGCCTGTGTTATATTCAGAATGCCTTGAATGAGAACGGAACCCTTTAAAATCAAAAATGATATGGAGGAATTTAATGCAGTCGATTCCAATGGAAAGAACGCAAGCACAAGTTAGAGTCAATACTTTCGTTCAAAGTGTCTACAACTGGATGGCCATCGGCCTGGCCCTGACCGGCGGCGTGGCTTGGTTTGTCGCCAACAACGAGCCGTTGCTGCGATTCGTCTACCAAGCGCGGTGGCTTTTTTTCATCGGTGAGATTGCGTTGGTTTTTATGCTGGCCGGCCGGGTTCACAAGATGAAGGCATCCACGGCGACGGGCATGTTCATGTTTTATGCGGCCCTGAACGGGGCGACCCTATCGTTTATTTTTCTCGTGTACACGATGTCGTCGATTGCCTCGACATTCTTTATCTGCGCCGGAACATTCGCCGCCTGTAGCGTTTTCGGATGGGCCACCAAACGGGATTTGACCGGTTTGGGGAATTTCATGTTCATGGGGTTGATTGGCATTTTGATCGCCTCAGTGGTCAATATTTTTCTGAAAAGTGCGGGCATGCAGATGATCATCAGCTACATCGGCGTGATCGTTTTCACCGGATTGACCGCCTACGATACCCAGAAGCTAAAGGCCATGGCCATGGGCCAGCCGGCTGGGCTTGATGCCGCCGTGGTCCGGAAAGGTGCCATCATCGGTGCATTGACCCTGTACCTGGATTTCATCCTGATGTTTCAATACCTTTTGATGATTTTTGGTGGCAATCGAGATTAATCGAAAAACCAACCTGATTTTTTGAGGGGTGTGCGGTTTGTCAACCGCCACCCCTTTTTTATTTTTATAGGGTGTTGCTCACAATGCGCTTTCCGGCTTGGCGCGATAGTATGATTTCATGGCTCCAGTGAATAAGCCAAGCCGCAGTCTCGACACCATCCTGGTGTCCTAAGCCAAGCCCTATATCATAAAATACAATGTGTCCATTTTTGGCGAGTTTGATGTAGATGCTGAAGGGACTGGTGGTGAAAGGTATGACCCCTTATACTTTACAATTTCAAGGCTAACAGGTTATGCGGAAGAAGATCTTATTGACCTTTTTATATAACCAACGCAGATGGTTATACAATGGCCGTTCATGTAGGCGATATCGGCCCATTTGACGGTATTGACAGTGCTTTTTTTTCAGACGGTGGTACACCCGTCCCTGAACCCGCAACCATGCTTTTACTGGGAACTGGTTTGGTCGGCTTGGCCGGATTTAGCCGAAAGAAGTTTAGGAAATAGCCAATCCCCTCCCCCACAATTAGCTAATTTTTCCCACAGGCAGGACGGTATTCCGTTCTGCCTGTGTTTTTTTCTATCGCCCTGACACCATATTGATTTTTTAACCGATATCCATCATAAAGAGACCGCAAGCAGATCAAACCAACACAACCGATCGGCAACTCTTCCATGGGTGTAGCCCGCTTTGGTATGATTTATTTGGAGGTAGTACCATCAAATCCGATCAACTTTTCAACGCCAACGGTTCAACCCAACACGACTACAACGCCGCATCCTTGGAGGTGCTCAAAGGGCTGGACCCGGTGCGCCGCCGGCCGGGCATGTATACCGATACCCAACGGCCCAACCACCTGGCCCAGGAGGTGATTGACAACAGCGTGGACGAGGCCATTGCCGGCTTTGCCAAACGCATCGACGTCATTCTGCATGCGGACGGCTCCCTCAGTGTGGCCGATGACGGCCGTGGGATGCCCACGGACATTCACCCCGAGGAAGGCATCACCGGCGTGGAGGTGATCCTCTTGAAACTGCATGCCGGAGCTAAATTTTCCAACAAAGACTACCAGTTTTCCGGCGGTCTGCACGGCGTGGGCGTATCCGTGGTCAACGCCCTTTCCACGCGTCTGGAAGTCGAGATCAAGCGCGACGGTAAAAAACACTTTATCTGGTTTGCCGGCGGACGCAAGCAGCAGGACCTGGTCGTTACCGGCACGGTGGGCCAGCGCAACACCGGCACCTCTATCCGCTTCTGGCCCGACGCCACCTATTTTGATTCGGTTCGCTTTTCCGCCCGCCGCCTGCGGCACACCCTGCGGGCCAAGGCCGTGCTCTGCCCGGGGCTGACCGTCACCTTCAGCGACGAAAACACCGGTGAAAAAGAGACTTGGTACTACGAAGACGGTCTCAAGGAATACCTGGCCGGCAGCCTCGCAGAATGCGAATTGATTCCGGAGGAGCCCTTTGTCGGACGGCTGGACGGGGAGGGCGAAGCCGTGACCTGGGCGGTGGTGTGGCTGCCCGAAGGCGGCGAAACAGTCACCGAAAGCTATGTCAACCTGATCCCCACGCCCCAGGGCGGCACCCATGTCAACGGCTTTCGGTCCGGGCTTTTAGCCGCCATCCGCGAATTCTGTGACTTCCGCAAACTGATTCCACGCGGGATCAAACTGGCGCCGGACGATATCTGGGAGCGCTGCGCCTACGTGTTGTCGGCCAAAATGACCGATCCGCAGTTTTCCGGCCAAACCAAGGAGCGGCTCTCCTCGCGGCAATGTGCCGCTTTCGTGAACGGCGTGGTCAAGGATGCCTTTAGCCTGTGGCTCAACCACCACACCGAGGCCGGCGAGCGTTTGGCGGAGATGGCTATCGAGAGTGCCCGCAATCGCCTCAGGGCCGGCAAACGCATCGAGCGCAAAAAGGTCACCGCCGGACCTGCCCTACCCGGCAAACTGGCCGACTGTATCAGCCAAAACCCGGATCAAACCGAACTCTTTCTGGTGGAGGGGGATTCGGCCGGCGGATCGGCCAAGCAGGCCCGGGACCGCCAGACCCAGGCGGTGATGCCCTTGCGCGGCAAGATTCTCAACACCTGGGAGGTGGATGCGACCCAGATCCTCGGCTCCAAGGAGGTTCACGACATTGCCGTGGCCATTGGCGTCGATCCCGGCGCCCAGCAGCTGAACGGTCTGCGCTACGCCAGGATTTGCATTCTCGCCGATGCCGATTCCGATGGCCTGCACATCGCCACCCTGCTCTGCGCGCTTTTCCTGCAACATTTTACCCCGCTGGTGAAAGCCGGCCATGTTTTTGTGGCCATGCCCCCCCTCTATCGCATCGACGTGGCCAAGGCGGTTTATTATGCGTTGGATGAGGCCGAAAAAACCGCCATTGTCCGGCGTATCCAGCGCCAGAAGTCCAACGCTAAAATCAATGTCCAACGGTTCAAGGGGCTGGGCGAAATGAACCCGCTCCAGTTGCGTGAAACCACCATGGCTCCGGATACGCGCCGGTTGGTCCAATTGACCGTGGATGAAACCGACGCGACATTCGCCACCCTGGATATGCTGCTGGGGAAAAAACGGGCCGCCGATCGACGCCAGTGGATCGAGGAGAGCGGCGACCTGGCCGAAGTGGAATAAGACGGATTTATAAAAAGTAGAAAGAAGCAGGAACCCCTTTTCTATGCCCACCGCAACATCCATCAATACCGAACGCATGCCCCTGCAGCAGTTCACCCGGCAGGCCTATCTCGACTATGCCATGTATGTGATCATGGATCGTGCCCTGCCCCATATCGGCGACGGCCTCAAGCCGGTCCAGCGGCGCATCGTTTACGCCATGAGTGAGCTGGGGCTGAAAGCCGCCGCCAAATATAAGAAGTCGGCCCGCACCGTGGGCGACGTTCTGGGCAAATTCCATCCCCATGGCGACACGGCTTGCTACGAGGCCATGGTGCTCATGGCGCAGCCCTTCTCCTACCGCTATCCGCTGGTCGATGGTCAGGGAAACTGGGGCGCTCCGGACGATCCCAAGTCCTTTGCCGCCATGCGCTATACCGAAGCACGCCTTTCGGCCTACGCCGAGGTGCTGCTTGCCGAAATCGCCATGGGTACGGTTCAGTGGGTGCCCAATTTCGACGGCACGCTGAAAGAGCCCCGCGTGCTGCCGGCGCGATTGCCCAATATTCTGCTCAACGGCACCACCGGCATCGCCGTGGGCATGGCCACGGACATCCCGCCCCATAACATCGGCGAAGTGGTCGAAGCCTGCATCCATCTGATCGACCATCCCGACGCCAGCGTCGAAGCCTGTGTGAAATCATCCTGGGACCGGACTATCCCTGCGGAGCCGAAATCATCACCCCAAAAGCGGATATTGTCGAGATGTACCGGACCGGTCGGGGGATGATCCGCATGCGCGCCACCTTTGAGCAGGAAAACGGCGACATCATCATCACCGCCCTGCCCCACCAAGTTTCACCGGCCAAGGTGTTGGAGCAGATCGCGGCCCAGATGAACAAAAAAAAGCTGCCCATGGTGGCCGACTTGCGGGACGAGTCCGATCATGACGATCCCATTCGGCTGGTCATCGTGCCACGGTCCAATCGGGTGGACAAAGAGGCGCTCATGGCCCACCTGTTCGCCACCACCGAGTTGGAAAAAACTTTTCGGGCCAACCTGAACGTCATCGGGCTGGACCGCAAACCAGGTGTCAAAACCCTTTGCCAACTTCTCAACGAGTGGATTGCCTTTCGCGAAACAACCGTCCGGGATCGCTTGCAATACCGCCTTGATAAGGTCTTGGAGCGGCTGCACATCCTGGAGGGCTTGCAGATCGCCTATCTGAACATCGACGAAGTGATCCGCATCATTCGTAGTGAAGACGAGCCCAAACCGGTCTTGATGGCACGTTTCGGTTTATCGGAAATCCAAGCCGAGGCCATCCTGCAATTGCGCCTGCGCCATCTGGCCCGATTGGAGGAGATGAAAATTCGCGCCGAACAAGAGGCCCTCGATAAGGAGCGTCAGTTTCTGGAGAAAACCCTGGGTTCGCCGGCGCGGCTCAAAACCCTGATTAAAAAGGAGTTGCGCGCAGACGCCAAAGCCTACGGCGACGATCGACGCACGGCCATCGTGGAGCGTAGAGAGGCCCAGGCCATCACCGAGGAGCAATTGGCGCCGGTCGAGCCGGTGACCGTGATCCTGTCGGCCAACGGCTGGGTGCGGGCGGCCAAGGGCCATGAGATCGATCCTGGCGAAACGACCTACCGGCCTGGGGATCGCTTCCTGGACGCCGCACGCGGCCGAAGCAACCAGCCCGTGGTCTTTCTGGACTCCACGGGTCGCTCCTACAGCCTGTCGGCGCATACGCTGCCATCGGCTAGAGGCTATGGTGAGCCGCTTACCGGGCGTTTCGTTCTACCGGCCGGGGCGATCTTCACCAGCGTGATCATGGCCCCGCCCGATCAGCAACTCCTCATGGCCAGTGACGCCGGTTACGGGTTCATCACCAGTTTCGAGGAACTGATCACCCGCAACACCAAGGGCAAGGCCCTATTGAGTCTGCCCAAGGGGGCCCAGCCGCTGCCGCCCCTTTTGGTCGACAATATCACCGGCCACCTCCTGGCCGCGGTGACCAACGAGGGGCGCATGCTGGTCTTTCCCCTGGACCGGCTGCCCGCCATCGCCAAAGGCAAAGGCAACAAAATTATCCAAATCTCGGCCAAGCAGGCCCGCGAAGGCACCGACCGACTGGTCCATCTCACCCTCGTACCATCAGAAGGAACGCTGACGATCCACGCCGGCAAACGGTTTTTCAAACTGACCGCCGGCAATCTGGCCCAATATATGGGCGAACGCGGTCGTCGCGGCAAAAAATTGCCCCGTGGCTTTCAAAATGTGGATCGTCTGGAGAGCGAGGCGCCACTCCAGGCTCCCTTGGGGCTGCCGCTGGCATCATCCAACGAATCCGAACCCACCGATCCCGAGCGCTAAATGTGATCTTTCAAATCCACACGGAATAATCTGCGTTCACAACAACAACCATAGGCCACACATTGATCGTCTGTGGCCTTTTTGCACAGATCTGGTATAACCGCGCCATGAAGAAAACTGCATCCATGATCAAAGACCTGCTTCTGCGCATGACCGGGCCGGCAGAGAAGTTGTTTGCCTGTTGGCTGCCCGCCAGAATCGGCTTTTTTACCCTGTTCATCCTACGCCGGCTGTTTTCCGGCGTGTCGATCAATCCGCAACTCCAGCGCACGATCGATGATCTGCCCAATAATGCGGTCATTGTTTATGTGTCCAAAAATAAAAGTTATTTCGAATTCCTATGTTATTTTACGCGTTATATGCAAGCCCGCCTGCCCTTCCCCCAACTCTGTTTCGAGGGTAAAATTCGTATTCTGCAGCCGGTGGGAAGGCTGTTGCTCATCACGTATGCTCAGATCCGTCACTTTTTTCGGCACTTCGCCTTGCGCGATCCTTACCAGGCGGGTTTCATCCGTGAGGAGATCGAAAGCGGGACGACCGCCTATCTGCCACTGGTGGGCAAACGCGACTTCTATCGCAGTTTCATCAAGTCCAAGACCGACCCCATCCGCCATTTGATCCAGATCCAACAGAATCTGAAGCGCCCCATCTGCCTGGTTCCCCAGTTGATGTTATTCAGCAAACGACCGGCATCGACCTACCCCACGCTGACCGACATCGTTTTCGGTTCCCCCCAGAAACCGCGCAAGCTGCGGCGCCTGGCCATCCTTTTCAACAAACCCGAGCGGATCTTCATCGAGGTTTCCGACCCCGTCAATCTCCAGCATTTTCTCGACCTGCCGGAAAACCAGGGACACAGCCCCGCTTACCTGGCCATGAAGTTGCGTCGGGATTTGCTCAGGCAGATCAATGCCCATCGACGCAGCATCACCGGTCCGACGATCAAGATGCCGGAAGAGATCAAACAGGAAATTCTCACCAGCGCGGAACTGCGTCAGTTCATGGTCGCCTATGCCAAGCGCCGAAACACCACGATATTCGAAGCCCACCACGAAGCCCTGGGCTATATCGATGAGATCGCCGCCAATTACAGCCCGTCGTTCATCAATCTGGCGCATCGCCTCCTCGGGCGCTTTCTCCGCGTGGTCTTCGAATCGGTGACAGCCAGTCCCGATGCGTTGGCTGAAATCAAACGGGTTTCACGCAAGGGACCGGTGATTTTCGTTCCCGCCCACAAGAGCCATATGGACTCGATCCTGCTCTCCTATACGCTCTATGACAACCACATGCCCTGCCCGCACATCTTTGCCGGCAAAAATCTGGCCTTCTGGCCCATGGCGTCGATCTTCAGACGGGTCGGCGCTTTTTTCGTTCGCCGCAGCTTCAAGGGGGCGGTCTTCTACGCCAAGGTTTTCTCGGCTTACATTTTTGAATTGCTCAAGGAAGGCTTCAACATCGCCGTCTATATCGAAGGCACTCGCAGCCGTAGCGGAAAGCTCCTGCGACCCCAGTTGGGCATGCTCTCCATCCTGTTGCACGCTTATTTCGAAGGGGCTTGCAAGGATCTGATCTTTATTCCGGTCTTCATCGCCTACGACCGTATTCCCGATGAGGGATCGTACCTGAATGAGATCAGCGGCGGAAAAAAACCACCGGAAAACTTCCGCCAGATGCTCAAGGCCAAGTCCATGTTGAAGACCCGCTATGGCAGCGTCTACCTCAATTTCGGCAACCCCGTGTCCTGAACGACGCCCTTGCCGAGCAGGCCCTGAACGCCTCCCCCCTGTCGTCCAAACAACAGAACATGATATGCCGGGAGATCGGGGCCCAAATCATGAACGCCATCGACCGGCAGACCGTGGTGACGCCCCAATCCATGATTGCCGGCGTGCTTCTCTCGGGCGGAAGAGAGATGCTCTCCCGCAGGGAATTGGAATTTCGGTCAGAGGCGGCCATGCATTTGCTCGAAGCCCAGGGAACCCCCATGGCCGACTCCCTGGCTCAGGATCTCAAGAGTGCCATGGAAAATACCCTGGCCCATTATCATGGCCGTAAATTCATCCAAAGCATCGACGATTCCGCCAAGGGAGGAAGTTCCGGAGAGAATTGGCGAGTTGTCGAAAATAGACGCAACGCACTGGATTATTACAAGAATATCAGTATTTGTCATTTTATTCCGGCGGCCTTCACAGCCCTTGCGATTCTGGAAAAGGATGCCTTTCAATTCTCGGCCACGGATCTGCACGACACCTATCGGCAATTGCAGGAACTCTTTTCCGAAGAATTCAACCCGGATCCCCAACATCCACCGGCCTTCATTGTGCGCAAGACCGTCAAGGCCTTCATCGACATGGCCATCCTGGTTCCCCACCCGAGTATGCCGGACACCTACTATCTCTCTTCCGAGGGATATCGCAAACTGATTTTTTTCGCCGGATATGTCGAGCCGTTCATCGCCGCCTACCAGACGGCACTGGTCTACTTTGCCAAAAACCGGCGCAATCACCATGATCACGGCAAAATGTTGAAACGCATGCTGGCCATCGGCAACCGGATGCTCCGCCAGGGTGAAATTCGTCTACAGGAGTCGGTCTCCAAGGCGATCTACGCCAACGCAGCCAATTTTTTCAACAAAATCGGAATCAAAGGATCCGAGGACGAGGAAACCATCCGGATTTGGGAGGCCACTCTGGCCCGCTACCAGAATCTGATCGACCGATAACAACGGACCATCCGCAAACGCACCCGATAAAAGTTGGTGCCCATCCAATTCTGACGAATTCATCAGGAATAGGCGGATCCTATTGTCGTCGGCCTGACAGGGGGCGCCGTTTACGGACCGTTTTTTTGCGGATCACCTGGAGGGAATCGTAAAGCTTGGAGCGGGTCTTACGTTTGAGATCCTTGATGACTTTGGGGGAAGGATCGCTTTGCACGGCTTCAAAGCAGGCCGGGCAAAGCGCCACCATGTTTTTGATGGAGTGTTCGCCGCCATCGGATAGCGGCTGGATATAAAACGGCTTGAGCGCGGTTTCCGGATCGGCATCGGCGGCAGCCGGCTGGCCGCAGTGCTCACAGCACATGCCGCAGCGACGCAGCACCGAGTCGAAGACGTTCTTTTTTCGGTTGAACGGTTCCGTTCCGTCGGCCACGGCTTTCCATGGCTTGCCGGGAGCTGGTTTTTCAATCACCGGCGAGCGGAAAACGGGTCCGACTTTCCGGGCATGGGCATGTAGGGATTTGTATTTTTCAGGCGTCTCGGCTTTTCCAGGGGATAGGCCCTGGCTATCCGTTGATACGGGTGAAACATCGGCCTTTTTACGCTTGCGTACCGGACCTTGCTTTCCGGACGGGTGGCACCGCGGTCACCCGACACGGATTTCAGCCACAAACTGTGGTTCTCCTTCTGCAATCGCTGCTTTAGTTCGTCATAAGTTTCGTCGGCATCGAACTTGACGTTCATTTCCCGCAGCATTTGCTGAATTTCCAGTTTGCTCAGTGTCATGGGACCTTCGATCCACCTTTTTAAATAACATTGTCGCATGGGACAAGAATCAAAAATACAGATTAGGCCAATGGCGCGTTTCCATTAACCCAAAAAGGTTCGTTGATTACACCAAACTCTTTGCGGATGCAATCTCATTTTTCAAAGCCCGCTTGCCCAAAGATGGAAACCGCGCCGGCCAGGGCGTCATGCACCGGTCCGTGGTCCGCCAGCCGCCAGCATGCGATTGATTCCAATGCCGTGGGTTTTTCCGAAAACCATCACTGCTTCAGGCTTGTGCTCACCGGCCAGGTAGACATTGAGAAAAGCCGGGGTGTCGAGCATGTGCAAAATGTAGGACAGGTGGCCACTATACCCCGTATCGTCCAGTGACTGGAGCGCCCGGATGGCCGCATCGCCCAAGTCCATCACCTGGCGGCTGAGCAGGGGATGCTGATCCGGGCCGCAAATCTTGAGCGAGTATATGCGTCGACAGGCAAAGGGGCGAACCGCGTAAATCATGCAGGACCGGTTTTTCATGAGAAACGGGCAGGCCGAGACTTTTTTTTGCTCCCGTCGCCGCATGTCGGCCGACAGCATTTTTTTTAGCGTTGTCTGCCGGGGCCGGGGCATGGCGGCAATGACATCCCGGATCGCCAGGCCCTCCAGCGTGGTGATATCGATGCTGCCGGCATCGCTGCAGCAGAAGGCGCAGCCCTTGGCGCAGGCGGCATCCGCCTTATAAGATTGCGCCGCGGCTTCGAAGTTGTCGTAGATCGGTTGCAGTTGGTCGATTTTGGTTTTCATGACACCTTATGCGGAGAAGGTTGCCGTTTGGTCGGCAGGCTGATGGTGATCGCACAACCGGGGCCGGCGTTGTTGTCCGCCCGTACCCGCCCGCCCATGGCCAGGACGAATTTTTTCACCAGGCCAGACCGATCCCGGTTCCGCCGGTACTGCGCGTCAGGTTGTTATCCACGCGATAGAAATCCTCAAATACCCGCATCAGCGCTCGCCGGGGAATGCCCGGGCCGGTATCGCCGACCGTCAGTTCGACCCACCCATCCTTCGGCCGAACCGTGATGGTAATGTGCCTATCCGTCAGGTGGCGGCCGAATTTGATGCTGTTTTCCATGAGGTTGATCAGCACCTGCACCAGCACCTCGCGGTCATAGGCGAAGTGCGGCAGATCATCGGCCTTGACGGTCAGGGTAAAGCCTTCGCGAGCCAGGCTTTCGGCCATGACAGCTTGGACATCGGTGAGGACATCACTGAGATCCCCTTTGGTCAAGGTGAACTGACGTGTGCGCTTCTCCAATCGGGAGAGTTCCAGCACATTGTTGATCAATCCGGACAGACGCGCGCTTTCCGATGCCAGGATGCCCAGGTAAGCCTGCTCCCGTTCAGGCGTGGCGGCAATTCCCTGCTCGAGCATCTCCACATACATACGGATGTTGGTGAGCGGGGTTTTGAGTTCGTGGGTCACGGCTGAAACGAAACGCGAACGACGCTCGGAAAGATCCAGGACCGAACGGGCACCGTGGTATATGCTCACCAGGCCGGCTACCATGACCACCCCGAGAATGGCCAGGGCCAGGGTGAGAGTTTGTCGGGCGGGAGACGGCGGCAAGGCCACGGCGCGCATTTCGGCCGTCACGAACCCGAAGGGTGCCGGAAAGGTTCTTGCGGCCAGCCGATCACCCGTTCCCGGTGTCGCGCCCGTGCTTCCGGATGAACGGACGGCCCTGACCCCGGCGGCCTGCAGACTCAAGCGGGTATAGCGGGCGATGGGTTGGGGATCATAATGGACCTTGAGCAAATGCTCCAGAAATGGCTGAACTTCCAACACGAATCCCTGGCGATAAATCTGTCCGCCAATGCCGATGCGTCGGAAAATAAAAACGCGCCCCGAATCGATGGTGACTGCCTGCAAGGGCGCCACTTCCACGCGAAAGCGATCGTCGTCAGGCTTCACCGCTGCCGGTACGGCTGGTGACCGGCGCATCGCTGGAGGTGCCGACACGGACGGCTCCGATTCCAAGGCGTCCTCGGCCATTCGCTCGGATGCCGGGATCGTGGCATTTGGTCGTGGGCGGACAGCGCCCGCGATGATGGACTCTGCCGTTTTAGGCGCGGCCGCGGGGACTTCCGATCGGGCCAACTGCATGGCCTGACCGGCGGTAATCTCTTCGACACGCGTTTTCTGCTGCCCAAGGACGCTTTTACTCTTTTTGCGGTCAAAGGTGTTGAGGTAACGATCGGCAAAGGCCGCCTGGGTATTTTGGGCCATGATCGGCGTTTTTTCAGCCTTGATCGGGGCTTTGGTGGCATCGTTGACCGTCCCGGTAGCCCCTGCCTTGCGCTGATTGAAGATCATGTTGATCGCTTCGAGCTGGCGTACCTGGCCGGCAACGGAAACGGGAGCCCGGGTCGCATCCGCAGCCAGCGGCGTCTGAAAGGAACCGTCCGGGTTGTTCTGAAAATAGCCCAGGATGAAATCATCACTGCTTCCATGGGCCAGGGGGGACACCACCGGGTGGCCATCCTGAACCAGCGTATGGCGATACGCGTCCACACCGCGCCGCTCCTCGCGCTGGACCAGTTCGGCCATTTCGGTTTCCATATCGTCGAAGAGCCGTTCGGCAAAAAAGCGTACCTGAGCTTCGGCTTCGCGGTCCAGGGCGCCGTAGGTACGCCACCCCACGAAGAGCAATGGCAGGCTGAGCAGCACGCCAAAAAGGATCATATAAACGCGCAGGCGTTTCACCGCGCCGTCTCCAAGCGATAGCCCTCACCACGCACGGTCCGGATCAGTCCATGGCCGCCGGTCAGGGCCGTCAGCTTTTTTCTCAGCTTTAGCATGTGAATATCGACCGTGCGTGTTTCCACTCCGGGATCGGTGTAATGCCAGACCTCAGTGAGCAGTTCGCCCTTGGAGACGATGCGATCCTGGTGCCGGAAAAGATACCCCATGATGTCCATCTCCCGTCGGGTCAACGGTTCCACGCGATCATTGGCACTTGCCTGAAGATTGGCGCCGTCGAAGAGGATTCCGCCGAAACGAATTTTCTCATCCCCCACCGGTCTGCCGCTGCGCCGCAGCACCGCCTCCACGCGCACCATCAATTCACGCAGGGAAAAGGGTTTGCTCACGTAATCATCGGCCCCAGCGCTGAATCCCGTGACAACGTCATCTTCAGAACCCTTGGCCGTCAGCATGACCACCGGTTGGGCGGGACGCTTGCGGCGCACTTCCCGGCAAATGGTAAATCCGTCCATACCGGGCAGCATCACATCGAGCAGGACCAGGTCATACTGTCCGCTCAGGATCGCCTCACACCCCTTGCTGCCATCGGCAACGGCATGGGCCGCATAGCCGTTGAACACCAATACGTCGCAGAGTCCCCCTGAAATGGCCGGGTCGTCCTCCACCACCAGAATGCTGGCCTTGGGCTGAACCATACGGTCTCCTTGAATTTAAAAAAACGTCCGCTACGATTCCTTTCTATTACACGATCAAAGCCTTCGGCAAAGTAAAAGTTATGCAAAAAAAAGCAGGCTAACCTTTTGCATTTGTTTGAATTGTATTTCAAGCCAGGCCACGTACAATCCCATCATGAACCATCGCTGACAGCATTTATCTTCACTTCATTCCCAAAGGAGGCATTCCAATGACCCCATCCAGAAAAAGCTTGTTCGCCATCATCGCCCTGATCATCGGTACCACAGCGGCCCTGGCCGCCATGGCCGATCGGGGCAACCCGGCAGCGTCTACACCGGTTCCGACGGATTCTATTCCGGTGAACGACACCGGCCTCACGATTTCCGGTGAGGTGGTCCAGGAAAAAGTGCTCAAGGACGGTGACGGCCGTGTCACCGTGGCCCTGAGCCTGACGGCCCCCCACTTGATAGAGGACGCTTCGCTGCCCATTCCGGCGGCCGATCTGGTGATCGTCCTGGACCGTAGCGGATCCATGGAGGGACAAAAACTCCAGGATGCCCGCCAGGCCGTGATCCGGCTTTTGGATCAACTCGGCCCGGATGATCGTTTGGCCTTGGTCACCTATTCCGACGGCGTCCAAACCCCTTCCGCCCTGGTTCCCATCACGGCAAACAACCATCGGCGGCTGAGCGCGCTGGTCCAGCGGGTGACCTCGGGCGGCGGCACCAACCTGGGAGGTGGTCTCAAGCAAGGCATCGACCTCATGACCCAGCGCCCGGCGCCGAGCGGCAGCGCAAAGTCATTCTCATTTCCGATGGCCTGGCCAACCAGGGAATCACGGATCCAGCGGCTCTGGGTATCATGGCGACGGCCGCGGTGGAACATCGCTTTTCCATCAGCACGGTGGGCGTCGGTCTGGATTTCAATGAAATGCTCATGACCACCATCGCCGATCATGGGGCCGGCAGCTACCACTTTCTGGAAAACCCACAGGCCTTTGCCCATGTTTTCGAAGACGAGCTGTCCGCCAGCCGCCGGGTGGCCGCCACCGATGTGAAAATCCGCATTCCCTTGGGAGCCGGGGTTCGGCTGATCAGTGCCGGCGGCTATCCCATTCATCACGAGAGCGAAGCAGCCGTCATCGCACCCGGCAACCTGTTGTCCGGCCAGCAGCGCACTTTGTACCTGACCTTCCAGGTTCCCACGGCAACCGAACGAGAAATCCTTCTGGGCCAGGTGCAAGCCGACTCTATCATGGACGGCAAGCCGCAAACTTCGGCCCTTGCCCAGCCTTTGACAGTGGCTTGTGTTCCCGACCCGGCAGCGGTCATGGCCAGCATTAAAAAGGAAACCTGGGCCGATCAGGTGGTTCAGGAGGAGTTCAGCCAACTGAAGGAGTCCGTGGCCGCCGATATCCGTGACGGGGAAAAAGAGCGCGCCCAGCAGCGCATCGAAGCCTACAAAACCAAACAGGCGGCCATCAATGCCGTGGTCGGCTCAAGCAAGGTGACCCAAAACCTCGACACGGATGTCCAGGCGTTGCGGGAAAGTGTTGACGACACGTTCGCCGGCCCGCCGGCCGCCGTGGCCGCGAAAAAGAAACAGGCCGCCAAATCCCTGCAGTATGACAGCTACCAGAAAAGAAGAGACAAACACCAGAAATAACACGATCAGCGAAAGGCTGACGGGACCGGATGCTTACCCCTCAGCCTTTCCGCAGATATCTTGTTGCCAATCCCCATAATAAAGGAGCCAAATATGTCACTGATGAGCCGTTTGTTGAGACTTTGCAAGGCCGATGCCCACGGCGTGATGGACCAGCTTGAAGACAGAGGGCTGCTGCTCAAGCAATACTTAAGGGAAATGGAGGAAAGCCTGGATCAAAAAACGCGTCAGATGGTCGCTCTGACCGAACGGTTGGACCGGCTTGCCGCCCAAGTGGCGCATCGTAGTGAAGAAATGCAGCAGTTGGAACCGGATCTCAATCTGGCCCTTGCCAAAGAAAAGGATGACATCGCCAGAATGTTGATCCGCCGTCGTCGCAGCCTGGATGCCACCATCCGCCATCTCAAGGAACAACAAGACGCCCTGTCGACGGACAAGGCGCGTTTGGCGGAAGTTCTCTCGCGACAGCGGCTGCAATTCGAATCGCTCAAGGCCAGGGCCGACCGGTATTGCCAGCCGGTAGCGGATGACTGCTTCAGCCAGGCCGCACACGCGTTTCCAATGAATACCGACCCCCTGGAAAACGGCGACGAGGCCGTCGAACTGGAGCTTTTACAGCGTAAGGAAGCACTACAGAAAGGAGACCAGCTATGACCCCATCGATTCGAACGACACTGATCTATGGACTGATCAGTGCCCTGGTCGTGATGCCGGTGGCCGGCTGGCTGGCCGGTCCCATCGGTGGGTCCATGGCCTTCAAATTGACCCTGTGGCTGGATCTTCTCATCTATGCCCTGCTGCTGGCCCGTTGGGGAAGGCGGCATCCGGCCACGATCCTCTTTCCCATGGGCCTGCTTTTGGGAGCGGCATTGTGGCCGGGCGTCTACACCGGATTTTTTTGCCTGGGGCTGGGAATGCTGGCCTGGATTCGCAGCGGCATCTGCTTCACCACCACCCCCTTGCGGGCATTATTGGCGGAAACGATCGCCATTGGTGGCGGCATCGCCCTGACGGTCTTTTTCCATCCGACAACGGCCATCTCCTGGGCCATCGCCATCTGGTTGTTCTTCCTGATGCAGGCGCTTTATTTTTTCATCGTTCCATCCAGCCGCCGGGACTCATCGGCAACGGCCCAAGAAGATCCGTTTGAGCGAGCGTGTCGGGATGTCAAACGCTTGTTGGAAGAGTAAGGAAGCCCCCCATGAAATCGGCCAGGGCAGACAGCGCCATCCGGCCCTGGCTGCCCTATTCTTCTATTCTTGATGAACTCGTAAGAAGTCGCATTTCCGACGGATTCGTAAAAAGCCC
>NZ_BBCC01000016.1 GCF_001311845.1 Desulfosarcina cetonica JCM 12296 | reverse complement strand
GAATATAAATACTCTCGAAAGCTTTAATAAGTATCTAGAAGAGTATCCAAGTGGAAATTTTGTTTCTCAGTCAAGAAAAATTCATAAAGCGCTTGCCATTGAAAGAAAACAGAAGGAAAAGAAATATAATGATGAGTCAAGGATATGTAATTCGACTCATAAGTTGCACTGTGATGATTGCTGCAAAAAATATGATTCAGTACCTAATGTAAAATATTACCAAAGAGTACAGGATGGCGTATATGAATATATCGAATCACCTCCTGGGATAGTGTGTCAATATGGAGCAATTTATACAAACACTGGTTGGAGATGTTCATCATTGGAAGAATGTAAGTCAACATCAAAGCCAGCTCTCTTTGGAGGTTCCGCACGAAATATAGCGATTCGGAGAATAAGAAAATAATCTTCCATAAAGTCATCGCTACATGTGAATGCGAGGTTTTGCTTTACACTTGATAAGCTTGCCTATCGATTGCTTCCAGCCGACGCTTACACGGCACGGCTGAAGCTTATGTTCCCTATCTGCAAACCTGTAGGTACTTGATAGTGTCTTAATCTCAATGCCAACATCACCAATCCCATATTTTGTGGTCGGCGATTTTACACTGAAGTTCAGATTATCAAACAAAAGCTGTCTTATCTTTTAAAGATCGGATTTGAAAGATAAGTACAGGGTATTTGTAAAATATTAACAATTCAAAATGTTGTGATATTTGAGCGTATCACCAGCGTTATCCGGGCCAATAAGATTTTTATGGTCGGTATTGCATCATTTTAAGTGGCCACGTTTCCATCAGCTATCGAGTCCACGTTCAAAGTACGAAAAGGTGCGTTAGCATGCCCGGCGCCTTGCATCTACAGTGCCCTGTATACGCTTACGAGCACCGTCTTTGTCATTTCAGCGACGCCTAAAAGAAACATCGTACATATTTTGACCTTGCTGACCATGACACACGGCATTTCCTCCCCGGTCAATATCGCAGATACCGTTGATTTGGGGAAATATGCTGTTGATGAGCAGATAACATCGGCCTGATCTTCAATGTAAAGACGATCTGCCCCTTTAAACCAAGCTTTTACCGGGGCTGTACAGCGTTTTGTCCGATCCTGGATAATTGTTGTTGTTCCGTTTCCCTGTGCATCGAAGCGGTAATGAATGACGACGTTTTCTTTTGAAACAGAACTGACCAAGTTGGTGATGGATATCCATTCCCCCTGCAGAAATGAAAGATCGTCATGCATTATGGCATCTTGAGGGACCTTAAAGTCGTTGGGATTGTCCTGGCCGAGAAATTCCTGCATTCGCTCCTCACGGCCTTGGTTTGCCCCAGCAGAGACTGAAGGATTATTCGGTAAACCGGTTTGTGGAAGAGAATTCCCTCCGTCCTCCTGCACCCCCGTAGGGTTCGGAGATGAGGACGATTGTACTGCAGAAGGATCGTGACCCTCAGACATCCCGTTTGCTCCATGGCCTTGTGCCTGTGAAGTCCTTCCGTTTTGACCATTTGGCGCAGTTGCCGGTGGTGAGAGTGGATTTGAAGGAGACGCGTTGTGATTGCGATCTGATCCTAACAAACCGAAAACCCGTGGCAATAAAAACAGTAGCAAGAGAAGGCCGACTAACAGGAGCAGCAAAAATAGCCAAGGGAATTTTTTCTTGCTCTGGAACAAGGTGGCATCAACACGAAGGTCATCCGCAGGATTTTCAGATAAAGACTCTCTATAAGCCTGAGCTTCTGACTGATGTTGCGCTTGAGGCTCAGGATCCGGGGCTGGCCGCGTTGCTTTCAACCGCCAGGCATCGACAGCATCGAACGTCGCCACGGCCCCTCTTGTTTTAAAGCCCCAGGCAACAAGCACGGTTGGTCATCGATGACATAAATATAGTCGGAAGACGGGACGACGAGTGCGTCCCGTAAATTTTTACCAAACCGAATCTTTTCAGAATCCGTACTTTTGGAAAACGTTTCGGCAAGTGCTGCTATTTCAGCAGCACGTTGCGACAGCTTGTCCAGCACGGCATTTTTTTGGTCATCACCAAGTGAATCGAGTGATTGCAGTGGACCCTCTAATGGCGACGCGTAGTCAATCTCAAGTCCTCCCGCGTCAAAGACAGGCTCGCACAGCAACATTGCCGTTTCTTGAGAAACACGATGGCTGATCACCGTTTTAAGGGCGTCGTAAAGCGAATACGCCGGATAATCGGCCGAGCCCAACGGAAGAAAATCGGCTATGTCAATCGAGGTAATGTACACAGGCAACTCTGCCGGCAATTAATTGAAAAATTTTTCCAATTTCTCTTCGGTTGACATTTCCCCCGCCTGTTTCCCTGCTGACGGTTGCAGAGAACATTTATCTTTCGGCCAGTTACCGATTGTTGCCGAAAGATCGACCTCACGCCACTTAGGGGTCAACCCGTTGGATTTCAGGTCTTCAATATTGCGGTAGAGGGCCTGACTGATTTTACCAAGCTGATCACAACGCAGATTATAGTAGGAATTTCGGCGAGAGGAGAAATCGTAGCTGACCATCACTGCTTTAACCGCCACTGTCGGTACTTTCTCATCAATCCAGGAATAATCGTTCGGGCCGATACTGCTCGGTACATACTCGTTCAGCACCTCCGACTCATCGATCGCCACAAAATGCACACGGTTAAAGCGATCTTTATATGCCGGGTCATTTTTCAACATACCGACTTTTTCAAAAAACGTAACCGGCTTGCCGGCGACATAGATCATGGCATCCAGATTCCCGTCAATAACCGCTGCGGCAGCCTTGGTGTTGTCCCAATTGTTAACTCTCGCCGGCTGGATATTGAGCATTTTGAACAGGTTCATTGCTGTCATCCAACTGCCGCCGCCATTGCTGCCGACAGACACCGTGCGGCCGTTTAAATCACTTAAGCGACGGATATCGGTTGCCGCAAAAACATGCACCTCTTCATTGTACAACGGAAAAACCATCCGTAATCGTTCAGCAACCTTTCGTAACTGAGGACTGTCTGAACGCCTCATGTAACCCAACACGTCTGATTGAACGATTCCGAAGCCGGCGTTTTCCCGGCTGTTCATGCGTTTGATATTATCAAGGGAACCTTCAGATTCCTGGACCCGAATATCGACACCATTCATGCGCGCAGCATCGGCAATATCCTGCCCAATTTTAATGTAGGTGCCGGTTTTGCTGCCGGTGACCATTCCGATCCAACTATCCGCTGCAACACCCGAACGGATCATGGCAAAGAGAAAGAAGGACAGCACTAGCAAAATAAGCTGAGCATGTTTTTTCATCGTTCGTTCCCCTGTTCCTATAAATAGTCAAAAGAGTTTTTTATTCCCCAACCTGTCGCCTTAACGCGGGCTCGATGGACTTGGATTATCCGTTTTTTTCGGTGTCTCCCTCTCTTTTTCCTGTTGCATCGCATTCTGCAGAATGCTCTCCGTTTGAAAATTCTGCTGGTGCGCATTGGGACTTGGCTCTTCAGCAACCTTCGTCTCGG
Organism: Desulfosarcina cetonica JCM 12296; assembly: GCF_001311845.1. Classification (GTDB taxonomy): domain Bacteria; phylum Desulfobacterota; class Desulfobacteria; order Desulfobacterales; family Desulfosarcinaceae; genus Desulfosarcina; species Desulfosarcina cetonica. The sequence continues at coordinate 60,459 of NZ_BBCC01000016.1, read as the reverse complement.
GAATAACCACGGGCTTTGACACTTCTGTGATTTCCGTACGGGAGTGCTCACCTTCGGCGCTTGATTGAGACGCTTTATCTGTGCCTGGATCAGTCATGTTGCCGGATGCTTCAGAAGTTGATGGCCTATCCGATAGAGGTTCCTGTTTTTGATCTGACGACCCTGAATTTAGAAAAAACAGGCACAATCCGGCAAGCAATGCAAACGTGGCTATTATCGCTAAAAGGATAAGGACAGACTTCGGCCCTTTTGACGGCTCATCGGGGGTATGTTGGTCCAGCCATGCGGCTGCTTTTCGTGAAGGGGCGATGTCTTCTTTTTCCGCAGGCGCGGATTCCTCTTGCCTATCCGCCGGAGTCGCTTCAACAATCAACGCCTCTTGGGTACTCGACGGATCCTGCGCAACCGGCGTCTCTTCATCGGTAAGCGGCGCGAGATTTTCAAACGAAGGAAGATCATCCATCGCTGGAATACTGGCCTCATCATCAAAAACAGACATGACCTCATCAGGCAGCAAATCATCTTTGAGCTCAAAGTCTTCGTTTGTAGCGGCCGGAACAACCGTTTTAATGGCCGACGGCTGACCGGAGGTATCTGCAGTCACCGGTTTGACACGCGTACCCGACAGGCGTTGAGCATTGGACGGCTGCCCCGTTGATTCCGCCGGTAAAACGTCCGGCCAGAAGAAATCAAAGGAGACATCGCCGATGGTCGGGGTCAGGTTCAGGCGCAGAACATAGCCCTGGGGTTCAAGCTGCCAGGTGACATCCGGCGGGACAATGAATTTCAAGGTCCCGTTTTCATACCAGGCATCCTCCGGTTCCAACCAGGAAAAGGCCGCTTGCCACTCTTTCTCACCAAGATAATTGAAGTCATACCCGTGACGAACCACTGAATAGGAAATACGATCGACGACACCGCTGATCCCTTCCAGGGTGAAAATCGTATAGCCCGGTTCACGATTGAGATCTTCCCCTACAAAGATTCTCGGTTGTTGCATGAATCTATCCTTCCAACGCTGAAATCAGCATCGCCAATCTTTCATTTGCAGCAGGATCAACACGCATGCCACTTTCCACCCGGGCGTGTCTTCTGCCAAGGTTAAGAACCCTTTGAGCCAATCCATGACGAATCGATCATGATAATTGCCCGGCGTTTCAGAAAGCGATGGTGGGTCACAATCGAAAGGCTGAGATTTAAAAATGGGCTCTCCTTTGATATTCGGACGTTTAGACTCCGGAACATCCTGATAACCGAGATAATTCACATAATCGTTGACCAGGTTCGCGGTCAACCGCGTCGGGAAAGCGATGGCTTTATGAACAGTAATACGCAGGCGGGTTGTATCCGCAACGGTACCCGCTATTTTCTTCTGAATCTGGATGGTCGAAAAGCCCGACTTCAGCTCCCGAATCAAGTCCTGGGCAATCGCCTCTGAAAGGAAATGATAGTTTCGCGCGACATGGTCATCAACAAAATCATGAATTTTTGACACCCACAACGTGGCCACTTCTGCCGCATAAAGTTCCGCAAAACTTTGCATCGCTGCCGTTGCCCCCTCCTGAGAATCCTCTTGGGGGGCTTCATCGTCCAGTCCCAGCGCTTCAAAAAAGTCATTATCTTCCGCCTGAGGTTCGCTGATCAGAATGACATTTTGGGCGCTTTCCTTATCGATACGCAGATAAAGGTCCCTCAACGCGGATTCAGAGACGTAGAGTTGACTCATGAGGCTTCCAAAACGTTCCGCTTTGGCTGTTTTTGTCAACGCCTTGGCAACATCGCGACTTTTTTGAATGCGCGTGTTGATCCGTTCGGTATTGTCATCACCGACATAATACTCACGCATGCGGGACAACATCTCGAGCTTCACCGCATTGAACTGATGAACCAGCTGGTTATATTTCAGATCCGGGTCACACACGTTTCCCAGTTCCGTGGCCAGATAAGAGATCCCGCCATCGTTGGGCATCAATGCGGAGTCCCACGCGACTTCGGGGTTCTTGAAATGGACCGCAACCTCAGGCGTTGTCAAGAAGGCCTGCTTCAACCCATTGATCCGTTCAAGGTCACGGGCGCCGGTCAACAACCCGACTTCGTGGCCGGCATCATCATACTGATACAGATGCGGGGCCTCATATTTGGGATTTCGAATCCAGAAACTGTTATTGAACGGGCCTGCCTTACTCCATTCGAGCGGCCAGGCGTGCTGTTTGCCCAAAAAGTCCCACAGCGAGGAATGAAGCCTGGTTTTCCACTTTGACGCATATTCCGCCGGGGTGTCGCCGCCCCCGCCTTTACGATCGAACTCTTTGTCAAATTTTGTCAGCACCAAAAACAAGGACACCGCTTTGCCGCTGCGTTCCTCGGCCGTTTCACCGTGGGTATTCCGGATCCATTCATCAATCACATCCGGAAGCGATTTGACTTCCTGGTTGCTATCGGCAACACAGAGCAGCATACTGGTAAGCTCGCGTTCTTCGCGATACCGTTGAAACAGGTAAGCGACCTTACCGCGAATGAAAAGCGACTCGATCGCGTTGTCCTGCTGAAGAAAGCTGTCCAGCTGGCGGATCTGTTCACGGGAACGATAACCGGGAAAATCGAGCAGATCGGTAAAGCGGAAATAATCGTAGGGGATATCGGCAATCTGAATCACCAACTCGGAGATGAGTGCCGCATACTCGCAACGCTTAAGCTCAACCCGGGTGCCGGAAGGAACGACAACCGTCAATGTGTCGGCGCTCTCCTGGCCCAAACGGCTTAAGGTAGAGACATCGATAATACTCTTGCTGCGTGGTAAAAGCGCTCCTTCACTGCTTTCGGAGCCCAGCGCAGAATAGGCTTCATGACTGAAGTCCAACCGTTTGAGAGCCGTGTAAAGCTGAACGTAGAGATTGGAAAAGGCGTCCGTTTCACCCCACAGGACTGCCAGAAACCGGGCACGATCATGGATTTCAAGGCGCGGTAACACGTCTGCGGCAGCTTCCCAGAAATCCTCCGTTAACATCCGTATTCGGGCAACCCCTCGAAAGTAACGCATGAAGTAATCGCGCACGTCAAAAACATCATTGGCGGTCAGACTGTCAACCGGGCTCTGCTGAGCCTTGATGCCGCGTCAGCCAGAATGGCATCAATATCCTCGGCTTCCAAAATGGCGATGCAGGCCGGATCGACATCGGACAAAAAGGTATTCCCGATAATTTTGATAATATCAATTTGGTCCATCAGTCTGGTTTTAACTGGCATGTCGGGAAAAGGAAGCTGATTTTCCCGGATGGTAAAGCGCGTGACGATCCCGGTAGATTCTTTCCCTCCTTCCGGGTTGATGCGTTTAAGAAAATCGACGGTCTCGGTGCCGATTTTAGCCTGTAATGCTTTTTCTCCATCCCGCGCCAATGCTGAAATCAGATACGATTTTCCGGCCTGGCTCGGACCAAACACCGCAACCGCCATGGGTCTTTCGGCAGCCACGGCCAGACGGTTGAGTTGTGTCTCAAACTTATTGAAATTACGCCTGATGGTTTGAACATTCGGTTCAACAATGTCCCGGTGTTCTGAACTCCAATGGATAAAGTCGGATGCAACGTTCGCCGCGGATCGACATCGGGCTGATAATTCTCTATCCTTATCGCGCATACACTCTCCTCAATTCCGATCCTTACGGCTCAATGACAAAAACGCCGGTATCCATCCAATACCCACTGTCGTTGCGAAGCGTCTGCAATTGAAACTTTACCAGTGAAGCGGGTTTCGGCATGCCTTCGGCATCTTCGATGGAATCGATATCGAACAGTTTGCATTCCTTGTCGTCCTCCTCCGGAATTAACGCCAGCGTGATCTTCAACGGTAGCTGCAGCTGATCGGCATGGTTGCGATCATTAAAATCGACCCGGTAGATCAGGGTTCCCGGCCAGCGCTCAATATCCATTTGCCTGAAACCGATAAACATCGGGCCGCTGAAGAGGAGCTGTGTTCGGACATCGGCAGAAGGCGCACTGCTTCCACCAGCGTCCCGGGCGGTTTCCAGATTAATGTCCCGGAAGTAGAGATGTTTGTTTTTAATCTGTCCGGTATCATCCATTTTCCCGATGTATTTCGCCGTTGATGACGGTTTAAACGTGTTGCTCTTGAGACTGAATCCAACCAGATAGCCGTTGGACAACGCGCAAACCATGGCGCCGACGGCTGCGGTCGTTTTCGGGTCCGACAGGCGGCCTTTGAGATCGCGATACGGATACCAGGCACCGACCTTGTAATCATGCATGGAGATGATTCTGTCGATCGGAATCGGAAGCTTGGCAATCACGGAATCTCTGACTCCGGGCATCATGCTCGGGCGACCGGAAAGAAGAAGATAATCACACTGATAATGATTGATCAGTTCACACAAATCGGCAAGTGTTCCACCGATCGTGCGTTTAACCGTATTATCCACCAATCCCAGATCGATATTGAACGCCATCGCCTGAAGATCGAATGGCGGCACGCCAAAATCACTGAGCCCTTGTTGCAGATAGGCAATGACAGAATCCTTGGGTCTGTCATCGTCAGAAAAGACATCGCTGAATGTTAAGGTGTAAGCGCGGTTACCATGCGTCGTATCATAATATTCATACAGGCCGATAATACGCAGGCCGATGGGGATAAAGACCTGATTGCAAAACAGCCGCCGCTTAAGGTGTTCACGTTCATCTTCGTTGGCGCGGCTGGCACCAAACAGTGCGGTCAACACCGTTTCGGATTCTTCAACTCCCGCCTGTTCAATATAACGCTTGAATACCGGCAGAATATGCCGTTCGATAATGGCTTGCAGAATGTCATCCCCGGCGATATTGAATCCTTCGCGGAAATTTTCCTCTGGCCGGATCAATGCCCCGTCTTCAAGGGTGTAGGACGTGATGATCAGATCGGTTGTCCCGCCACCGATATCGATGCTGGCGATACGCATCTGTTTATGCTTGTTTGCAATCAACGGGCGGGCGCTCGATTCGAAAAATTGCGCTGCATCCCCTCGGAAATTTTCCTTAACTTCGTTGTAAAGAAAAACAGCCTGTGTCCCTGTTGCCTCATCCCACTGCATCACCAGGCCGGGAACATGCGCTGCGGGAATCTTCATAACGGCCGCCACCGTTTTCAAGGCAAGTCTGGCACGCTTTTCAAACAGTTTCCGCTCAGACAAGCTCATTGCCGTCGGCATGGTCAGGACAATTCGGTTTAATCGCCGTGGCAGATCTTTGTAGGCCTTTTTTCGCCGCTGACCGAAGGAATTGATCTGCATGAACGCCTGGGTGAAAACTTCGGCCAGGAAAAACATCATCATCGCGCTACGGGTATAGGTTGCCCGGGTCACGCATGAAGAGTCCGGGTCCTCCCTGTTCCATTCATCGCCACTGTTGGTGAGATACTGGAAGAAGGTGCCTTTAATCGCGGGGACACGTCCCGTGTTTTTCCGCAAGGAACCGTAACTGTTAAAATACCAGTCGTGGTTTTGCTCACGGGTATCCCACAGGTAACGCTTGGGCGACGACATTCCGGTGCGGCCATCGGTACTTCTGGAGGTATTAAACAGCCGATTGGCTTCCCAACCGATGCGCGCCGGGGTTGGCCATTGAAAGGCGTCTTGGCGGCTGCGGGCTGTCAGCCGATTGTTCCCAAAGGATTCCCGGTGAAACTCAATAACACTGGGAAAGGGCTCTTTGTAGATGTGCTCTGCCTGACTCAGATCACGCAATTCCAGCGAATAGCTGTTATTCAGATCAATCGTGTCATGATCACCCGACTCGATCAAAATGCCACAGGTCCTCGAATTTCCAATATCAAGGACAAAGTCGACATCGATCGGCGTATATTGTAGCGGCCTGCTGACGGTATCGACAAATTGAATCCGCGGCAGTATTTCGGCCTCATTCAGCATATCGATCAGGCTAACGTAAACCGCCCAGGGATGCATAAACGGCACACTGGCTTTCGCCTGCTCAAACCGGTTTGCCCCATAACGCTGCACGAGATAGGCATCATAGGCGTCTTCAATAATGGAAACCGCCCAGTCCGTTTGCTGTAAATAGCAGTAGTCCTCCAGTGCCGATGCCAGCTTGAATTGCGCCGCTGTCGTTACATCGGTTTCAGAAGGCGCTGCATAGGGTCGGTTCGGATGCGTTTCCAGAAAATTGGTATCAACAATAACCGTGATACGGTGCGTATGGCCGTCTTTATCCGACGGCTCAAGCTCCGTGATTCTGATCCTGGCCCAGTTTAAAGGCCCCCTATCAAACAGGATGGCTCCAGTCTTGGTTTCTTCCTTGATTCTCAATAACGGCAGCGGTAGCCAGGAATTTGTATAAACACGAAATATCTGGGCGAGCGAGATAGAAATCTGCTCGTCCTCACGCACGTCCTGCCCATTGTCATCCGTGATCCTTCCCGACTCCGCGTGTTCATGCGCATGACTAAAATAAGGAGCGGGCCCCTCGTTACGAGCACAATACGTTTTCGCAAATTTTATCTGATTTGCCTTTAGACCAAAGTCTAAAAACTGAATGCCGGTGTAGGGTATAAGTGAGACGAACGAAGACTGAATCGTATCCTGCAGCATATTCTCACCTTATTTGTAAAATGGCACGGATACTCCCGGCCCCCTCACGTGCTTTGTTCGTTGTTAAGCGATGAATGATGATCATGGAGCCTGTCTTGTGGAAATGGCTTTACCTTTTTCCATTCCTGCGATTCATTTTCAGCGTCCCAAAGATCAACATTTTTCTGCAAATTCAGCCAAAAATCTGGAGTGGTATCAAACGCACGTGACAATCGCAAAGCCATATCGGGTGTGACAGCGCCTCTTTCATTTATGATTTTAGATAACGTTTTTCTTGAAACACCGAGGGTTGCAGCCAAATCCTTAATGGTAATGGATAGAGGTAAAAGATAGTCCGCTTTTAGTATTCTTCCCGGATGTGTTGGGCGTTTGATTATTCTGCTCATTGTTATGACTTCCTAATGATAATCATCATATTCTTGCTCCCTGTGCAAAAAAAGTTTTCCAAGCCTTTATGTTTAAAGGATATTATCATGGACTATAAAATGTAACCCGAGGGGTTACGATTGTCAAGATGTTAGTTGCAGCGAACTATCAGCATTGTAAGGGCGGTTTTCATACGCAAGCGGTATGGCCGGCCATGTATCCCCATGTTATTTTATACGTAGGCGTACTTGCTTTTGTGTGGTGCCCTGCGGCTATAATGTAAATTGTACTGCCACTTTTGTAGAAAAATATAGTAGCTGAGTATTTCTTTGGATTCTTTCTCTTCTCTCCAGTACTGTAGTGCATTACGTTGTGACTGTTGTAAGTAAAGGGTTGTGGGCCACGATTATCGGTTTTGATTTTTGTCCCTTTCATTTCAGCTCTGTCATCTGCCAAGTCTTTTAGTAGACTGTATAGTTTATAACCCTGATTACTTTCACCAAGCACATTATAATCCTTGCGAATTAACCCAACGATATTGTAGAGGCCCATGTCTTCCATGTTTCCAGCGTTCAATACTTTGACCAATAACATTTCCAGGTGCTCCTTTGAATGATTATTTGTAGTGTGACCGCTAACGGCCCGCGGATCACCTGCAAGGTCTGGGTGTGAACCCGAAGGAATCATGCCCAGACCTTTCCAGTCGGCGATCAGTTCGAGAAAGGCCTTTTTGGATCTTTTCGGATCGATGCGGAAAAAGGCCACCAGAGAACTTCTCTTTCTCCCTGCCGAGTTGGCTTTTGCTGGCCCGGTTTCCTTTTGGATTCCTGGCCACGAAACGGGTTACGGTGGCTGCTGAACATTTCATCGATTCCTAACACGCCTCGTATAACCTAAAACGCCTCAGCCAACAGAAAATAAGGGGAGGGTCTGCAATGGATCAATTTAAGAGGATCTCCACCATCAGCATTCGGTCGATCCTGGTGTTGTGGGTAGCGGTCTGCTGTATCGCGGCGTTTTTTATGCCCCACTACGATCTCGGTTTTGATGGCGTTAAGATATGGTTCTATTTGTGCGTATTGATGCTGGCCAGCATGTTGGTCGGCAGATCGTTTCTCCAATATCTGGGCCGCCATGTCCGGTCGTGAAATTGCCCTGGCAACGGATCATTTTTTCCGGTTTAATAAAATCCGAACAAACTATCCGTAGGATCACCATCAGCTTCCCGTGCTACCCCCTCGTTCCACCTATCGCAACCGGCCGGATCATCTGATGATGGTCCGGCCTTTTTTTGGCTGAAGGGAATTATACTTTATGGATCGTGTTGTGCAATTCAAAAAAAATGGGCGAAACCGCATAAAAGCGGAATCACCTGTTTTTTTGGGAGAAGGTGTGGAATCTATTCGTCTGACTGGTTTAAATAATTGTGCCCAGAATTAACCATAACTTTTTTCCCCGATGTATAGTCTGGAATTTCAAAATACGGAATATCAACAATCTGAAACCACTCGAGGGCAAATAAAGTTACAGCAATTAATAGCGTGTAGGCTATGTATTTTCCCATTTTATTACAATCCGTTAAGAATAGTCGTCAAGGAAGTCGGTTAAACTTGATCATGCCCATGTGGGGCGATGTTCCTCAGCATTGGTGATATCGGTAGGTGTGCGGGAAACTCAAGTGCGCGGCGCCTGGTGATAGGGAAAGTGATCAGGCGTTACATGCAAGCGTTCGTGATCATGAAGGCATTAAAAGGCCCAATAGGCCAAATAAACCAAAACCAAAGCCGTCACATAATCCGGAACCACAAACATGGACTTGTGCAGATTGCGGCAAGTCTTATCCGATGGTGGGTATAATAGTGGGTACGGATTTTTATGGTATGGCAAGAAAAAAGGCACTCACAATCGATTGTAAGTGCCTTTTCTCTTTAAGTGGTAGCGGGGGCTGGCAACCAACGGTATCTACCTCTCATAACTGCCCGTAATATCACATCTTTAAAAAATCACCCCTGCCCGGACAAGGAGGTTTATCATGAATAAGCCTCCTGATGATCGCAAAAAACCAAAGTACCCGCCTCCTTTTTCCATGCGTTTTACCGAGGATGAGCGCCGCGTCCTGGAAGTGGCCGCTGACGGTCGCCCCCTGGCCGCTTATATCAGGTGCTGATCTTTAAAGAGGACATGCCCGAACTGCCTAAAAGGCGCACACGCGAACAAATGGCCGATCCTCAGCGGAAAGAGCTTTCCAAACTCCTGGGCACACTAGGCAAATCACGCATCTCCCAGAACATCAATCAGCTTGCCAAGGCCGCTAATTCCGGTTCGCTGCCTGTGAACCATGAGGTCGCCCAGGAACTCAATAACGCCTGCGATGCCATAAGGTGGATGCGTCAAACCCTGATCAAGGCCATGGGCTTGAAGCCTCTCAGTGACCCTGAAATGACCCAAAGGGAGGAGCGCCATGATCCTTAAAGGGAACCAACGCGCCGGGGGTGCGCAAATGGCAAAGCATCTGCTTAAATCGGATCAGAATGAGCATGTAAAGGTTCATGAGGTCAGCGGCTTCATTGCCTCAGATGTCCTGGGGGCTTTGAATGAGGCCTATGCCCTCTCCAAAGGCACGAAGTGCAAACAGTTCATGTATGCGCTGAGCCTCAGTCCCCCACAAAATGAAAAAGTGCCGGTTGCCGTCTTTGAAAACGCGCTGGAGCGAATAGAAAAGAAACTGGGGCTGGAAGGCCAGCCGCGTGTGGTGGTCTTCCATGAAAAGGAAGGACGCCGTCATGCCCATTGTGTCTGGAGCCGGATCGATACCGAAAACATGAAGGCGATCAATATTTCCCATCCCAAATTAAAACTCAAGGACATTGCCATATCTTTATATAAGGAGCATGGCTGGAAAATGCCTGAAGGCTTCAGGGACAAATCCAAAAAGAACCCACTGAACTATAGCCGTGCTGAGTGGCAGCAAGCGCTGCGCATCGGGCGCAAGCCTGATGATATCAAGCGCGAGCTGCAGGAATGTTGGGTTGTTTCAGACAGCCGTGCCGGTTTTGAAAGCGCCCTGCAGGAAATAGGGTATACCCTCGCGCAGGGAGACCGGCGCGGCTTTGTAGCGGTCGATGTGCATGGCGAGGTCTATTCCCTGACCCGCCAGCTCGGTCAAAAAAGAAGGAACTGGCGGACCGGCTTGGTAGCCCTGATGACTTGCCGAGCGTTTCGGACGTTCAAACCACCATGAAGGGAAGATTAAGCAAGTTGTTCAAAGGCTTTGCCGATGAGCTTCAGTTGCAGCATGAACTGAAATCAAAGCCTTTGAAAAAGGATAAGGAAGACATGGTGGAGCGCCACCGGTCGGATCGAAGCCGCCTGGATGAAGTCCAGCAAAAGCGCTGGCAATCTGAGGAGCTGAAACGTTCGGCACGTATTCGCTCAGGGTTTAAGGGGTTGTGGGACAAAATCAATGGCCGCTACTGGAAAAACCGGAAACGAAACGAGCGTGAGGCCTGGCTTGCCTACCAGCGCGACCAGAAAGAGCAGGAAGATTTGATAAGTGCGCAGCTCCGGGAGCGCCGGAACCTGCAGGCTCAAATCAGGTTGCTCCGCGAAAAGCAGGAAGAGGAACGAAAAGCCCTCCTCCGTGACCTGTCGCATGCGCAGGGAATGGAAGCGGGCAAAGACAGGCAAAACCGGGAAAAATCAAGGCAAGCTGCATCCAGGCCTAAGAAGATGCCGAAAAGCGAGCTTGAATTTGAGGGACTTGATCTGGACATCGATAACGACTTGGAACCGGAAATTTAGGATTAAAAAATATGATGATATATCAATAGGTTGCTAATCTGCCAAAATGAGGAGGTAAAGGAGCAATCGCGGTTATACGGAGGTGAAACAATGACGGATTTTTTAGATGCATGTGAAAAATTTAATCGAGCAAGTGAAGAGATATTTGAAAGCCACCGACGCGGCGAAGATTATCTAATTCAGCGTAAATGGCTGCTTGCCGCGTTAAAAGGGCTATTCGATGTTGCCGACGCTTGCGACGTTGCCATTGATGACGATGTGTCCAGAATTATGAATTTAAGGGAAGAACACCGTCAATCAGAGTATAGCGAGCAAGCTCTATCTTTAGATTAGCAGCCAACAAACAATATTTGAAAAAAGATCCAAAAAGATGCCCAGGAGCGAGCTTGAATTCGATGGCCTTGATCTGGACATCGATAGCGACCTGGAGCCGGAAATTTAAGAAGGAGTAAAACTCATGTTTAATTTTCAGACAAACAAAATGATTAAAATCCTAAACAATATATCCTTCCCGTCTTCCGCACTTTGCCCAGGAGCGGCGCATCATGGTTTGCCAAGAGAGTATTTGTCACCGAATGGAAAATACAAAGCTTATGTTACACCGGTACGAAGCCCGCAAAGCGGAATGGATGAAAGCGAAATAATCATAAAATCTAAAAACGATAAAATACTGTTTCAAAGAGGTTATTTTTCCGATGATGACGAAGATGGTTTATTTGTTGTCAAAGCTGAATGGAGCGCCGATTCAAGATTTTTTGTCTACAGCATGGTCAATCCATGCGCCCATGAGCCCTGGCATTGCCCGACTTTCTTCGTTTCAACCGACCGAGTGACCCGGAAAGGTGATACAAAATATTTTGCCTGGTCCCTGTCAAATAAATGCGACCATCAGCCCTGGCATTTCCCGAATTTTTCTTATTCCACTGACGGATTTGAAGTCCATAGTGTCGATGATTGTATTGGAACGGTCGTAAATCCGAATTTTACACTATGTGATCCAGACATCATAAAAACATTGGCTATAAGCAAAACAATTAAGGATCGATGGTATTTCACAGTGTCGCTCAGCGATATGGTCAAACGATTTTAAAAGTCCTGGTCCATCGATAACTGCTAATATGGAGCCGGAAATCTGATTTTAGCACTGGAATATTTTAGTATACCCCTCATCCGCCCGGATAAAGAGGCTTTCAAGGCCATTGCATATAGATTTTCTGGCATTGTATCCATCAACCTGCCTGAGCATCCCGAGATAGCTGTTTAAACTGGCCGAAAGGCCGTCAAGGACATGTTCATCAAGCACGGCTCCTTTCTTTTCCCATGCCCTTATTTTTTGCTGGCAACGGGAAAGGGACGCTTGCCGCAAATAGGTGCGCCCCGGTTTTATAACGAAACCAACAAAATCAATCCCGGCATCCGCGCGGTTCAGCCATTTTTTATGAGGGTGCAGCCGCATTTTAAGTTTCTCGTATAGAAAATTTTCGATTTCATCATACCAGCCGTTAAGCGCTCCGGCATCTTCATGAAACAAGATAATATCGTCCACATAACGCCCGTAATACCGGGCTTTGAGCTTATGTTTCACAAACTGATCCAGCTCGTTCAAATACACATTGGCAAAGAACTGGCTGGTCAGATTACCAATCGGCAAGCCTTTCCCCGGTGGGGCGTGCATAAAGCTCTTGTGCTTTGGGACAAGAGCAAACATCTCCGGTGTTGACTGCCGGATAACATCGGGGCGCGGGTTATGGTGAATGATCTGCTCTATCAGATCCATCACCCATTTTTCGTGAATGCGTTTTTTCAGGATATGGATAAGCTGCTCATTGTCAATGCTGTTAAAGAAATTGGCGATATCGGCTTTCATAGCATAGGCAGGCCTGCTCCAGCTTTGTGTCACCGAACGCGCAAAATGGGAAACCCTGCGCATTCCGTCATGGATACCGCGCCCCGGTATGCAGGCGTAAGCGTCACGGATAAAGCTTTTTTCAAATCTGGGTCTGATAGCGTTATAAACAAGGTGGTGAACCACCCGATCCCGAAAATCAGCCGCCCAGATTTCCCGGATTTTCGGATGGGTTACAACAAAGGCAATACTGCGCCCAATCTCATAACGGCCTTCTTCCAGATCGCGCCATAACTGAACGGTATTTCTTTCCAGCTCCATTTCATAGGCAAGCTGGTTCTGACTGTTACGCTTATGCTTGCGGCAATCAAAATAGGCATCAAATAACGCCTCCAAAGTCAAAATGGCAAGCTCCGGGGAAGAGCTTCCACCTCCGGGCGCATCGGACGGCGTTATTGTTGTTCTTGTTGTTGTTGTTCTGATCGCCGTCACTGAAACGCTGTCTCCATGCGTTATTATTATTGTTCTCCGAGGACGACCAGTCCCCAAAGCACCAACCGGCGCACGTTTCGATGACGATCTCTTGGTCAACAAGGCCGAATGCTCAGCCATATTGCCTTTCACCTTACGGTTTCTACTTTGGTTAGCTCGTCTCAATGTCATCCCCGCGATTTGCTGTAAAGCAAATTCAAACGGCGGGGAACCATTATGTCGGCAGCTTTGCTGACGTCTTTTTCTGGTTCCCGTTTGTTTAAGCTCGCACCGCTTGCGCGGTACTCACCAACGGGATGACAAACGAGTGTTCTAACCGCCATCATCCGAGATGAACACGCTCTCCGGCGCTGGCCTTAGCCAGCAATCCGTTCCGGCTCACTCTTCCCCGAATTTTTAAGCCAGCCCTGCGCCTGCCGGGCCAGACTGTCCGTTTTTTCCGCCAAATCGACGTAATGCTTTCTGGGCAGAATTCTCATATCATGGGACAGGCGAATCATAAGCTGAACCACCTGTATATGTTCTAACGCCCTTTCTATGTATGGTGCTTTTTCCTTTGTGCTGTTGGCTTTGTATATCAAAACCACCAGCTCTATAATTTCGTCTTTCAGCTTCTGACCCAACGTATATTTGTATTCTCGGGGAAAATTTCTTGTCACCTGCATAACCCTGATAAGAAGATCATAAGTCAGCTTGTAAATCGGCAAATGCTGATACTGGGCCATTAGGAACCTGATCTCTCAAAATTTTTACGGGCCGTGCTCCGCACGGCATTTTTTTAATGTTTAAATGATTGAATGATTAACTATCTCCGGGCGCAGCGGACGGCGTAACTGGTGTTCTTGCTGCCGTAGTAGCTCTGAGCGCCGTCACTGAAACGCTGTCTCCATGCGTAATTAGTAGAGTACTCCGAGGACGACCAGTAATAATACGTTCCCCCTTCATCAAAATTATCAATCGTAGCGCTATTTCCATACATCGTATTCAGCTCATTTTTGGCTGGCAGATACCAGTCACTATGGCCATGCAAAATCAGGTCATTACAATACTGCGCCGCTGCGTGGGGCTGCGTTCCGGCCACACTTGAATTCGAATCAATCGTTACCAAAGAGGCCGTATTTGTCTGCCCGTCCTGCTGGTCAATGACGCTTGTTGTCGTATAATTTGTTGCTCCATCATTCCATGTATATGTTGATCTGGCTCCGTCACAAGACGACCCGCCCCATGTCTGCCCGGCATCGCATCTGGTAACATAAAAGGGATCGGAACCCGTCAAGCCCGCATAAACGGTACCATCAGCACACAAACTACCAATGGCACCGCATTCCGAAAGTCCGGTGGAAACTGTCCAGTCCTGTGAGGTCGGTCCCGTTACCAACGTAACAGTATAGACCGTATCCGTGCTGGCGCTGGTCGTTGTACGGAGCTGGATATAATTACCCTGAATATCAAGCGTATTGTTTTCATCTGTCCAGCTTTGCAGTACGCTTGAACAACTCGCGTCTGAACATGTGCGGTATTCCGGCGAACCATCACCGCTAACGCTCACGTTCGTGGTGCATCCTGAATCCATCCCTGAAACCTGCAAAATATCCGACGTCACAAGCGTTGATGTGCTTTGAGCCGAGAGCGTCGGAAAAGCCAGAAATGCAGGAGCATTGTCGCAGGCACTCGCCCGAATTTGTGCCCATGCGTTCCCGTCGCAAACCTCTATATTATTATCTGTCGCATTATACCTGATCGCACCTTCGGTTGTAGCAGAACAGCCCAACCCCGTTGTTGTGCCTATAATCGCCTCACCACCAACATGAAGCGGCGCGGCGGGGTTGGCCTGGCCAACGCCCAGGTATCCGTTTGTATCGGTCTCAAAGATGCGCACCCATACACCACCCTGGCACACCATATAATATCCAACGCCGGATGCCTCCACACCTCCGGCCATAAGCGTCACATCCTCGGTAGAGCACGCATCTCCTGGCGCGGCCTCTTGTGCAAGGGCAGTGGTCACAGGACACAAGGCCATTAAGACAAATGAAAAAGCAATCAGGAAAAACTTACTTTTCATCCGCTGCCTCCTTTTGTCCCGTTGCGCCAAAAGCCGCCTTTACACGTTCTTGTCCATAGTCAGCAATGGTTCCGCCATATTCGATGTTTTTAATGACGTGCAGCCCGTCTTTTGTAAGAAACGCCACCAGTTCTCCGTCTATCTGAATGGAAAGAATGCCGCGCTCCTGATCTGTAACAAGCTCAACGCGTTTTTCGGGGGAATTATTTGCTGGGAGTTCGTCCTTTGCATATATTTGCCGCATGCTATCAAGACCAAAAATGAGACTGACAGTGAAAAGTATAAATACCGATATTTTTGCGTATCTCATTTTGAGTCTCCTGCTTCAATTCTGATGGATGATTCCATATTAGGGATTGCTGTCATGTTGAAAACTAAAAATATGGTTTTTTAAAGATTTACTCACAGGTTGAAGGTTTTCTGGCCTGGATGGACTGAGGCCATCCAGGCCGAATTTTTTTTAGAAATTTCCGAAGATGTGAACCTCGTTATAAGCGGTTTTTATTGCGAAAATATCGCCGCTCATTTCCATGTCGCGACCCATGCGCTCATAATCAATGTACCAGGATAAATGCTCGGGAATCTGGCAGGAGCCTGAAGTCAGTTCCTCGGCATAATCCGCAACGGATTCATAACAGCCATAATAGGCCTCATCTATTGCCCGGCGGGCATCTTCAAGATTATCACCGAACTGATTTAACAGTTCACCACCAATGCCCGGATTCTCATCGATAAAACAGGCGATTTCGTGCAGTTCATCAATGCCGCTATACTCGCTAACGGAATAACCTTCAAAGCCTTCATGGTCGTGAATGGCGTATTCCTCGGCCAGCTCTTCGGGGCTACCAGCCAGCATTTCATCGATTTGGGTTTTGATGTCCTCCAGGTCATCACAGGCATTGATCCAGGCACCGTGCAGGATTCCATTGTTATAAGCCGCCAGGTCCGCCACATAAATTCTGATTTCTTCACTCATTTTTCTCTCCTTGCTTTGAATTGAGGTTCTTAAAAGCGCAGCGTTGATGCGCGCTGCTTATGAACCTCTGGCGACTAGGCCGACTAAGGCGGGGGTGAAAAAATCCAGGAAAATTGCGGAGTGTCTGGCTTCAGCGAAGCGGTTAAAAGAGAGAAACCGTCATTTTACTTGATTTTGAGGGGACGCAGTGCCCTTTGATTTGCTTTTTGTTTTCAGGCTTATTCGTTGGATTTGTCTGTGAACTTGGTTTTATGGCCCTGATTTGGGGGATCGTATAGATTTTGAGTAAAAAATTTACACCATTGCACTCGCATAGATTTTGATCTTTTGATTATTTTCTTATATTTTTTCACAACAGTCTTTCCGCATATCGTTCATGATTCAAACGATATAAAGGCTGTGGAATTACTTGTTCGGCTTTTAAAGATGAAACAGGAAAGATAAATGGAATACAACAAAGATAAAGTTGATGAATACACACTGGCATTGCTTTATCTGGTAACACATGAAATACAAGATGGCATAGGTGCCAGGGCATGGAAAGGCTTTGATTGGGACACTCTGAACAGACTGCATGAAAAAGGGTTTATTTCAAATCCTGTTGGTAAAGCAAAGTCCGTTACTATGGATGAAGAGGGTTTCAAAAAGGCGAAAGAGCTTTTTGAAAAGTTCTTTGTCGCAGAATGAAACGCCTCCCTTATTTCCGCATCCGCGATATGCGTGCGCATACCATAAAGCGCAAACTCCATGAGTGTGAGGTGAACGAACGGGTTCAGCGCGGGGAAGTGTGGTGCTTTTTCATACTTGCCTGACTGGTTCCGTTCGATAACAGACGCAGGAAAATATTGCAGAGAGCACGCCGTTAAGCTTAATTCAGACCGTGACCCCTGTGATATTTTGTCTGCACCGTTAAAAAGCGCTCCTGCGCAAAAACTGGCGCCGTTCTTCAGGCTCACTTGGGTTAGTGCGTTCACCGCATTTGATCTTATCCATTATGCAGCCCCGGCTTTCATTGGCTGCTTATTTCTTAAAAATCGCAGACCACCATCATTTTTTCTCACCTGATTTGATAAGGGCCTTGCTTCTTGCCCTTTTATAAAACCGATCCATAGCGCAAGCGGACATTCAATCCCGGCAAGCGTGGCGCACGCTTCTCCATACCAATTACGACCAAAGGTGCAGGTAATGCCCTACTAGCGCCGATGCGGCCTCATGAAAGGTCGCGGATAGGCGCGGCCTCCAACATCAAGGAGGTAAAAATGTTATTGGTTACCCGATTTGAATTGGTAGCGAAGGATGAAAACGAGCTGCGTGCATTACTCAGATATGCATTTAATGAACTTGCCAGAAGTGAACCTGAAAGCCATTGCGCGAAAAACGCCCTGGCATCCATCGAAAACATTCAAAATGAACTGGCTTCAAGGGCACCTTGCCCTTGAGCCATTCGTGAATTAGGCGAGATTTTTTTCTTACTATCAGTTTGTTTTTTCGGTTTTTTCTTTTTTTCCTTTTTCACCGGGGTAAATTCTGAAAGATGCTCTCTAAACCAACGTCGCCTCTCAAGACGTCTCCAGCCTTGCAGGTTAAACCGATAATCACATTTACCTATACGCTGCCCGCACCCACATGGGCATGGTAGTTTGTTTGCCACACGTTTTCTCTTCCCCAATGCCCTCAAAACCTGAAGGACTGACGCCTTATCAGCAACCTTAAAGATACGCTGGTAATCATCTATTAGGCCTTTCTCCCCGTGGGCCAAATCGCCAAATGGATAGAAATCGTACCGCAGTTTATAACTGACAGCGTATAGAAACGGATCAAGTATTTTCTTTATAAAATCAAGTATTGATGGATGCTCAAGAAGAATAGATTTAAGTCTTATCTCTGACCCAAGACAAAAAGTTCTATCTTTATTTGTATGATAATCGGAATTTTTCGGAATACGATTTCCAAGTTCAATGACTTGGGGAAGTGCTCTGGGATAGTGGGGCGGAAAAATTATTCGAAGCTTGTAGGTCTCCTGGATGGCCTCATAACCGTCCATCTGAGCGTTGAGGTAATATTCACCTTCAACGACAACTCTCTCTTCTCCTAATTCTGTAAGCCGCATCCTGGGATGCAACGATAAAAAATTCTGAAGCTTTAACTCATACCACTTTGACATTTACACTTTAAACCATGGCCTTGGACCAGCCGCTTCAACGCGCCGGGGCGGAGTAATGACTGCGGCACTCAGGCCTAATACCTGCTCAATGGAAACCTTGTCGAAATTGACAGAAAATCCACGGTCTGCCGCCTCTACAATGACTTGGCTGTTATCTTTTGAGCACAATGCAGCAAAATCGGCCTTTGCCTGAAATAGCCATCTGTGGAAATTTTCCTTTAGTTTCAGTCGCGCGTGCTTTTCGGAATACCATTTATCTGCAAAGTCTTCTGCCGGATTGACAGGATTTGGAACGAAAGGCACTTTCGGTTGAATGTATTTATCCATAGAGCCCAGGATATTAGACAGGGCGGATACCAAATCACTCTCTCCTCTATATGCGCGGGCCGCTAAAGTCGTGATGATAACCGAAATAGGTTTAGAATCTTCATTGCCCTCAAACATCGTATCCCGATGTCGTTTCAAGAGCTGGACTGCGCTTTGAAGAGGTGTTTTCCATTTATAGTAAGGGAGTGTATCGATACTGGCTTTAAAGACCATTTCACGCTCAGACAAATAAGCAGATGCAGTGCGCATGCGGCTTTCAAACCAGCGGGCATATCCTTCCGGGTTACTAATCCTCCAATTGTCGGTTATAGCCTTATAGCCAGGGTCGGTATTATCAGTTATCGAAACGGCCAATTTTGATACATCGGAAGCAAGAGATTCGTCCAACTGAGCGAATTTGATCATCCTTTCCTTCAGTACGGCTCTTGTTGGGTCACTTTCCGGGATACATGGCACTATATCCATATGAAAGCTCAGGCCATCCGCATATTTCAGAGTCCAGCAACGCTTTTTCTCAGCCAAATCTTCCTTAATATTTCGTGCTTTTCTGTACTGTTCCAGTTCGTCGCCTACCAGGATTTTTAGCTGCTCTTGTGTAATTGTATCTTTCGACAAGCCCTGACGGAGCTTGCAGCCCATATCAAGATCATACTCATCACCTCTATAGGGCTTGTTTGCCGTTCCCAATCTGAAAGAGCCTTGCGAGGATACATGCGGATCAAAATCCACACATTTCGAATCCTCCCTGTGAAGCCATTCACCGATGTCCGTATATCGTTTTTCAGCTTTTTCGTAGGCTCCTTCGGGCAGTTCAATACTTTCTAATAATTTGGCTAATATTGCGTTGCTTCTCTTATCTAACATGGATATCACCTCGTAATTCTATGGATTTAATAAACTCCTGCGTTCCAACATCATGATCGTAAATGATCCATGGCATGTCGGCTTTTGGCATTCTTGCCCGTCCCAGTTCGACGCAACATGAAACAGGCATAACGGGAAAGATGTGCAAAGGCGCATCATTCCCGTGTTTGTTTTTAATATCGACCATCATCTGTCTTACACACCTACGAAAAACCGAAAGCTGCTGTTTTGACAGCATAAAATCGTTATGAGGGTTTTCAATAGTCACTTCCCAGATATTTGCACCTTCTAAAACGCGGGTTATGCGATCATGTGCAACATGGTCGCTAAGTGAAAACAATAGTGCCGGAACTCCATCGAAATTTTCGGGCTTACGCACAACAAATTCGAATTCTTCAGGCAATTCCTGCCAGCGCCAGCCTTTAGGTTCCCGGTGCAACTGGTAGGTTTCCACTGATATTTTATCCGTAAGAAGTGCGCCAAGCTGTATCAGAAGCGGCTGTGGTGCGAATGCGAATACAGAAAAATGCTTACAAGAATCCTGGTCGATGAGAGGCGCAATGTTTCTCTCGTATGCCCTGTAGAGATGGGCATATTCAGCGCTCCAATAATCTGCACTGCTATCTTTTAGCTCCGAATTCATCGAAAGTATTACCGGTCTTTCATTCGCCGGATACCAACTCGGAAACATGGATTCCACGCAGGCGAGATATTCAATCGGAGATTTTTCAGAGCCAATGTTCGCGCCATATAAGACAACGTGGCTTTTCTTGTCCGGCTCTATGCCGGTTACGATTTCAACCCGGCGCTCATGGTCGTTTTTCCACTGAATAAGCAATTCCGCCGAGTATCTTTCACCGCCCACATCCTGATCGATCTTTTTGTGGCAACCGTGGCACATCAACATCAAATTGCTGATATCGTTAAGACGCTTGGTGTTTCGCTTAAACGGCCCCCAACCACGCGGGCCTTTCTCAGAAAACGAATAAATATGGGCTTTCTGGGCCAAATTGACAGATTCCTGGGTAACGGCAGATTTATAGAGCAGCTTATTGCAGCCGTTAAACTGGCACCTGCCTGCTGCCCGCGCCCACAGCTCGCGCTCTACTGGACTTGGTATGTAGCGTGTGACCTCTTTAACCATTATCGCCCCCTACCTATAGCTTTCCTATCAGCGGCAATGATCTGAAGGTCATAGCGTCGAGTATCAGATGGCTCATATACGCGGCCCCGGCACACAGCGTTAAAAATCTGACTATTGATTCCAGCGTATCTTGCGGTTGCCAGTCATAAACCTTCTTCGTCCCATACCCGACGAAAACCAGCACCGCTAAACTATGAAAAAATTGTCGATGGTGCGGATTTTTCAGTGAAGGTTCCAACAGATCGGGCAGTTTACCAACTACAGCCCCCATTCCGATTGCTGGTAATGGATTGTGATAGCTGTCTCCGTTTTCATCCTTGTCCAGGACTGCTACCGCTAAACCGGATAATCCACCGGCAACCGTATGAATTAAGCCGTTTGGCATCGCTATTTTTCCTTTCTCACGCCTTTGAAGGGCTTTTTATCTGATGTCTTAACATCCATAAATTGCCCTGTTTCGGTGTCTCGTTTCACGTAATGCCCCGAAGGGGTCTTGGTTTGTGATCGGCCTCGAACGGCCCCTTTCCTGTGTCCATCGCCTTTGGGTGGGTTGGTAGCCATAATGCATCCTTTCTGCTTAAGTTAACCTGTTTCACCAGGGGCGTTTAAAAAAACCGCAAAATGCGATTTATTGTTAGATAGCACTTAATTCTGATTAACGCAAGCGGTTTTATCAGATTTTTTGAATCGCGGTATACACGAATTCCATACCCCCTGTTTCGGCAGTCTGCTTTGTTGCTAAGACAAGGCCTACGGATGAAAGCTTTTTAAGTTTAGCGCTTGCATTTTGTGCGGAAATATCAAATTCACTCGAAATCATAGAGGTCGTCACTGTTCTATGTTTCATTGCAAAATCAAGTAGTTCCTTTGCGCTTGGGGTTATATCTACGCCTATAAGCTCGTAACCGTCATCAACAATAACAATCATTGTCAGACCTTTTGCTTTGGCTGCATAATCCCAATTATCCATTAGATCCCTTGATGCAAAATCTTGTAAATAGAATCCTTTCTCTCCATTTCTTGACTTTACCAATGAAATCACGCTCTCTCTGGGAAAGGATGCGTCTGTTCTCGTTATTCCAGCCAACGAGATTCCAATTATTTTTTTATCTGGGTGAGCATCAAGCCTGTCCAGAAGCTTTTGATAGACCTCTCTGCCTTCCTTGTTGCCAAATGCAGAATCCCCTACAAAATCAGACAGTTTTATTATAATATTCTCATTCATCTGATTAATTTAACCAGTTTATTTTAATTAGTCAACAAAGAAGTCAAAGCACAAATGCGTTCCGTAGATGGTCTGGAGATTGGTTTTCTTAGTAATTTCCTCAATTTCTCCATTGATATATTCAATGCAAACAGAAAAATTTTCCTGCCTGACTGATAGCCTTGCATCAAATTTTATAGTCTGTTCTCGACTGCTTTTAAAGCCTAAACCACGACCTGATCCAAACCGACTTATCCCTCCTTTAGTTAAGAGATCAATGACTAATTGGACGTTAAAGTCTTTAGAGTTATGAATTTTGTAAATGTCTGGATAGTGTGTTTGTAAAGAAGGGACAAGTGTTGCAGCAATCCCTAACCCACTGTCTGAAACTACTGTTTGAATATGGTCTCTTTTACCCCCATATTTTTGTAGTGCGGCAAACCCTGGAATCGGTGTCTCACTATGCTCTGAAACATTATCAATAAGTTCACTAAAGACTGTAAAAGCTGCTGCTTCAAATTTACGATCAGACTGTTGCACAAACCGATCCGTAAGCTGATTGATTAACTCTTTGTCTGCTTCATCAGGATTTAGCGAACCAAATTCTACTACTGTATCGCTATTCCCTCTATATTTTTCAGCACCGGATTCAGAGGGCCTATGAGGAAGAATGACCACATTCTTATCCAGATGGTCAACAAAGCCAATACGGTTAAAATAACTTAGCGTCGTTTGACAATCGCTGAAGTCAATAGTGACAGTATTTCCCCCATTTGAAAATTGATTGCAAAGGGCTAGGAACCTAGCGGCAGCGTCCAATAGAATTTTGCAATTTTCTGGAACTACAAAATAAATGGCATTGTTATTTTCATGAAGTAGTGTCTCTGCTTTAAGCAATGAATTTTCAAATGAATTACAATCCATCCATGTATTTTCTTCAAACTCAATTCTGATTTCAGGCTGCGGAACAAGCGACCAGCGAAAATTATCATCCCGTAAAAAAATATCCGGATTACTGTAAAGGAATGAGTTTACCTGTTTCTTTTCGTAGCCCAATTTTTTTGCAATTTCTTTACCCTTTAAACCAGGAGAAATCTTCAATAATTTTTTGATGACTTCTTGCATTTAGTCTGTTCCGGTATCTATCAATCCAATATTTTTGAAACTCTATTAAACGCCTTCTGGCATATTCACAATCCGCTGCATGCTTTGCATGAGCGATGCTTTGAAAGCTTCATCGCTTGCAAATAGCTTATAAAATTCCAGGTCATCTTTACGTCTTTGCAGCATAATCTCTTTAAAAAGCTTTTCGAAAGCCAGATGCTGGTTATGCGGATCAGGATTATTTTTATATTTGTCTTCAAAGTCCGGGTGGGATTTGATTGAATTTGCCATACTTAACAATCGCACCCGCTGTTCTTCGGGCGTGGCGCTCCATCCCTGGAACCAACGTTCATTAAAGGCCCGGACTATTTCGTCCAGCGGGTTTAATTCTTCCTCACCACCATGAGCACCGCGTGGATTTGGATTTTGAGGATCAAGCTCAGATTCTGCCTCATCTAAGACGATTGAATGGTTGAGCTTAACACGCTGAAGCCCATAAGAACTCAAATCCACAGATTCCAGCAATTCATCAAGTTGATCGCCGCCCGGTTCAACCACTTTCAACTTTGGTATAAGAAACTTGAGAAACCAAAAGAGCTTTTCCCAGGCAACCATTTCATAGGGCATAATAGCAGCCATCTGGCCGTATATTTTAACGAACTGCTTAGCCTTGATCTTAAAATCTGCTTTCTCACTATTTTCAAGCTCAAGATCATGATTAAACCTGGCAGCGGCAACATCAATTATTGGGCTGAGTGTTTGGGCATCTTCGTTATCGAAGTAACGCTTTACAAAATCCTCCACCTCGTACCATTCATATACGCCAACATCATCCATCGCATCCTTTAGCTCATGAAGGACGTTTATATCCGTGGCCTCAGACAGGGATGTAGCTGTATAGAATGGATCAAAGGCCCCTTTGATATCATCAATGCTGTTAAAGAAATCTAAAATAAACAGATCTTCGGTCTTTTTGCCTAATTTAGGGGCTGAACGATTAAGCCGTGATAATGCCTGCACACATTGAACATGTGCCAACTTTTTATCGACGTACATAGCACAAAGTTTTGGCTGATCGAAGCCTGTCAGATACTTGTTGGCAACAACAAGAAGGCGGTATTTGTCCTCATTTACGCCCTTTGGCTTTTTTTCACCAATGTAATTTCTATCAAACATGTCCTTGGTATCATTATCAGAAAATCCATTGATATCGGCTTCTGTGTACTCAATGCCATCAACCTCTTTGGTCCCGGAAAAGGCAACCAGCGCCTTAAAAGGATTGCCATAGTCATCAAGAATGCGGTTAATGGCTTTATAATATCGTATGGCTGTTTCAATATTTTGGGTAACAACCATCCCTCTCGATTTACCTCTAAGCTTTTTAGCATTGACGACCTGTGGTATGAAATGCTCCAGCATGATTTCCGCTTTGGTGTCTATTGTCTGCTGGCTGCGTTCAACATACGCCCTGAGTTTTTTCTGTGCTTTTTTCGTGTCAAATTCAGGGTTCTCAATGATTGACTTTTTGATCTCATAATAGCTTTTGTAGGTTGTGTAGTTGGCCAGCACATCAAGGATAAAACCCTCCTCAATAGCCTGCTTCATGGAATAAAGATGAAAAGGTTCGAAGGAACCGTCTTTTTGTTGCTGGCCAAATTTTTCAAGCGTTGTGTTCTTGGGCGTGGCCGTAAAAGCAAGGTAAGAGGCATTGCCGCGCATTTTACGTGAGCGCATGGCCTTAAGGATTTTATCTTGTGCATCCTCTGCATCCTCGTCATCATGCCC
The DNA here is from genome assembly GCF_001311845.1 of Desulfosarcina cetonica JCM 12296. Lineage (GTDB taxonomy): Bacteria > Desulfobacterota > Desulfobacteria > Desulfobacterales > Desulfosarcinaceae > Desulfosarcina > Desulfosarcina cetonica. The sequence continues at coordinate 35,729 of NZ_BBCC01000016.1, read as the reverse complement.
CATCGCCCGGTTCATATTGTCATGTGCCGATCCAGACTGAGAACTGTGCGCCTCATCAATGATAACCGCAAAGCGCTTGTCACTCAGGTCTGCAATACCATCAATGATAAATGGAAATTTTTGAATGGTGGTAATTATAATTTTCTTGCCGCGTTCCAGTGCAGATTTGAGTTCAGAGGATCTATAAGCTGGAGCAATGATATTCTTAACTTCAGAGAATTCCTTGATATTATCCCGAAGTTGCTTGTCCAAAAGCCTTCTGTCCGTAACGACAACCACCGAGTCAAATAAGGGCTGGTCCAGGCCTTTGCTTCCGGGAACCTTTTCTGACAGTGGATATATTTCAATAAACTGATACGCGGCCCAGGTAATAGAATTGGATTTGCCGGAACCAGCAGAATGCTGAATTAAATAGGTCTGCCCGACCCCATTTTCAGAAGCATGCGCAACAAGCTTACGAACAACATCCATCTGATGATAGCGTGGGAAAAATAGGGTGCGTTTATTAAGCTGGTTCTTACTTGTTCCGTCCAGTCTGACGAAATGCTGGATGATGTTGGCCAGGCTTTCCCTGGTAAACACCTCTTCCCATAGATATGCGGTTTTATGACCATTAGAATTGGGAGGATTGCCTTGGCCGTGATTATATCCTTGATTGAAGGGTAGAAAGAAGGTGCTTTTTCCTGCGAGCTTGGTGGTCATGTATACTTCATCAGTATCCACCGCCATGTGCACCAGGCACCTGCCAAAGGTCAATAAGGGCTGATTTATGTCTCTGTCTTCGCGGTACTGCTTTTGACCGTGATAGCGTGCTGTCTGACCAGTCCAGGGATTTTTTAGCTCAAGCGTTACCAACGGAATACCATTGACAAACAGCACCATATCGATTTCTTGCAAGGGATTGGCCTGAGAGTATCGAACCTGGCGCGTACAGCTAAAGATGTTTGCTTCGAAATTCTTTTTTACCTTTTTGCTGCTACTGGCAAGAGGTGCGGGGTACATCAGATTGAAATGCGCATCATCAACGCTTAGCCCCTTTTTGAGCAAATGCAGGATTCCATGCTTTTTAATCAGGCGGTCAAATCGATCAAGAAGCTTACGTTGCCAGTCATTTGGGCTGTTTTTTTTGATTTTTTCAAGATCATCTGCCTGGGTATTTTTCAAAAATTCCCAGAAAAACCGATCATCTATGGCGTATTGCATATTAAAATCGGTTGGGAACCCGACTTTATACCCTGATCCTTGGTTAGCCGCCTGCTTACCGGCTTTCAGCTCTTCAGAGCTTACCCCTGTGAGGGATTTCTCAATCGCTGCCTCCAGTGCCTGCTCATTTGTCTGACTAACCATGCTAACTCCTTGCTAAGCCACTTTAATCTTGCCCGTTACAGCACTGTTGATCAGGGTGGTTTTGTATTCCTTTAGTTTCTCGATCTGATTATTAAGAAGATCAATGCCTGAATCTACCTTTTCAGAATGTGTTTTTATAAAAAGCACTATTTCTAACTGCTCATTTATCGGCGGAACTACCGTATTTAATTGTTTAAATCCGTCCCAGTAAAGGCGCTTGCGAAAATCAGTAATCCCTTTAGAAAATCTATCCATTTGTTGAATGAATTCAGGGCACCGGTACTGATGCTCAAAATATTCTGCGCTGATAGTCGATTTTGGCTTCGCCACGATGTAAGCAGGGCTTACCATGCCATCAGTGCTTACAGCCCCAATTCCCCCTTGCCAGGCTCGCATCATATTAAACGCAATATCACCCTTTTTTACGAGAATATACTTAGTCTTATCTTCAATTTTCACTCTGCCATGAGTGTTTTCCTCCTCAGTCAACTCTTCCGAAGAGACACCGGAATGGATAGATACAGACAGAAGTGGCAACCCTTCTTTACCTGATTCAACCCGCTCAGAAAATAATGCCCTGTTTGCAAACAGCTCCCAATGCTTAGGTATTTGCCCGATCCAATCAACACCAGAGTCTTTCATTTGTACATCTGGATTGAGACCTTTAGTGACGGCATTTTGAATGATTATTTGCCTACGTTCTTGTAATAAAGAAATTTGCCGCTCTTTGATTGAAATTGCATCGTGAATCAACGCAACTCTCTTATCAAGAAAATTAGCGATAGCTATCTGTTCAATATTATTTGGAATGGGAAAGTAAAAATTTTTAAAATCTCTCTCATACAAGTGATTTATTGTTGATCCTCTTGAAATATAATCAACCTGCTCACCAAAAACTCTGGAATTTAGTATCCAATATAAGTATTGGGAATAAATTTTAGGACGAAGAAGAAACACGCCACTATTTAGCGTAGCCTTGCCTTTTAGCCCTTTTACTACGGCTGTTTTACCTATTGTTCCATCCTTAGTTATTAAGACATCTCCATTTCTTACTTGGATATTTTTATCTAGCTCGTACCATTTATCTGAAACATAATAACAGTTTGAATAGTCAATACAGCCATCTTTAAAATCAGTTCCAGTAATGCAAAAAGCTCCCTCATCTATAAAGTCAGAGCTATTTAGACCGTGAAAACCAATTCTTGCCTTTAATGAGGAGAAAAATTTAAGTCTGGTGTGTTCCCAGTTTGTGGGGATATTGTCCAGCCATTCGTGACCTGTTTCTTTGAATTCACCATATCTTGGCATTTCCGGTAAGGTCACCATGCTATTCCCCCTGCACTTCTGCGACTTCAACGCCCAATATCTGCGCAATCAAGCCTTCGGATTTTTGTTCTAAGGCGATGATGTCATCAGCGACTTCCTCCAAAGTGCGCAATGGCTTATGACGGTAAAAATGTTTATTAAAACTGATCTCATAACCAATCTTGGTGCTATCAAGGTTAATCCATGCCTCTTCAACATGAGGTTTGACCTCAGCAAGGAAATAGCTGTGAATTTCATCCCCCAAAGGTATGGATTCAGCATCTCTCAAATCACTGTTTGATTCATAAGTAATATAGTGCCCGGACTTTTCAGCAGGATAAAAGCCAAAATCGGGGAGTTGGTCTTCACTGCATCCAAGGTGCTCCAAAAGATTTGATAATTTGTCGTCGGACAATTTTATGATCTTTTTAATGACTTTGACCGCTGTTTCGTCATACCAGCTTACAGCATCGAGTATTGCCTTTTTTTCGGGCGCAGAGAGTTTGATTTTTTGCGCCTTTAACACCTCATCAACTTTATCTTTGAAAATATTGAAATCATCAAACTCTATCTCACCAATTTCGGTCATAAGTGTTTGAGCCGCATCCAATATGCTACGAAGTTTCCGCCAGTATTTTCCATCAACAATCCTGGTTTTTGCCTTGCCGTTTATATTGATCTCATTATCCTCACACCAGGCCAGGATTTCTTTTTTGATGGATTTTAAAAAACCTTTCTCATAAACCTTATCACCGTGTTCGATGAACAAATATTCCATGATATCACGCAGCGATTTATCAAAACGCAATGGTCCGATAGCATCTTTAGTAAATCTTGCCTTACGGCGGTCCGGTCGTTCAATATTGACCTTGTAATACCCAAAATCCTGATTTTTGAAGACTTTGCTGGCTATACCGACGGAGTCGCCATTTGCATCCAGATCGCGCTCTATTTCAGAGCAATCAAGATAGGTCCGGGTAATATCTACAATGTGTTCAGGCGCAAATTCGCAGTTTTTATTTCCAAGATTCTTTCTCAATTTGCGATAAAGCAAATTGGCATCAATGAGCTGCACTTTGCCTTTTCGGTGTTCAGGTTTGTTATTATTGAGCAGCCAGATATAAGTGGTGATCCCTGTGTTGTAAAACAGGTTGTTGGGAAGTTGCACAATAGCATCGAGCATATCGTTCTCGATAATATAGCGGCGTATGTTGCTTTCTCCGCCTCCTGCATCACCAGTGAATAAGCTTGAGCCGTTGTGAACGGATGCAATGCGGCTACCTTGCGGGCTAACCGATGGTGATTTCATCTTACTCACCATCTCCATAAGAAATAAAAGCTGTCCGTCACTGGATCGTGGCGTTGCTGGCACCGTTTCGTTATTGCCCCAATAATCGGTAAGCTCGACCTTAAATCGCGGGTCAATCACATCACCATTGTCTTTGATATTTTTTTGCTCAGAAGCCCAACTTTTGCCGTATGGCGGATTGGAGAGCATAAAATCAAAACGGTCTGAGGCAAATTCATCTGTTGAGAGTGTAGAGCCTACCTTGATGTTTTCAGGGTTGTTGCCCTTAATCATCATGTCAGACTTACAAATAGCGTAAGTCTCATCGTTGATTTCCTTCCCGTACAGATAAATATCGCGATTTTTCCCAAGGCTAGGGTATTTTTCCTCTATGAATTTTTGGGATTCAGTCAACATGCCACCGCTACCGCAAGCAGGGTCATAAACAGTTATCGTTAGCGGCAGCTTATCCTTTATCGGATCGAATACCAGATGGGTCATCAACTCGATAACCTCACGCGGCGTAAAGTGTTCCCCGGCTTCCTCGTTGTTCTCTTCGTTAAATTTGCGGATCAGCTCTTCAAAAACGTACCCCATACCCAGATTGCTTAGGGCGGGCAGCTTATTGCCATCAGGGTCTTCAACTTGATTTGGTGTTAGATTGATATAAGGGGAAACGAACTTTTCCAGGACATCCAAGAGAACGTCTTTACCGGCTAAATGCCGGATTTGAGCTTTGAGGTTAAAGCGTTTTATGATCTCTTTTACATTATCGCTAAATCCGTTGAGGTATTCTTCAAAATTAGCCAGCAATATTTGCTGATTATTTGTCGCTGTTTCCTGAAGTCTTTTAAGTGTCCATTTGGAGGTATTAAAAAACACATAACCAGATGCCTCTTTTAATGGCTCTTCATCCAGCAATGTTACCTTCATTTCTGTTTTCTGAAACTGAACCTCTTCAAGAACGGCATCTTTCGTGGGTTCCAACAAGGTATCTAAACGACGGAGGACCACCATGGGCAGGATTACATCACGGTATTTGCCCCGTACATAGACATCACGCAAACAATCATCAGCAATATTCCAGATAAATGAAACAAGTTTGTTGTGTACAGAGTGATCCATTAATTGTCCCTAATTCCACATTTTTTAGTTTTGGTTCAACGTTCAATAACCCACTTTTTAGATGCTGTTATCAATCGTAATTATTGGTTATTTTACGGGCATTTTCCCATTAAATGATAAATACCAGTTATTACTAAATTTTTAGATATTCAACAACCATAAATCTGGATCATGAGAATAGTGCTACATGGTGGTATAGTACGCCTCCAGGGGCTTCCCTGGTCGTCATCCACTGGCGAAACAGTGGTCGTGATTGAGCGGTGAAACGCTCACGCCCATCCAATCCGCGCAGGGTTGGTCGTGATTGAACAGCGACATGTTCACGGCATCCAATCGGCGCACGGTTGGTCGAAGGGGATACAAGGGGATAATCGAAATATCGCCCTTGGCCATGGAGTTCTTAGGGGCAGCTCGGAGGCTCCCTTAAGTGGTGATCAAACGGCCAGACGTTTGTGGTGCATTGAGGATGATCTTGCCTCGATGTGCCAAACGCTCTTGCCTTCAGAGACACATTTTAATTGGCTCTGAGGCTTAGAGCGGTCAAGAGGGATGCAACGGGAGAGCGACAGCAATCTCCCTTGCCAAGATGGTGCTTGTGGGGAAAAATCTCCGATTTTGTACTACACGCACACATCTTGCGGTCATCACAGCCGCACCTCTTACCAATAGCGGAACTATTGCTGCGCCTGCTAATTGAGCGTCAGAACCGGTGCATTTTGTGCGATGACGGAACCCACCGACATATGCCCTGCGCTGGATATCGGGACTTTAGATATAAAGCCTGCCACCTGTCAAATTTAAACGCATAATGCCGATCTGACCATTTTCGGGCACTTTGACCAGCCGCTGCCTGCAAAACCGTCTGCTTGAGCCTCCTGACGGAAAAGCTGCGCTTTTGTATCTCAAAAGCAGACGGTATGGCCGCAGCGGGAAGCCGCGCAGGTCATGGGGTGGGTTCTAGTGGCCGGACCGGTTTTCCGGCGTGACACCGGAACAAAGGATGAAAACCGTCCGGGGGAAAAGGCCGTTCTTGTTTTTTGTTAGCGAACGATCATAGGTTGATGGGGAAATAGTATACTGCTACGATATGTAACCGTAATCTATATTCTAAAATTTAAAGGAAGCCTCCCAATAGATGGGACAAATCTATCTCAAGCATTGGAGGGAACATTGAAAATAAGCTATTTAACAATAGAGAATTTCAGAGGGATTAAATCAGCAGAAATAAAATTCCCTGATCACTTGGTGCTCATTGGCGATAATAATACCGGTAAATCAACTATTTTTGAAGCGATTGACCTTGTCCTTGGACCAGATCGGCTGCGACGTCGCCCCCCAATTGATGAACATGATTTTTACGTCGGTCAATATTTCTATATCCCTGGATCGGATGAATCCCAAACGGCACCAGTAGCGGCCGCAGAGGCTGTGACTATCGGAACTGAGGAAGCTACTGATGAAGTTCCAGTGGACGAAACCACAGATACTGAAGATGCGCCTGCCACTGAAGTTCAGGAAGATGCGGAACCTGAGACAGTCAAGATAAAGATCGAAGCGACCATCACGGGCTTGTCCGATGAACAGAAGGCGCATTTTCGTGATTACATTGAGTGGTGGAATACAGGTAACGGGACATTCTATACAGACCCAGATGTTGAAGGCGTTGATCAAGAGGCTATTGTTGAAGCTTTGCGTGTAACTTTTATCGGAAACTATGTATTCGATGAAGATGACTTCGACGGCAATACCTATTTCGCACGCAGTCTTGAAGAAGGCGGAAACCCTCAATTTTTTGGACGTCGTGATAAGCAATTTTGCGGCTTTTTGTATCTGAGGAGCTTGCGCACCGGAAGTCGCGCCCTCAGTCTGGAACATGGTAGCCTGCTGGATATCATTCTGAGGCTGAAAGAAATCAGACCACAGATGTGGGAATCCACCATCAATGGCCTGGCTTCATTTGATGTCGCAAGCGCACCGGAGCTGGGGATTACCGGCGTCCTGCAAAGTATCAATACAGCGCTCAAAAAGTACGTACCAAAGGAATGGGGTGTCGAACCACATTTGCGCGTTTCGGCTTTGACTCGCGAACATCTCAGAAAAGTCATTACCGCCTTTGTGGCAACAGGAGAGGGCCCTCATGCTGCACCCTACTTCCGGCAAGGGACCGGCACGATCAATATGCTGGTGCTGGCAATGCTGTCTCAGATTGCTGAAGATAAGCAAAACGTCATTTTCGCCATGGAGGAACCAGAAACCGCAATCCCGCCCTATGCGCAGAAGCGCATTGTCCATGAGATAAGAAACTTATCCGCTCAATCCATGTTTACATCGCACTCACCATATGTTTTGGAAGAATTCGATGTCGATCAGACACTTGTTTTATCACGGTCTGACGAGGGACTACTTACGCAAGCATCTGTCAATCTGCCGGAAAGCGTAAAGCACAAACGATATAGACAGGAATTCCGAACACGATTTTGTGAAGGTTTGCTGTCTCGCCGCATATTGCTTGCTGAAGGGGCCACCGAAGCTAGCGCTTTCCCGGTGGTAGCCCGCCGTCTCGCAATTTTAGCTCCAACTAAATACAGTTCCTTGGAAGCGCTCGGTATCTGCACAATCAATGCCGGAACAGAATCGCAGATCGCTGACTTGGGTGGGCTATATCGCGGATTAGGAAAAACAGTTTACGCCGTATGCGATAAGCAAACCACGGCTAATGAATCCGCAATAAAAGCCCAGGTCGATGAGCTTTTTATGCATGTCGAGAATGGTATTGAAGACCTCGTATTAAGGAACACAACGGCTGATGCTCTCGAACGTTTGCAGACTTGCTGACATGGCCACAGCATATTCTTCAAAAATATCCTGATCCGAAAGCGGATGTTGTGAACGCAGTTTGCGATTATTTCTGCTGGGCAAAGGGTAATTGGGGCCTCGCAGATTTTTTAGCGCAATGTACTGAGGATGAGATTCCAGAATGGATGCGAGAAACGTGCATTCGCATCCGAGAATTGTTGCAGCCGTCTCCCGAAGAGGCCGCTGCAGAGGATCAACAGGAGTCTGATGACACAATGACAGAAACTGACGCGAACCCACCTCAACCTTCAGATAATGGGACTCAAAGTGGCGTTTGATCTAACGGACAAACAAAAGGAAGTCCTGGGTGCTAATGGGCACATGCTCGTAAAGGGCGGTCCCGGTTCCGGCAAAACAACCATATCCATCCTGAAGGCAGGAAAGATCGTCAAAGAGGGCTTGAGGGGTGGTCAACTCGTTTTATTTTTAAGCTTCGCGCGGGCGACAGTGTCAAGGGTGCTCGAAGCCATCGCTGAAGAAGATGAGATTACCCCTGAGATTAAGCGTCATATCGACGTCGATACCTATCACGCCTTTTTCTGGCGGCTTATAAAGGCCCACGGATATTTACTCGGTCTGCCACGTCGTTTGGCCATCCTGACACCACCCAATGAAGCCGTGGCCCTGTGCGACATAAGGAATGAATACAAAACGGACGACAAACTAACGAAAAAAGAGGGGGAAGAGAAAAATCAACGTGAGTATGATGAGCGGCGACGCCTCGCTGCCGAAGAAGGAATGGTTTGTTTTGACCTGTTTGCAGAGTTTGCCGGTGTATTGCTCCACGGAAGTAACAAAATCAGGCGACTGATCTCAAACGCTTATCCAGTTATCATACTCGACGAGTTCCAAGACACAGCGCCTGATCAATGGCGTGTCATCCAGGCGCTAGGGCGTGACAGCCAACTAGTAGCGTTGGCAGATCCTGAACAACGAATTTTCGACTTTATCGGCGCAGATCCCAAACGCTCCAACATTTCAAGGATGAGTTCGCACCTTCTGAATTTGATCTTAGCAATGAAAATCACCGCAGCAAAGGAACAGACATTGCTCATTTTGGGAACGACATTCTAAAAGGAAGGTTTACAAAGCAAAACTATAACGGTGTACATTTTGACCTGTTCGAGGCGAATCAGAATCAGGCGATTACCAAAGTGGTTACCGCAACCTTGCAGGCAAGGAAGCGACTGATCGATAATGGCCCGAAAGACTGGTCATTGGCGATCCTCGTTCCTACAAAGCGCATGACTCGCACTGTATCAGACGCTTTTCGCGAACCGCAGGGTAAACTACCAAAGATCGGGCATCATGCAGCCGTCGATATGGAAGCCGCTATCCTTGCTGCCGAAATCATCGCTTACATACTGCAAAGTCACGGTGGTGGGGGCGATGTCGCCGAGTTTGTTAGACTGATCTGCAGCTATTACAGAGGCAAAGGTGGTGATACCCCTACCAAGACCAGTCTTCAAGAAGCGGCGCGCATATCTGCGGCTTACCAAAAAGTTGTCGAATGTTATGAAGCCAGCAAAAGTGTTCCTAAGAGATGTATTCATTTACCAATTGAAGCAGCCTATAAAGCGTCCCACGATCTTGTCATGATTGGCAATCCTGACAAAGACTGGATCACTGTACGAAAGCACCTGGAAAATGCTGACTGTAAACGACTAAACGAAATTGCTGCTGAAGCTCGAAATATCCGTCTGTTGGACCGAGGGACACAGCTTCGCGAAGCTTTGTCGCAGAACTGGCGCGATAAAGGACGATACGAAGACGGTTTAGATATTGTCCGACAAGCCTTCGTCCATGAGCATTTTTCAACCAATTCCAAACCAGAATCAGGTGTGGTCGTTATGAACATGCACAAAGCGAAAGGTAAACAATTCGATGAGGTGATCATATTTGAGGGCTGGCCTGTGTTTTCCGGGCGTAAGATCGCCGCAAATCCTAATCGGATTGTGCGGGGCAACATCCGTGAGAACATCGATGATCAAACGCGGCAGAATTTTCGTGTCAGCATTACCCGTGCAAAGCAGCGCACGACCATTCTCACTCCAAGAGTGAACCCTTGTGTTCTCCTAACCCCTCAAAAGAAAGACTAAAAACAAACAAGCGCTTCATCTGATTTTGACAATAAACCTGCACCATGGTGACGGTGCAGGAATTGATTAGCTTTGGTATTAGGCCAGCCTATTCGCCTCTTTCATCTTCAGTAAAGCTGTTATTGACAGGAACGGCGTAAAATCCGCTATCAATGATTTGAGTGCCGTGCAGCTTTACGTAGAATCCGCCGTCTTCGCGTGACCAGGCAACCCCGATGGTTTCGAAATGAGCCTGCTTGCCGTAACCTACCATTTTGCGAAGGTTATGAGTGGGTTTCGTTTTGGCGTTTTCGTTTTGCGTTTTATCCTGAGTTGACATGATTAAATCTCCTTTTGCTTGTTTCAAGAACCGAGGGATTTCGGCCTTGTGAACAGCGATCACCCGTCAGGAGATCGGCTCCGCGTCAAAATATTTTGTGGGGGACCGTTAGCAAGACCCGGTGCGTTTGCGCCCTGGTCGCGCTTACGGGAAAAATTATTTGATGCGGAGCACCTGTCGGGTAGCGTTCACGTCAAAAGGTCCGAAATGACCTCTTATACGTTCTTGATGACAAAAGGCGATGTCATGTCATACTCGCAGGTGCAGCAAACAAAGCGCTCGGGAACCAGCTCTGAGCAACAGATTTAAGGCGGCAATTAACGGTTTATTAGGAAACTGGGCGTACCCTTAAGGGTAGAGGCGCGGTTTCTTTAAGATTGCAGGAACCACGAAGCTGGTTACGCGATTACGCCTCTATTCTAATCATGGGCGCAAATATGAGAATGCGGCAGATGGCCGCAACGATATCTTATGAAAGGATTTGCCCCATGAATAGGTTTTTGAACGGAATAAGCATTAAAAAGGATTTTGAGGCTGAGGTAACTGCTGCCTCATGATCCAGAGCAATGCTTTAATTCCTATTAAGCTGGCTGTTCGCTTATGCGGTATCTCTCGCCAGGAGATCAACCGCCGTATAGCTCGCGGTACATTCCCAAAACCATACAAACTGTCTAACAGGAACAATGCGATCCGTAAGGCTTTTTATCTGAAAGACCTGCATGAATGGATCAAAAGTCCGCATACCTATCTGCAGGAAAGCTTTAAGCCTGAAAATGGAGGTGCGTAATGTTACCGGAATCATGTAGATCACAAACACCGCCACCACGCCTGACCGAGCAGGAAGTTCTCGATCTATCTGGCCTGTCAAAAAGCACATTAAGTTCTTGGAAATCGAAAAAACGATTTCCAAAACCCCTATTCTACACACGTAAATACGGAAATATTTACCAGGGGAAAGCAGTATATGAAGCTCTTGGTTTTCTAGACAACAGCGATGATCCATTTTATGATGCAATACATGGCTAATTTGAAAACAAAATTACCGCCTCATTGTCAGGTTAAGAAGCGCAAGAATTATTGCGATGTCTATTTTATGCCTCATCCTAAGGACAGGCCGGATAAATGGCCTGCTACAATACACCTTGGCCGCACAGGAAAAACCCCTGCAGAAGAAATTATAAAAAGAGCCAATGAAACATATGGCGATTATGAGGCTTTCCGGTTTAGACACGAAACAGGTATAGATATACGGATTAAGGAAGGCAGTTTCCCTGATATCATAAAGAAATACAAAGATAGCGTATTCTGGACATCGCTAACTGACAGGACAAAATCAGACTATAACATATTTCTGAATAAAATTAATGAGTGGTCTTTCAGGGCTGGACATCCTCATATATCAAAACTGACAACAAAGTCGCTATATGCATGGATAATAGAGAATTGGCGGGATGCTTATAGGCGACAAAAATATGCACGAACTGTACTCGTTATCCTGTATCAGATGGCAATTCGTGAGGGATATGTCGAAACAAATCTTGCGGAAAACATAAAGCTCAAAGCGGTGAAACGGGCAGAGAAGAAAAAAATCCACATCTGGAGCCAGAAGGACATAGATGCTTTCGTTGAGGAAGCTGATAAGAGAGGCTTACACTCTGTCGGTTCTATAGTTCTAACGGGTATAGAGACAGCGCAAAGACAAGCCGATGTCATTAAGATGCGTCATAGTGTTGATTACATGGATGGAAAGCTGATTTACATCCAACAAAAGACCGGAAAGAAGGTCAAGTTTAATGCAACAAAGAAACTAACTTCCAGATATAAAGAATTTCATTCGCTAAGCCAGATGTTTTTATTCATCAACGAAAACACCAAACGACCATGGCAATATCGTTCGCTTGCTCAAAAAATCCGCGAGATTTGCGATTGCATCGGATTGGAAGGATATGTCTATGCGCACCTGCGTCACTCTCAGGTTTACTATCTTTATGAGAATGAATTAAATAAGAACATAATAAGCGCAATGACTGGCCACAGCATGAAAACAGTTGACTCTATGCTGGATCGTCATTATTTAGAAATCCGCAACGAAGAATTGGCTAACCGTGGTGTTGCGAAAATAGACAGAGTCAGACAAAAAGTCAGACAAACGAGTCAGACAAAATGATTCAATATACGCGGAAAGCCAGAGTATACAAGCCTTAAGGCGCGGTGGCAGAGTGGCTATGCAGCGGATTGCAAATCACCAGAAAAAACAACTAAATCAAAGGGCTTGTCTGACTTTTCACGGTTTGTTCACGGTCTATTTTCTGCGGGTTTCCGAGCAGAGTCAGACAAAAATTATACAATTTTTTTTTATAAAAAATGACCATTTTTATGGCCATCTCTTTTCAAGAAATTAACCTTTGGGTCGTAATATTGGTTTCGCTAATCTAAAACTGACCCCCTGAACGGTAAAACGACAACCCAAAATTGACCCCCGTGAGCGGACCTCTGGTATAGGGGATTGATAGACATCAATCCTATGACTGGAGGTAGAAAGGAGAATGCTCAAGGTGGATCAATACAGCTACATTCGGACAGCGCATCGAGTCTATGGCAAAAAGATAAAACAAATTGCCAGGGAGACAGGACATTCAAAAAATACAATCAAAAAGGTGCTGCGGGGAGAATATCGGGGTTACAAACCCAGGGTCGAACAACCGTATCCGGTTCTGGGTCCCTATCTGAACATCATCGATCAATGGCTGAAGGAGGATAAACAACGGCCAAAAAAGCAGCGTCATACAGCGGCCCGGGTTTTTAGCCGTCTCAAGCAGGAGCATGATTTTCAAGGTGCGGAGACGACCGTCAGACGATATGTTCGTGAAGCAAAACTGAGGTTGGGAGTCGGTGCACCGCAGGTATTTATTCCCTCAGATCCGCAGGCCGGAGTTGAAGGCGAAGTTGATTGGGGACGATGCTTTGCGATTTTAGGAGGCGTCGAGACTTTGCTCAAGCTCTTTTGCATGCGATCCAAATTCTCCGGCAAGCATTTTGTTCGCTGTTATCCCTGCGAGCGGCAGCAGGCATTATTTGACGGTCATATACGCGGGTTCACATTTTTCGGCGGTGTTTTTCCGGTCCTGATCTATGACAATTTAACCACAGCGGTCCAAAAGATATTGTGTGGCAAAAATCGGATACTTCAGGAATCGTATGACAAGTTTCGCGGTTACTACAATTTTGTCCCGCGCTTTTGCAACCGGGGTCAAGGTCATGAAAAAGGCGGCGTCGAGGGCCTGGTCGGTTATGCCCGACGCAATTACATGGTTCCTGTTCCGGTCGCCGATTCACTGGAAGATCTGAACAAAAAGCTTTTGCAGGAATGTCTTGCATATGGCGACCATCGGATCGCCGGCAGGGAACACACGGTCAATGAGCTGTATGAAGAAGAAAAGAAGCACCTTCTATCCATTCCAGACATTCCGTTCACCAATGTAGAGACCGCCGGTGGCAAAGTGGATAAATACGCTACAGTGGTGGTGGACAAGAATCGGTATTCGGTGCCGTCATCCTATGGTTATTTTAAGGTCAATGTTGTGTTGCGTGTCGATCGTGTTGAGATATTTTACGGGGGTAAGAAGATTGCCTCCCATCGGCGACTTTTCGGTAACAACAAATGGAGTCTTTTGCCGGAGCATTATCTTGAGCTCATTGCCCAGCGGCCACAGGCATTTGAATCGGCCCGCGTGATTAGACAATGGCGTCCGAATTGGCCTTTTTGCCTTGAACGGCTTTTGGAAAAATTCTGCCAAAAGCAGGGCCATACCAAAGGCATCAAGGACTTTGTTTCAGTTTTAATGCTTTACAAAGACCATGCTGCCGACGATATCGAGTCGGCGGTCGAGACAGCGCTATCATCGGGTGCGGGCTCCAGTCAGTCCGTCAAACATATTTTAATCCATAAAGAGGGCGATCAATCATTTTCAGCCCTGGATAACTGGCAAACCCTGCCGCCTCCGGATATATCCGTTTACGGACAGATCGGAGGTGCTCTATGAATGCAGGGATGAACGCACTTTTAATTGAGAATCTCAAAAAATTGCGACTGTCCACGATGATCCGCAACCTGGAAAGCCTGATCCGCCAGGCCAAGCAGGAGCAGCTGAGTTATGAGGAATTTCTTTTAAACCTGAGCGAGGCTGAAGTTCAGACCCGCCAGGAGAATGGCCGTAAAAGACGTCTACGGGAAGCCAAATTTCCTATTTTAAAGCCGATGGAGACCTTCAAGTTCGATGCAGCGCCGGAACTGGACGTTCGACTCGTGAAGGAGCTTTCAAATTGTGATTACGTTAAAAAAAGCCGCAATATTATTTTTGTGGGTAAAAGCGGCACCGGCAAAACCCACCTGGCCACCGCACTGGGCATGGAAGCCTGCAAGCAGGGAATCAGGGCCCGCTTTGTCACCGGCTGCGGCCTTGCCAATGAACTCATTGAAGCCAGGGATGAAAAACTCTTAGGCCGTGTGGTCAAACGGTATGCCGGTTACGGGCTGCTCATTATTGATGAACTGGGGTATGTCCCTTTCTCCAAGGAAGGCGCTCAGCTGATCTTCCAAATATTGCTGAACGCCACGAAAGAAAACCGGTCATGATAACCACCAATATGGGATTTGGAGATTGGACCCAAATATTTGGTGATCCAAGCATGACCGCTGCACTACTCGATCGTGTAACGCACAAGGCTCATGTAATCAACTGTAGCTGGGAAAGCTACCGGCTAAAGGAAACATTGAAGAGGCACTCCAAGTGAAGAATATCCCTATATACAATACGTTAAAGGACAGACTGGAAGCAGTCGATTTTGAATTTACAAAAGAAAATACCACCTGGTTTGACGACATTGAGGGTTACGATATTTATAGGATCGCGGATGCATTTGGTGGACTTTTGATCCAGAAAACCGGGTATAGTTATCCGGTTTTGACTGGTGACGTCTCCCGATCCGATATTGGGAATAATCAACAAAAAGCATTGGAGCTGTTGCACCGGCAAAATTAAACCACATTAAACTGAAGGCCGGGAAGGGAGGATCCCGCGTTCGCTAAGTTCCCTCCAGCTTCTCTCTTCCTCAAGAAACCATATGATTTTATGGCTATTGGCAAATTTACATCTAAATCACAGGGGGGTCAAAATTGGGTTGTCGCAAGGGGTCATTTTTCGGTTGACGTTTCGATAATATTAAAGGGAACGAATAGGAGTTCCCACGATGTTTCACCCAGGTAACGAAAAAGGTGCTGTTGTTATTAAAACAAAATTTGGTGACGTGGCTGCCGATAGTCGGAATTTTTCAAAACCCGTTGAAGACTTATGGAAGATGAGGATTGGAAAAAAGAAGTAGGATTAGAAGGCGGGCCGTTTTGTTATGTCGAGTCTGAGCTTGATATACCGTTTTAAAAACAGAAAAAATTGCTATTTTCATGCATTTTTAGAATGACTATTTCCTATCATTTATAAAAGATCGGCGTTAACCGATCTATCCATCGTTGCCGTTTGGGGTTCAAATCTGGCGGTGGCGCTACTGACAGTTAATTTTAAAATGTGCACGTATTTTAGAGAGATGCACGTTCTTTGCGTTTCTTTGAGATTACTGTCAGTCACCGGGGCAAAGCCGACAACAAGAAGGCTTTATCCGAAAATCTCTTCGTATTTTTGTTCAATCGCTTGAATTTCACGGTCAGTTAGTTTTGCAAATTCCTTTTTTTGCCCACGTTTTGAAAGCTTACCGTTATTTTGAGACAAGAAGCGAATGAGCAAGTCAACAAGGTTATCAGGCATATCAATGTAGTTTTTAATGAATTCATTGAGCAGGTCATATTTTTTTAAATATTCCACCTCATCAGGAAGCGTTTTATTTACAGTTTCCTCAACGCATTCAAAGAAAAACTCAGCCTGGTTTGTTGCATCAAAATATCGATATAGATCGATGGTTTCGTTTAGGACCTCAACATTATTATTCTCTGTTGGTCGCCATTCAATCAGATCGAGGCGCGGTTTTGAGAAATGCTCAAGTATTTTACGGTATTCATCTATACGTTCCAAAATGACAGCGGATACAGGGAATATTAATCCTTTTGGAACAAAGTCATTTTCAGCCAGAACATGGTGAAATAAATAACGGTGAATCCGGCCATTCCCATCTTCAAAAGGATGGATAAATACAAAACCAAAAGCGATAAGTGTCGCTATGAGGACCGCATCAAAATCATCCTTGCAAAGAAGCTCATATGTTTCGATTAACCCGGTCATGAGCGCTTTTAAATCATCCGGCCTGGCCGAAATATGCTCAGGCATTGGCATGCCTGAGCTGCGATCATGTTCTCCAACAAAACCGCCTTCCATGCGTATCCCCGGCTCAATAAAACGATTATCTGCGATAACAATTCCTTGCAGATATTCCAGTTCAGGAATGTTGAGCTTACGCTGCCCGCTTCGCCAATTATTCTTCCCCATCGTTCGATCCGGCTGTGAGGCGGGGTTTCTCCTTCAATCGTGTAAGATGCCTTGGAATCCTTAAGCAGCAAAAAAGCCGAAGCGCGGCTCAGTAGATCGGGATGGGTCTGGCCAATATTTTTTATGGCTGCTTCGGATAGTTTCTTGCCTATATATTGCTCAAGCTTTTTTGTTTTTCGGATCAAAGGGCAAAAATCGTGCGTTCCCGGCAAGTTGTTGCGAACCCGATGGCGTTTAGACGGATATGATTTCCCTTCATATTGTAGCTTGCTGTTAACGAGAGGAACAAAATTTCCTGCCTGTGCATCTTCAATGTCAAGGTGTTGCCCGCGTAGCCATTCCCACAAAAACCATAATTTGCGGCTATACATTCCGGTAGGCTCTGAGCGGATGATTTTCTCAATATCTCTGGCTTCAACATCTTGAAACAATGCATTGAGGACCGCCAGATCAATGCCCTCATACTTAAGCGCAAAGGTTAAGTGCCCATATAGTGTGTCTTCAGGCCTATGGCGCGGTGTAAAGATATGCCAGCGCTCATAATCGTATTTTTTATGTTTCGTCCCAATAGCACAGAGATAGTCCGGCAGCGGAACTTTCAGGTCATGAGCCTGAATTAGCGCGGAATATCCAGTCAAACGGGCACCCTCTTCCAAGGCCGGGAAGCCGTGAAAAACAGTTGCAACCTGTGAATTTTGATTATATATCGCCATATTTATGAATTCCTATTTCAATTGCGTAATTTATTATGGCATGAAAAACGATTATTGTCCATGAATACTGATTAAATTTTGCGTTTTATATGAAAAATAGTTTTTCGTATGAGGTTTTACCGTTTGTGAAGATTGTTTTTGTGCTCACCGTTATGGTAAATGACCATTTAAATTGTGTAATTTCAAATAGGTTTCTCAACCAGGAAACGCAAAAACAGATTTTCAATATACGCTCGGTTTTTTGCTGCAGCTTCCTTGGCGATGGGTGAGGCAATTACAAGCCTTCGAAAAGGCGGACGGATGTATCCCAGAATCGAATTTGAAACAAAAGCTTATTCTAATAGCTCAACAGCAGGGGATAAAATGTTAAAAAGAAATGATATCATATTGATTTATGATGATGATCAGCCATTTGCATTTGCTCGGATTGAAGAAGTTATTAAGGCATTAAAGCCAGATGAATACCATGTGAATGTGACACTAATGAGGAGCAATGATCGGAGAGGTATTTGTTATCTGAAAGGCGATGAATTCTCGGTAGGTGGAAAAGAAATGAGGTTTGAGTTGGTTAGTATAACAGCGATGTTTGATAGCTCACATACCCGAAAAAACCTGCCTCAAAAAAACGAAATAATATTAATATATATTGACGATCAGCCAACTCATTTTGTCATAGTTGATGAAATTAAAAAAGCCGATAAATTTGGCTACTATAATTTGACGTTGAAATTTTTAATGAATCCGGTTCCCAAACAGACTTTGACACTAAAGAGGAAATTCATTGATGGTCATGAATGGAAAAATTCGAGCGGTAAAATGTCAAGATTAGAGCAAGTTGAGATTAATATTAACAGTGAAGAGTTAGAAAAATTTAGAAAAAAAAGCCATTATGCTTATTTATCTTCGGAGGGAAAAAAGAGACAAAAAAACGATATTGTATTAATTTATTCTGAAGATCAAGCGGTTGAATATGCTATGATCGAAGATATTGTAAAAGATAAAATAATCGGCTGGTATGATGTTAAGTTCTCTCTTATGCAATGCCCCGAGAAAATTTTTACTTGGAAATTAAGAGACGAATATCTTAATGGAGAAGAATTTTTAATGCGTAAACAAAAAATGAGGGTGGAACTCGTTGAGCAGCCAATAAATAGTAAAGAAATCGCAGAGTTTTATAAAAAGAAATCAGAAAATAGAAAATAGCGGCGATAGCAACAGTATACGTTATAAATTTACATAGGCTTCTCCTTTAAAAAGGACAAAAGAAGTCCTTTTGAAAATCCCATAATTTTTCTGCGTATGGTATTACTTTTTTGCCATTCGGCGTCAATTTTCTGAAACTCAAGATTAGTTCTATACCATCCGAAATTAGATTTAATCTGATTGAAATTTTTTATTTTTCTAATTTTGGGGTAAGGATAATCCAGCACATGGACATCATATATTGATGAAAGTTTAGTTTTATTTGTATCAATAGCCGCGCAAATAAAGAATGCTCTGCTGAACTCCAAATAAAATTTATCTTTTTTGTAGCCCCTAATGGCCTTTGACCTGCTGGATAACAGGTAGAAGAACATTGAACCGGTTATGTTTTCCGAATTTACGTATAAAGGAAAATCGTTGAGGGAATTGTAAAACTCTATATATGAAGAGATTGCAGTTATTTTCTCATAGATTAAATCTAAAAGATCATCAAATACATCCTCTTCTTTAAACGATGGGTGTAGATCAACTATAAAACTGTCCCATATATATTGCCCTATCTTATCAAAATTTCTGCTGATAGCTTGGCGTGTGGGTGGATCTTGTGTTCTCTCTTCTTCCTTTAGCCAACTAGTCATCGTGAATAGGTAGCGGATTTTGTCTCTTGGGAATTTTTCAATCACCTCTGCAAAATAGTAATAAACCAAATCTTCAAATTGCTTCTTGGTTAGTTTTGACCTTTTGCAATATGGATTTTTTTGAGGCCTCTCTTTTCGTGGCATAGATACCTCGATAAATACCTTCTATTTCAATAGGTTGTCAAATTTCAGCTCTGAGAATACAAAATTATAATTTTAAATTACAGATAGTTAACTTTTTAGGACACTAAACGTAACCAGAAAAAACATCTGCTCTTTTCAAGATTGATCTGCTGTAATACAAATTTCTCAAACAGCGAGCTTTGCGCAAAGCCTCTAAACCAGCAATCACCAAATGATTAGTTGACCTGCGCTCGCAGGAAAGGAGGCTTTATGTTCGATAAACCATCCCCATTTGAAAACGTCCAAACACCAAATTTTTCCCGCATCCTGGCACCCGTGCTTTGCGTTTGCCTGAAAGCCGCCATGTGGCTGATGTTTTTCAGTGTCTATACTGAAAGTATAGGCCTGATGGAAGAAACCTACCTCTCAGAACTGCCGATCATCGGCACGGCATTCCGGTATATCGACCAAGATGCGAATGCTGCACATCTGATATCGGCAATTTTAGCCACGTTTAGTGTTGGAACGCCCTTTTTCATTTGGACGGAAATCTTCCGCCAAAACATCCTCGAAAACCCTCGTGAATGGCTTGCTGAAGCTCAAAACCAGATCATCGCCAGCATGGCCGCGCTCGTTTTGGCTCTGGTGATAAGCGTAGAAATCGTAAGTCTCTACAGCCTTATCGCCAAACAGGCCGCGCCCGGCGGTATCTTTATTCAAAACGAGGCCCACGACCTGATGGCTTTTCTGGCTGAGAACAAGGGTATGGGCATCGCCGTAAGCATCGTCATCGCCGTCATAAACATCATTTTAGGGCTGTTCACCGCCCAGGCTTTTAAACGCCTCAAATCCCCCGAAGGAGGTGTACCCTCATGAAACGAATAATTGCTTTAATCCTGTGTACGTTCCTCTTTGCCTGTAATGACCGCCCTGTATCTGTGAACGCGCCCCAGAGCAATGAAGCCATATTCCTCCTGATCGAGAACGGCGGCACTGTTACCAAGGAGCAACATGACGAAAGTTTCAAGACCTGCCTGCACCTCTTGCAGCAGCTCACGAAACTGGCAAAACGAAAGGCCACGCGAGACACACAAGTGCACATCCTGCTCAGTGCCCAGCCTAATCGTATTGCCTGGTCTGGAACTTCCCGCCAGCTTTTGGAACAGGCGGACTATATCAAAAGCCTCATAACTTTTGAATCGTCGTTTTCTGATCTGGTGGTCGCTTTCGAGCAAATCAAAACGACAATCGATCTGACGCAGCCGGATAGCGTCCGGCTCTACTGGATCGGGCCATGTATTAACGTGCCCTTTCAGGTAAGTGACGACAAACATATTGAGGTCAAAGTTCCGCAGGAAGTCCCGAAAAACCTTGCTCTTGGCAGTTTTGCGGATCGTCTGAGCACCCTAAAAATCATGCGCGTCCATCCCGACCAGGACGAACCGCTGAAGGCCTATCTCTCCTCTATTGGAATCCTGAAGCGCTCATATTCCGGCGATCTGGATTTTGCCTTGCTGGGCGTGGCGCAGACCCGTTCCAGGCTTAAAAACCTGCTTTAAGGGAGGAATGCCATGAAGAAATTAGCCATAGCAGCGGCCTTAAGCCTGTTTCTCCTGACTTCGGCCCTGGCCCAGGATGCTTCCATATCCATCAAATCCAAGGTTGCCGGGCAACGCCCAAAGATCATCATTCGCAGTCCCTATGATTTTGAGAAAGATATCTCACTGAAGGTGCGGCTTGACCCAAGGTTTATCCCATCAGATGTCCTGATCCGGGCGGTATCGGAGATGGGAATGACCGATGCTAAGGGTATCCGCATCACGTCAGGCTTTGACATCGATGTCCAGAACGACCTTGTTTTGGCCTTTAGCGGCGGCGTTGCCGAAATCATCAAATCCTCTGCTGGCACGTCCGGGTTAACGCTCATCGCAAATTTCAGGGATGGGAACGGGAATTTCATATCCCCGCCAAAGGGCAGTCTGGCGGTTTACACGACATCCGGGCGAAAGCTCTGCTTTGAATATAAGGATGTCCATATCGCCGCTCCGAAAATGGCTTTCGTCCTGTTATTGGATCGCTCCGGCTCTATGGCGGAGGTGATTTCAGATGTGCAGGATAGCGCTCAAACTTTCTTAAAAGATTTGCCACCTTCAGCGCAATGCGCCCTTGCCAGCTTCAATGGCGGCTATGCCTGGCACAATAAATATTACCAGAGCTGCAACAAGGGAGATTTCAAGCTTGATGATTTGAAGGCCGAGGGTGGGACAGATTTATATGCCCCTCTTCTGGGGGCCTATGAGAACCTCGCGCAGGATTATTTCAGGGA
Source organism: Desulfosarcina cetonica JCM 12296 (assembly GCF_001311845.1). GTDB lineage: Bacteria > Desulfobacterota > Desulfobacteria > Desulfobacterales > Desulfosarcinaceae > Desulfosarcina > Desulfosarcina cetonica. Next base: position 13,893 of record NZ_BBCC01000016.1, on the reverse strand, counting down.
TTATCAAAAAGCCGTCATCCTCATCACCGATGGGCAAATAGAGCCTGATGAGGAGATGAAACAAAAGCTGCTCACGGCCAAAAAGGACGTCCTGACCTTTGTTTATTTCCTGGGCGAAAAGTACGAACACCCCCTGATCGGTCTGGCCGATGCCTTCCTGCAATCCACCACTGACCTGAAAGCCAACCTGAACCAGTATTTCCATTCTTTGAGCACGGCCTATGGAACGCAAAAAGTCCTTGAGGTGCGCCCCTGTAAAGGAGGTTCGTAATGCAAAAACAAAATAACAGCCTCCTCCAGGCGCGGATTTACGCCCGCGATCCGGGCCTTCACGGCTCGGCGCGATGGGCGGATAAGGCGCATCTTAAACGCCGTCACTACGGCGAGAACGGCAAGATATTTCTGGGCTATGGTTTCCCTGAACACAGGCAGGCTGCAAGCTTTACCATCACGTCAAGCACGCAGCGCCATCTCTTGACGGTGGCCCCGACCAGGAGCGGCAAACTCCTCACCGCAAGCATGCCGCGCTGCCTTGAGCATCGCGGGCCGCTGGTGGCCATCGATGTCAAGGATGGTGAGCTGTCCTTAATTGCTGCCCGCTACCGGCGTGATGTTCTGGGGCATAAGGTGGTCATCATCGATCCCTGGGATATGGTTTGTTCAAGGCTGGGCATGACCCCGGCTCGCATCAATGTGCTGGACTGGCTTGATCCTGACAATGACGATTTTGTTGAAGATGCGATGCTCATTGCCAGCGCTCTTGTCAGGGATCGCAACACCAGGGAACCCCATTGGGATGAAGAAGCCAGATCGTTCATTTCAGGACTTACTGAATACGTTGCGGCCACGCCTTTGGTGCTCCTGCCTACTGATAAGAAATCCCGCGATCTGGCTCAGGTGCGACGGCTGCTCAATCTCTCCAGGCGCGATTTTGAAACCATGGTTAGCGGCAAATTCGAAAAGGGAGAAGATGACAAATTGCGCCTTGTCCATCCGGGCATGGCTCAGAGCCGCAGTGAGGCGGTGCGCTCGGCAGCAGCCAGAATATTGAACAAGGCAGAAAAAGAACGCTCCGGCGTTATATCGACAGCGCAGCAAAATACCCACTTCCTTGAAAGTCCAAAAATCCAGCGCGCTTTGGCAAAATCGGATTTCTCCTTTGAGGAGCTGGAGCAAGGCAAGCTTGATGTCTTCATCGTTCTGCCTGCAGGGCGGCTCTACACTTATAACCGTTTCCTGCGAATGCTGATCAGTATCGCCATTACCGCTGTCACCCGGTTTAAGACCAAGCCAAACCCGCCTGTTTATTTTTTAATCGAGGAAGCTGCAGCATTAGGCCGTTTGGATTCAATCGAGACGGCCTATGGTCTGATGGCCGGATATGGCATGCAGCTCCATATGATCGTCCAGGACTTCAACCAGCTTGCGGACCTTTACGAAAAGCGCTGGCAGACCTTTATTGCCAATAGCGGCGTGATTCAGATTTTCGGGACCACTGATCTGATGACCGCCGAATACACCTCCCGGCTTTGTGGCGTGACCACAATTGAATCCCTGTCCGAGCGCAGCGCCGAAAAACGCGCAGAGCTGTTTTCTGACCCCTCATATTTGAGCCGTGAGGACAGCTTGATTACGCGCAAGCTCATCACGCCTGATGAAGTCACCACCATGCATCCGGCGGCGCAAATTCTGATCCTGGCGCATGCTCATCCGGTTGCCTGTTTCAAGACTGCGTATTTCCTGGATCGGCGCTATCGCGGGAAAGGTGGTCGGCCTGTTTTTGACATCCATCCTCATTATGCTGACAGGCCTTTATCCCGTCCCGTGGATTTCATGAGAAAGGGCCTGGATATCGGCGGCGTTTTGGACCGGGTTTTTGAGGGAGGTTAGAAAGATGTTTCTTCGCGCCTGGATAAACATCCTGCTACTTTGTGCCGCTGCTTACGGGGCCTGGGGCGTAATGGCCGGGAAAGTGCCTTACGCCCCGATCTGGAAATATTACCTCTATCATTCCTGCCCGTGGGCCCTGCTTTATGGGTCGATGAAGCCTGGCATCGCTGCCTGACCTGGCGGCGCATGATGGCGGCAAAGAATACCGCACCGGACCTGGCCCGAGGAGCGCACCTCCCATCAGGATCGAGGCTGCGCCCAAGTATTCTTGAGCATGCCTGCTTTGGACTGTTCCTGATAGCCGTTGCGGCCATTTTAAAGCAGCTTTGCAGCGTCGATGCTGCGCGGTGGGTTGGTTCGATTCTGGGCATTTGGTTCATGCTGCGTCTTGTGATTGGAGCGGTGAGGTAAAATGAGAAAACCGAACATCACAAGTACTAATTTAACAAAAACTAATATATTCTGCGGCTTACAGCGCAGCAATTTACTTTTTATTAAACATTTTGAGTCTACTATAGAGTGTATGAGAGCATCTTTGGGCATAGCTGCCCCGAATGCTCTTTTTTCTTGTGACGATGAGTTTGTATGTGTACGCCGCCCCCTTTTCATATGGCGTACATATGCTCTCATTATACAAACTCATATGCGCCCAAACCTGACAGCGAGAGCAACACAGTTGCCCTCGCTGTCTCTTTTAAAGACTGTGGCGCTATGAGCAAGTCTAAAACAAATATAGGCTTGATCTCGAATGACGCTCAAAAACCGTTGGATATTTCCATAAATATGAGTCATATTAGGACATTATCCAATGAAGCTGTAATCCAACTGGTCAAACTTCTGGCACGTCAGGCTGCCGAAGAGGATTACCGACAATCAATCATTCGAAATCAAGGTGGTAGTGCTCATGAAGAAACGCGTTAGCATTTACGCCCGCTATTCCAGTGATCTTCAAAGTGATTCCTCAATTGAGGATCAAATCCGTATCTGTTCGGAAATGGCAGCGGCGAAAAAATGGAAGATCGTGAATTGTTACACCGATGCCGGGATTTCCGGCGCATCGCTCATGCGCCCTGGTATTCAGTCCCTGCTCTCTGCGGCCCTGAATGGTGAGTTTGACATCCTGCTCACTGAAGCGCTCGACCGGCTTTCCCGCGACCAGGAGGACATTGCCGGGATTTACAAGCGCATGGAATTTGCCGGGATCAAAATCATTACCCTGTCTGAAGGGGAAATTTCATCGCTGCATATCGGCCTTAAAGGGACCATGAATTCCATGTTCCTGAAGGACTTGGCCGATAAAACCAGGCGCGGCCTTCGGGGTCGGGTGGAAAAAGGCAAATCCGGCGGCGGTCTGGCCTATGGATATAAGGTCGCCCGAAAATTCAATGCAGCCGGTGAAGCCGTAAGGGGAGAGCGGGAAATTGACGAAGATCAGGCTAAGATCGTCCGGCGCATCTTTAAGGAATACGCTTATGAGAACAAATCCCCCAAAGCCATTGCAGCGAGCCTGAATAAAGAAGGTATTCCCTGCCCGTCCGGCAAGACCTGGGCGCAATCGACCATTAACGGCAATCGCAGGCGTGGCACGGGGATTTTGAACAACGATTTATATATCGGTGAGCTGGTCTGGAACCGTCAGCGCTTCATCAAGAACCCTGAAACCGGTCGCCGCGTGCCCCGGTTCAACCCGGAAAGCGAATGGATCAGGAAAGAGCTGCCGGAGCTTCGCATTGTGCCGCAGGAATTATGGGATGCCGCCAAGGCGCGGCAAAAGGCCCTGGATAAAAAAAGCGGCCCTCTTGGCGCAAAAAAGCGCCCTCAATACCTGCTTTCAGGTTTGCTGGTCTGCGGTCAATGTTCCGGTGGCTATTCCAAGATCAATACCGACAGGTATGGGTGCTCAACCTCCAGGAATAAGGGCACGTGCGTTTGTTCAAACAAGATCACGATCAAGGCTGATGTCCTGGAAGATGCCGTATTAAAAGCCCTTGAGACGCATCTCATGCGTGACGAGCTGGTCCAGGTGTTTTGCGAGGAATACCAGAAAAGCCTGAACCAGCTCAGGGCAACCCAAAGAAAGGCCATTTCCGGGCAAAAAGCCGAACTGGCTAAGCTGGAAAAGGAAAAAGCCAACATCATCCAGGCCATCAAGGATGGTGTGCCTGCAGAGCTTATCAAAGATGAGCTGGAACAGATTTCACAAAGAAAGGAGGAGTTGCAAAAAAGAATTGAAAGCGAGAGCCATGAGGTCCGTCCTTTGATCCATCCGGCTATGGCCCTTCGTTATCGACAGGCCGTTACCGGACTTCGAAAATCCCTGAAAGGCGGACAGGCTGGCGAAGCAAAAGAACATGTCAGGGGTTTAATCGAAAAAATCGTACTCACCCCAAAAGAAGGCCGAAAAGAGCTATCCATCGATCTTTACGGCGATTTGGCTGGAATCCTGAAAATTGCTACGGAGGATAAAGCTATGAAGAATTATGCGGTCCTAAAAAGAAAGCTCGAAAGGGTTGCCGTCAATGACAACGTTCCTTTCGAGCCGTCTGTTCAGATGGTAGCGGGGGCTGGATTCGAACCAACGACCTTCGGGTTATGAGCCCGACGAGCTACCAGACTGCTCCACCCCGCATCAATTTTTGAAAAACAGAAAATAAGCGAAATTGGTCAGATTGTCAATAGATATTTCCGCCCAGTGTCAAAAAAACGATCCCTATGGCCCAGACGATCGTTCCACCCCAACGCGGCAATGATGCAGATATACGAAAAAGCACGTGCCATCCTTCAGTTTGGAGGAAAAAGACCGAATAACGCTACCAACAATTGTTACTTTTTCGCCTAACCACCAAATGAGCATATAACCCAATTGCTAAACGAGAAGAAGTCACAATGTCTAAAGGTATCGTAATCGACCCTATTACCCGCATCGAGGGTCATTTGTCCATCAGTATCGATGTGGCGTCCCATCAAATCGTCCAAGCCCATAGCAAGGGTGAGATGTTTCGTGGGTTTGAGGTCATCCTTAAAGGTCGGAATCCGCTGGATGCCCAACAGATTACCCAACGTATTTGTGGTGTATGCCCTGTGTCCCATGGGATGGCATCAATCCTGGCCCAAGACCAGGCCTATGGCATCCACTTGCCTGAAAATGGCCGGTTGCTTCGCAATTTGATCTTGGGTGCCAATTATATCCAATCTCATATTATTCATTTCTATCATCTGGCCGCACTCGATTTCGTGGATATTGCCGCTATTGCTCAATACCAGGGGCAAGATCCTGCCTTACAAGATTTGAAGTCCTGGTTGCGTGCCCAGGGGAAAACCCAGGCCCTTTATCCGGCCGCCCCGTTTCTGCCGCGGTACGAAGGCGCCTATCTCCAGGATACGGAATTGAATCTGATCGCCATCCGGCACTACCTGGAGGCCTTGGAAATGCGGGCGCTGGCCCAGAAAATGGGCGCCCTTTTTTCTGGTAAAATGCCCCATGTGGCCAGCCTTGTTCCCGGAGGGGTTACCGAAAAAGTAACCGCCCAAAATATTGGCGCTTACCGGTCCATGCTACACAAGTTAAGGGCGTTCATCGATCATCATTATCTGCCCGACGTGGTCGCGGTTGCCAAGGCGTTCCCCGATTATTTCCGGATCGGCCGAGGACCGGCCAATTTCATGGCATACGGAGTCTTCCCTGAATCCAACCAAGATGATCGCCGTCTATTCCCTTCGGGCGTCCTCATCAACGGCCAGTTGGGCGACTTCGATCCGATGTTGATTACCGAGGATCCAACCCATGCTTTCTATCAAGGGGCGGATGAACTCGCTCCAACCCGGGGGGAAACCAAGCCCTGGCCGAAAAAGGAGGGCGCCTATACCTGGTTGAAGGCTCCGCGGTACGGCGGTCAGGTTGTCGAAGTGGGGCCATTGGCGCGGATGTTGGTCGCCTATCATCGGGATCAGCCCGCTTCCGTGCGCCCATTGATAGATCGGTTGCTGGGTGAATTGAATCTGACGACGGGTGATTTGATGTCCACGATGGGGCGCCATGCTGCACGCGCGCTGGAGTGCAAGGTCGTGGCCGATCGTTGCGCGGAATGGGTTGACGCCTTACGTCCCGGGGAGCCTTCTTGCTCGGCCTTCACCATCCCCGCAAAAGCCGTGGGCGTGGGAATCACCGAAGCCCCTCGCGGGGCCTTGGGCCACTGGCTGGAAATCGATAACGGCAAGGTCGACCGTTATCAATGTGTGGTGCCGACCACCTGGAACTGTTCACCGCGGGACCGCCGGGATCAACCCGGCGCCGTGGAGCAGGCCCTTGTCGGGACCCCGATTGCCGATGAGAAGAACCCGATCGAGGCCACGCGGGTGGTTCGTTCTTTTGATCCATGTATTGCCTGTGCGGTGCATTAGCATCGAAAAGGAGAAGGCATGACCGTTTGTACCCGTAGAGAATTTATGAAAGCCGGGGCAAGGTTGGCTGCCTTGCTTTGCCTGTCACCCGCGGCTGCTCCCAAGGTTGCCGAGGCCTTGAGCCAACTTTCCCAGGGCAATGCGCCACTTTTATGGTTGCAAGCGCAGAGCTGTTCCGGATGCTCCGTCTCGCTTCTTAATTCAGATCATCCCACCCCCGCGGATCTTTTGACCGGGTATATCTCGCTGGTGTTCCATAGCACGCTCTCGACAGCCACGGGCCATGTGAGCATGGAGGTGCTCAACACGAGTATTGCCCAGGGCGGGTATATTCTGGTGGTCGAGGGAAGCGTGCCCCTGAAAATGCCCGAGGCTTGTGTGGTTGGCGGCGAACCGGTCACGACGCAAATCTTGCGGGCCGCTCAAGGTGCGACGGCCATTGTCGCGGTGGGCACCTGTGCGGCCAGCGGTGGCATCCCCGCTGCTGAAAACAATCCCACCGGTGCCATCGGTGTCCCGGAATTTCTGGAATCGAATCAGATTGCCAAGCCCATCATATCGATTCCCGGATGCCCCGCACACCCGGATTGGATCGTGGGCACCTTGGTTCATGTGCTTGAATTCGGGATTCCCGAATTGGATGACCAATATCGTCCGCGGGTTTTCTATGGCCGCCGGATTCATGACCAATGCCCCCGATTCGCCGATTATGAACGCGAGAAGTTTGCGCGTAACTATGGTGACGAGGGCTGCCTTTTCAAGTTGGGTTGCGTTGGACCGACGACCCATGCGGATTGTACCACACGGCTATGGAATGCCGGTACCAATTGCTGCATTAACGCCGGAGCCCCATGTATTGGTTGTACGTCAAAGGATTTTGCTCGAGAAGCAAAGTTCGCTTTTTATCGTATGAATGAGAAAATGTAATAGCATTCCCTTTTATCGATAACCCAAATGTGCCAAATTCCTTCCCCCTAGAGATAGCTAAATGAAACTGCAAACAAAACTCATCTTTTTTCAAGTTTTACTGCTCATTTTAGTAATCGCCATCGCCCAGATCATTCAATACAAAAAGATGACCCATGCGGTCTCTGCCTTTTCAGCCGCGAATCTCCAAGTGATGCGTGACCGGGAGGAGCGGGCGGCAAAGAATATTTTTTATTCGGTAAACCATGCTGTCGCCGGTTCCCTCGAGAGAGGGGAGATGGAAAAGTTCTCTCGGCTGTTGGAAGATCAGCGCCAGTTGGAAGGGTTGCTGGAATTTTCGTTGCAGGACCGAAAGGGCGTGGTCACGCACTCAACGGATCGGCGCCTCCTGGCTACAGCTATCCCTGAAGACGTAAAGACACAGCTCTTCGACAAGCCTGAAATGCTTTTGAAATGGAATCAGGATGATGTCGAAATCTACAAGCCGCTTCGGGTCAGCAACGACTGTATCCGCTGCCATACCGATTGGAACCGGGATGACATTGGGGGCATCGTTCATTTTCGTTTTTCCAAAGCGGCGATCACCACGGCGGAAACCCAAGCGGCGGGAATCCTCTCCTCCATGAAGAGCACCGCGTTGAAAAGCGCTGCTTTTTCGTTATGCGGCATCGTTTTGGTACTTGCCGTCGCCATGCATTTTTTAGTCAAGAAACTTGTCGGTGCGCCACTGAGAAAAATTAATCTCAGATTGCACGATATTGCCGAAGGTGAGGGCGATTTGACCGCACGGATCCAAGTGGCCCATGCGGACGAAATCGGAAGTCTGGCGATTTCCTTCAACATCTTCGTCGAAAAGCTTCAGGAGATGGTCAAGAACATCGCCGAAAATGCGGTTATGCTGAGTGAATCCTCCTCCGATCTATCCGACATGTCCGGAAAGATGTCCGAGGATTCGGACCAGATGTCCAGACGATCAAAGACAGCCGCGGAGGCGGCTTCGGTGATGAATTCAAGCATGCGTTCCGTGGCCCTCACCATGAAGACGCGTCATCCAACATTGCAACGGTCGCCTCGGCAACGGAGGAAATGAATACGGCCATTACCAGTATCGTAAAACGAACCACCGAAGCCCATCAAATCAGTGAGGACGCGGTCTTGCAGACCCGTACGGCCACGGAGATGATGAACCGGCTGAGCCAGGCGACGCACGATATCCAGGCCATCACCGAAAGCATCGCTGAAATTTCGGAACAAACCAATCTGCTGGCGTTAAATGCCACCATCGAGTCCGCCCGAGCCGGTGAAGCCGGGAAGGGATTTGCCGTTGTGGCCAATGAGATCAAGCGCTGGCCAAACAAACCGCTGATTCAACCCAAAAGATAAAACAAAAGAATCAGGATATTCTGCAATCGACCGGCAGCACCGTGGATACCATCGAGAAGGTATCCCAAACCATTACGCGCGTTAATGATATCGTTTCCAATATTGAAGCGATCATGAAGACCCAATCCGAGTCCACCCATGGCATTACGGATAATATTGGTCAGGCCTCCAGGAGCATCCAAACTGCATCGGCCCATGTTTCAGATAGCGCCGCCGCCAGTGAGAATATCCTTGAAACGATTACGACGGTAAATAAAGCGGCTGATCACATGTCGCGACAAAATGGCCAAGTCAACACGCGTTCCGGAAATATGAATCGAAAGTCCGAATACTTGAAAGAATTGGTCAACCGCTTTACGTTTGCCTAGGAAAAGTTTCTTGCCGGCGCCTTTCCATGCGCGCCATCTCATTAGTTAGCGATGGCTATCGCCACGCGCCAGCGGCAGGACGCCGCATGAGAAAAGGCTATCGTTGACGCATCATTTAAGATGCATCGTCTGAAGCTCGCTCCAGATTTTATGCATGACCGCCTTGCTGGTGGCATCCTCATCCTCGAAAAGGCTATTGAAAATACCATCCATTTGGGCGGCGTTCAAATCGTTCGCCTTGGGGGTGGGGTTCTTGAGCGTTATGTCCGTCAGAATTTCCTCAATCATCTGGTCAACGTAATCGCTTTTTGCCGACATGGTGTTTCGCCCTTTCGCTGGGTGAATGATACCTGCCGCCAAGGTAGGTACCGGACCCCGAAGTATCGGTGGTCCGGTCCATCAAGGAAGAAGGCAGCATTGGCAGGCTGGCTTAGGCCTGTCAATGCCTCGCACCATATCCCGTTCAGGTTGCGACGAGCTGACGGGAAAATTACCAAATGGTAATATGCGGCCTGCTTTTTCGGTCGCGGGCAAAAGTGGAAAACAACATGGCCGCAAGCCAATCGCGATCCATTTCATGCACGCGGCGTCCGCTATGCCGCAATCCAAGACGCGTCAGCTCAACGGGGCAATCAGCGGTCTGACATCGGTGATTTTGAACCGAATGGCGGCAACGATGGCGTTGGCTGACTTGTCGCCGGCCATTTTACGAATGGCTTCCCGGAACGAGTCCAGCACCTCGCCGTATCGTTCAAATGTTTCGACCTCGAGGTACAGCCGTGCGCCTTTCCATTCCGCCGGCGATCCCCCAGGTTCGAGGACGATGAAACTTGCCTTGGGGTTTTCCTGAAGGTACTGAAAGGAACGATTGTCACCAATGGCCATGATGATCGTGTCTTCATCGATCATCCGTGGTGATCCGAACACCGCCGAGTTGACGTCGCCATTTTTGTTGGATGTGGCCAATGCACCGATACGCGTTTTCTTGTTGAACATTTCCATGACCGATTTTCTGTCCATGGTACCTCCTTACATACGAAGTTGGGGTGGTGGGCGCGAAAATGAATCCCGTGTGGCTGATTTCTGGGTGCTCTCGCTGGAGCTGCTCTGGATTAGATCCGTTTTTTGCCTTTTTTGCAATCCGGAATTATCGATACCCGTTCACCCTTGAAAAAATGTTGCCGGGGTATCGCCCATCCTTCTGGTGCTGGAGAGGATTTTGCCACGGGAGTCGGCTCCGGCTGGACAAGCCGGCCGATACGCTTATAATGCCACATAGACCAAACGATGATTGAGGTGAATACAATGATGAAATTATTAAATCATTTGCTCCATGTTGGGTCAACCGACGGAAACAATGGCGCAACGGCAGACCAAGAGCATGAACTGCTCGTGGCGGTGGGCGCCCTTTTTCTGGAAATGGGACGGATCGATGGTACCTTCAGCGAAAAGGAGACCGCCCAGGTGATTGGCCTTCTGACCCAAAAATACGGGCTTGCCCGCAAGGATATCGATGCCTTGATCGCCGAAGCCGATCGCGCGCTGAAAGAGAGCGTGGATCTGTGGCAGTTTGCCCGGGTGATCAATGACCACTTTAGCAATGCGGAAAAGGAAAAGCTGATCGAAAGGCTCTGGCGGGTGGTCTATGTCGACGGTAAAATGGACCAATATGAGCATTACCTGATGAATAAGCTATCCCATCTTTTGCGCCTTTCGCACCAGCAGTTGATCGACGCCAAACTGAAGGTTCTGCATGGTGATCGAAATTAAAGTATTGATCGGCATCGGCGTGGAAAAATGCATAAAAAAGATGGAAAGCACCTTGCATTTTAACCGCCGATTTTTTAACCTGTTCCGAGAATAAGCCCAAAACCAGGAGCGCGTGATGAGCAAAAAAATGATTTGCGGAATGGATTTCGATCAATTTGTTTATGACATGGAGGATTTTCACGGCGCACGGCGCCGGGCATCATCGTCGGATCGCTGATGCTGGACACGGCCATTGCGAAAGTACCGGAATCGCCGGAATTGGTGGTTGCCGTTGAAACCATTACCTGTTTGCCGGATGCCGTTCAGGTGCTCACCTCGTGCACCACCGGCAACGGGCGGATGAAAGTTTACGACTGGGGCAAATTTGCCCTGACCGCCTACAATCGCGAGACCATGAAGGGTGTGCGTACCTGGGTGATTGCCGATGTGGTGCCCAAGTGGCCCCTGATCAACGACTGGTTCAACCCTGCCCAGCGCATCGGTGAGTCCCCTCTTTTTGAGGATTTGGTGGAGGCGTTTTTCGAAGCGCGCAGTGAATTGATCGGGGTTCGCGAGGTTCGCATTGTGTCGCCGGACAATGTCTTTCCAAGGAAAAAAACCGGTATCTGTGAGAAATGCGGAGAGTCCTACAACCTCAAGTGCGGCCCGATTTGCAGTGCCTGCCAAGGGCAGGCCTACTATACGCTCGAGGGTGGGGCTTAACCGGCCCACCGGCTGCACCGGCTGTTCGCGGGCTTGTGTATTCAAATGAGGCGGCAGCCTATGATAAGCGACGCGAAGCGCCGTTTATCATAGGCTTAAAATCATAGCCTGAGTGAATTAGGGGGTACCGGCATACTGCCAGGCTTCGTCCATCCGCGATTCCACATAGGCGATCAAATGGTCGTCCCAACGGTCAATATCGAAGCACATGGCATCTTCTCCCAGCAACCCCTCCGGGACGAAGTCGCCCATGTCTTCCGGATCGGAAATCATGTCGCCATAAAAACAGACCGACAGCCATCGCGGTGCATCCTCAATCACATCAACCATGACAAATAGGGGTTTCTCCTTTTGCATGGCATGCGTTGCGCGAAGGGAGTAGGTTACTCCCGGCCTTGGAATGAAGTCGAGCGAGACACCTTCTTTTTGTTCAAGGGCGGTTTTCAAACGCAAAAAAGCAGCTTTGTTTTTTCTTCCGTATCCTGCCATTCTTCGATGAAAGTCGCCAGTTGCGGTATTTCCTGGTTTGTCATGGGGCATCCTTGAAGACGGTTAAGGGGGCGCGTTATAGATCCAGGCCACATTTGTTCAGGGTGACGATGCCGCCCTGCACGCTCAAGGGGTCATCCCGGCCCATCTCTTTCAGGTTGAGTTGGGCTTCATAAGAGCGCACCCCGGTGTTGCAGAGCAGAATCAATTTTTTGCCTGGCGGGATTTCGCCGACGCGCTGCCGCAGTTCGTCCTGGGGAATATTGATCCAGCGGTCTGGGTATTTTTGGGCAAACGCTTCGCCATCCTGCCTTGCCCGGCAATCGAGAATCAGGCACTCATCGCCGTCGCCGTTACAGGACCATTTCTCGGCGAATTCCTCGGCATTGATGGGACGGTAGCGTCCGTCGAGCATGTTCTCGGCAGTATTGCCCAAGGCGTTGAGAATATCCATGGCCGACGAAAAAGGTGGTGAGTAAGCCACTTCCATATTGCTGATCCGATCGATGGTGGGACGGTCCTCAAGGATCGCCGCCACGGTGTCGATCCGTCCGACCACCGCGTCGCCCTGGTCGCCAAAACCCTGAATTCCCAGAACACGGCGGGTCTCTTTTTCCACGACCAGTTCCAGGTGCATCATCGCCTTGCCCGGATAAAAATGAGCACGGTCCAATTGGGCAACCTGGACGCTGACGGCATCGAAGCCGGCCTTCAACGCACTGCTCAGGCTCAAACCGGCGCCGGCCAGTGCCGCCTCGAAGGTTTTTACCACAAAGGAGCCAACAGCACCCTTGAATACGGCCTTACCGCCGGCAAGATTGGTCCCGATTACCCGGCCCTGTCGGTTTGCCATGGAGCCCAAGGGGAAATAGGCGGGTTGGCCGCTGACCAGATTACGGATCTCCGCGCAGTCGCCGCCGGCGTAGATCACCGGATCCGTCGTCCGCAGATATTCATCCACCACAATGGCTCCGGTTTTGCCGATTTGCAGGCCGGCATCACGTGCCAGATCCACATTGGGAATGGCACCTACGGACATGATCACAAGATCCGCTTCGATGCGGCGTTTGTTGGTCACCACGGCTTCCACCGTGTCCGTGCCCTCGATGGCCTTGACCTCTTCGGAAATATAAAAATGAACGCCGTGCTGCTCCATTTGTTGCTGGGCCATGCGGGCGAACATGGAACTGACAAACCCGGGCATGATCTGGTCGCAATATTCGACAACGGTGGTTTCCACCTCCCACATGTCGGCAAGCGCTTCGGCCATTTCAAGGCCGATGAATCCACCCCCGATAATGACGGCCCGTTCGACCTGACCCTTGGTGACCACCTCCTTGATCGCCTGGGCATCGTTGAGATTGGCCGCGGTATAGACCATCGGCAGATCGATGCCCGGGATGGGGAGACGGCGGGGCCGGCTGCCGGTTCCCAGGACCAGCTGATCATAGGCCAGGGTGTCGGTTGAGCCGTCCATACGGCGGATCTGAACCGTTTTATTTTCTCGGTCGATTTTCTCCACCCGGGTTTGGGTGAGCACATCGATATCTTTGCAGTTATGGAAAAAAGCTTCATCACGAACCATGTGGAAGCTTGTCTTGCGCAGATCATTGACGTCGCTGACATCCCCGGAGACGTAAAAGGGAATGCCGCAACCGCCGTAGGAAATGTATCGGTCCTGGTCAATGATCGTAACGTGGGATTTTGGTTCCAGCCTTTTGAATCGGCAGGCCGCCTTGGAACCGAGGGCCACGCCGCCAACAATGATGATGTTCTGGGCCATTTTCAACCTTTCCTCTAACCGGTTATCGGTATAATGGACACAGTAGCTTGCCGGGTCTGCAGGATAGATGCAAGCTATCGTCGGGTTTGCGAGTATTGGCTCTTTACGAGATATCTCCCATAAGGAATTTCAATTTATTGCTTTTTCAGGTTTTGTCAAGCCCATATCGAAGGCAACGCA